>NZ_JBGCUR010000027.1:0-48093 GCF_041361455.1 Chryseobacterium gossypii | reverse complement strand
TTAGACTCAATAAAGCAGGATCTTAATGTAGCTTCCGTTACCGTAACAACAGGATAAAATTTCAGAGAGATTTTCGCTGTTGCCGTACATCCATACTGGGAAGTGATTTTTACATAAACCGTGCCTTCAGCGGATACGAATGTTGTAGGATTCGTAATTTCATTAACTCCTGCATTAAGGTCCGCCATAGTATTATAATACTTTTTGGTAGCAGTAGGGTCAGAAAAGACGCCTGCCGATGTGAGATCAAACGTCGCTACCCCGTCATTGTTATTATTACAGCTGTAAAGGACGACATCGGTTCCTGTAATATTTCCCTGTTTAAATTTAAAAGGCCCTACCTGCCTGCATGAATTGATAGGATTGTTGGGATTCGTGGGATCCAGGTAATGTATGCTGTAGTAATAGATAGCGGTAGTACTTACTGTTTGAGGTGTCAGAATGGGATTTATCCCTGAAAGGGCATCATTGGAAGAGGTGTGATAGCTTACCAGGAAATTCGGATTTCCGTTTAAAATACCTGCTGATAAGGTATTGAAATCAAAAATGGTGGGGTCTTCACATATGATTACTTCTCTCGGATCCGTTGGGTTGGCCGCAGGGATTCCGGGCGGATTAAACGGATGGATCTGTATATTGGGATCTGTGAATGGTGAAGCCAATGTTGCGGTTCCTCCCCAGGTCAGGGAGAACGGGGCCATGGTATTGCTGCCGGCTCCTACCCAGTTATCGATATATAAATAATAAGTCTCGCCTGCCAGAACATCCATATATTTACAATAAGGGGTAAGCGAACCTCCGGCTGCACTGGTAATGGTGCTGGTCATATTTAATCCCGTTGATGCTCCTACCCCAATAACTGTGGCGGCATTACAACGTATCGGTGATCCTAAACTTCCACAGGATACATTAGGTCCATAAATTGCCCAGTCATAATCCGCATCAGGATCTGTGGGAACAAGATCGAAAGTAAGCGTTCCGCTACTGGCAATGGTAATTCTGTACCATATGGAATTATGCTCACCTGTTATCAGGCATCCTCCTAAATTTTCATTAACGGCACCAATTCCCGTAGGAGCATAAGTGATATTTGAATTTCCGCAAACCTGAAGCGCAGTAGAGCAATCTGCCTGTGAAAAAAATAATTGTGATATCAATAAACAGAAAAACAGTAAACTTTTTCTCATATTTTTTCAATTGGTTATTAAATAAGTGATGTAAAACTGCACCTACCAAATATAAGCATTTTACATCAATAATAACAAATTTGAAAAAATAAATTCAATAAAAAAGCCAATACAATGAATTTTTAACAATAATTACTTTATACTCGTAATATTTCCACAAAGATTCTCAATGTGAAAAATTTTATGAAAAGGACTTTTTACCTCTTTCAGATGTTCCTTATCCTGAATAAAGGTATACCGGGAAGCAATGGAATTCATATCCGAAACAATCACCAGCCAGCATTCATCCACAGACGTATCATAATACGGGAACTTTTCATTTTTCTTTTCGATCAGTTCCAGGATCTTCTCCGAGCAAAGCTCATCAAAAAGATTCATGTTATATTCATGTGTAATAAAAACATTTCTGCGATGAAAAGATTTCCTGAGACTTTTCACATGCCCTACAGGCTTATTTTTTTTAATGCTTTTATAAATGGAAAGAATGGTTTCCTGCTGTTTTTCCGGATTATCTAACTTAAGATTGGAGTGAAATTCCAAAAAATAAACACCACGATATCTCGTAGTGTCTTCTTGTTCCAATAATATTTCAGCCTGACGGAAAATTTTATTTAAATTACTTTCAACTTTCTTCATTTCGAGATGATTGATAACCTCAGTAAGCTCTATTCCTATTTTTTTGTCGTTGAATTTGGCGATAAAGTCCGGGCTCTCGCAGGTAAGGTCTTCAAATTTAACATCCGGAAAATGATGCATAAAGGAATTAAGCAGTAAAATTTCAGACTTCTTCTTATACTTTTCACGGTCATGAAGGGAAGACTCATCTATTTTACGGTGATACTTTTCTATCGGCTTTTTTTTCAGGTGCCGGTTGAGGTAATATAAACTTAGATTCTTGATTAAATCTTCATCAGAAAATGCCTTTTTCATGTGCTTACTTTTTATTTATCCCCAAATACACATGAAACCTACGGTTTCATATCATGAAGCTTTTGATTATCAAAAATTTATACTTAAAGTTAAGTAAAAAAACAATTCAATGCCCAGTTTTAAAATTAATTTATCAAATAATTAATGTAAAGTTTATTTTCATAATTAATACCTTTGCCCCTCTAATATAAAACTGTGACTGATGGATTTTAAAAATTTTAAAATACCTTATAGCGTTAATCCCCAATATTCCAAAAAAGTTGCCTATTTCTCAATGGAATTTGCCATTGAACAGGTTTTAAAAATATATTCCGGGGGGCTTGGCTTTTTAGCAGGGTCCCATATGAGAAGTGCCTATAATCTGAAGCAGGACCTTATAGGTATTGGTATCTTATGGAAATTCGGCTATTATGATCAGGCGAGGAATCACGATCAGACCTTACAACCGGTGTGGACCAGAAAAATATACAGTTTCCTTGAAGATACGGGCATAAAATTTCAGATCGAGATTCACAGTGCACCGGTATGGGTAAAGGTATGGTACCTGGATCCTGAGATATTCCATACTGCTCCTTTGTTTTTTCTTTCGACCGATGTTCCTGAAAACGATCATGTTTCAAAGACCATCTGCCATAAGTTATATGATGCCAATGAGGCTACAAAACTGGCACAATACATCTTACTGGGGAAAGGAGGCGCAAAGCTGCTCGATGAGATGAATCTGGAGAGGGATATCTACCACCTTAACGAGGCTCACGGTCTTCCGGCAGCATTCCATCTGCTAAAAAAGTACGACGGTAATTTAAACAGAGTGAAGGAAAAGCTTGTCTTCACCACACATACCCCGGAAGAAGCCGGAAATGAAAAGCACAACCTGAGGCTATGCTATGATATGTCCTACTTTTCAGACTTCAGCATGGAAGATGTTAAAAGTATCGAAGGATCGGATGATGACCGCTTCAACCATTCATTATGCGCACTTAAAATGGCTAAGATAGCCAATGGGGTTTCCCAGCTTCACGGCGTTGTTTCCAGAGCCATATGGAGCAAATATCCCGGAATCTGCGAAATCACGTCCATCACTAATGCACAGGAATTTAAATATTGGGCGGATAAACCTCTCTATAATGCCAAAGATGAAAATGACGAAACGGTTTTTGATTACCGGAAGAAGCATCTGAAGAAAAGGCTTTTTAAAGTTGTGGCAGACCAGACAGGAAATCTGTTCAATCCAAATGTTTTCACGATTGTATGGGCAAGAAGATTCGCCAGCTATAAACGTGCGGACCTTTTACTGCATGATAAGGAAAGGTTTTACAGATTGCTGAACAACCCCAAATACCCTGTACAGATCATCTGGGCTGGAAAGCCTTACCCGATGGACTATTCGGCAATTTCCACCTTCAATTCCCTGGTTGAGGAAAGCAAAAACCATAAAAGCATGGCCGTTTTAACCGGATATGAGCTTGCCTTGAGCAAATTGCTAAAGCAGGGTTCTGATTTATGGCTGAATAATCCCAGAGTGCCGAGAGAGGCATCGGGAACCTCAGGTATGACCGCCGCCATGAACGGCTCCATAAATCTCTCTACGGATGACGGATGGGTCCCTGAATTTGCCAAACACGGAGAAAATTCTTTTGTGGTCCCGAAAGGGGATTACATGCACATGAGCATCTATGAACAGGATAATTATGACCTGAACCAATTATACGAGATCCTGGAAAACGAAATTCTCCCTACATATTACGATCATCCCGAAAAATGGAGAAAGATCCAGTACAATTCAATGAACGATGTAAAAGATCAGTTTAACAGCGACAGAATGGCTGATGAATATTACAAGAATCTTTATAATTATCAGCAATAACTTTTAAAGAATAATGGCAATACGGTCACTGACCTGCCTACAATAAAGCGGCCTGAAAAATTTCAGGCCGCTTTATTGTTAATTATCCTTTTTCTTTTTCGGTACCTTTAAACCTTTTTCTCTGGCTTCAGAAATACCAATGGCTACTGCCTGTTTCCTGCTTGTCACTTTCTTTCCGGAAGAGGACTTAAGCTTCCCTTCCTTGAATTCATGCATTACTTTTCCTACTTTGTCCTGAGCTTTTTCTGAATATTTTGTCTTGCTCATAATACTTTTTTTAAGATTTCTGTAGGGACACCCCTATTTCATAAACTTGAGCGTGCTTCAGATATTTGGAGCGCTCTCTGGAAGTTACCGATTCAAAGCGGTCGTTTTTGATCACAATGATCGGGTCTTCTGCATTCTCAATCTCAAAGTTGGCCAGATATCTTTCATCCGGTGCATCCTGCCTTAGTTTTGCTTTTATTTTCTGCAATTCATCCGCATATTTCCTGAAACCCGGATCAGAGGAATGGATGAACTTGTATTCATCACCTGCATACACATAGTAATGAAGTTTTTTTTCAAACAGGTTGGCTTCATCTGTAATTTCGGGATTATCATTTCCACCTTTAAAAGCTACTTCCACCAATTTTCCCCCTTTCTTTTGCGCATATTCTTCTGCATCTTTAAAACTTGAAAAACCTGTATATACAATCTGGTCGTTCAAAACATAACGGTTCAGCTTTTGGTTGTATGCATTCGTTTCCATAATTATTACTTTAATCGGATTCTGAAATAATATATTCAATTTTTTTGCCAAACAATACTATACATTAGAATAATAGCGTTCAATCAGCCCGGATACAGATCATTTTCTGCCGGCTTTTTTATAAAATCACTATATTTGGCATCTTATGAAACTTCGATTTTTACAATGAAAAAATTCTTACTAACGCTTACGGTTGCTGTAGCTTTTCAGGGCGTGGCAGCACAGGAGATTACTTTTAATAAAATATATTCAGGATATTACCTCGGAAAAGGTATTGCAGGAATCACTTCCATGAAAAACGGTGAGAACTATCTGGTCATTGAACCTACCGGAATTGCAAAATACTCTTATAAAACTTCTCAAAAAGAAGGAAATATTGTTGACGGACAGTTCGAAAGCTATGAGTTTTCCGATGATGAATCTAAAATTCTTTTATTGAAGGAAAGCGAGCCGATCTACAGGCATTCTTTCCTTGGAAAATTTGATGTAAAAGATCTAAAATCCGGAAAAGTGATCAGCCTGAATGACGGTAAACCCGTTCAGGAACCGAGATTTTCCCCTGATGCCACAAAGGCGGCTTTTGTTGCAGACAACAATTTATATTACCAGGATCTAAATTCCGGAAAGATCATACAGATCACCAATGATGGCAAGAAAAACTCTATCATCAATGGTTTGGCAGACTGGGTGTATGAGGAAGAATTCGGCCATGCAAGGCAATATGAATGGACAAAAAATTCTGACGCCATCGTGTTTGTAAAATTTGACGAAAGTGAGGTTCCGGAAATTTATATCCCGATCTACGGTAAAAACCTGTACCCTGCTGAAATGCGCTATAAATACCCGAAAGCAGGAGAGAAAAACTCTGTGGTCACCGCACAGCTGTACCGTCTGGATGCAGGCAAAACGATACCATTGAACCTGAACTCTTTTAAGAATTATTACATCCCGAATATCATCCGGACCGCTAAACCGGATGAAATGGTTTTAATTACCTCCGAAAGAATCCAGAACGCTTCCGATATTTTGAAGGTAAACACAAAGACAGGGACAGTGCAAAAACTATTTACCGAAACAGATGACAAATGGATCGATACGGATAATGTTACCATAGAATTTCTGGATGATGATTCTTTCCTTTGGGCCTCTGAAAGGGACGGTAACCGGCATTTGTACTGGTATGATAAAGACGGTAAGCTGAAAAAACAGGTTACCAAAGGAAACTGGGAAGTGACAGATTATTACGGCTATAACCCGAAATCCAAGGAAATTTATATCCAGACCACCGAAAAAGGAAGCGTTAACAAAGTAGTCTCCAAAGTCAACATTGAGAATGGTAAATCTCAGCTGATTTCCAATACAGAGGGGAATAACTCCGCCAACTTCAGTAAAAACTACAATTACTTCATCGAAACTTCTTCTACTGCCTCTAAACCCTACACCTATGTTTTGAAGGACGGAAACGGGAAAATAGTGAAGGAACTGCAAAATAATAATGACCAGCTTCAGAAACTGAAAGCAGACAATTTTGTTGATAAGGAATTTTTCACAATTCCCAATACAGCAGGAGATCAGATGAATGCCTGGATTATGAAGCCTAAAAATTTTGATCCGAACAAAAAATATCCGCTGTTTATGTTCCAATATTCAGGCCCGGGCTCTCAACAGGTTTCCAACTCATGGGATAACGGAAACACCCTGTGGTTCAACCTTCTGGTACAGAAAGGTTATATTGTGGCCTGCGTGGATGGCAGGGGAACCGGCTATAAAGGCTCCAAATTCAAAAAGGTAACTTACATGAATCTGGGCAAATATGAGATTGAAGACCAGATTACAGCGGCAAAATGGTTTGGCAACCAATCTTATATAGACAAAAACAGGATCGGGATTTTCGGCTGGAGTTTTGGAGGATATATGGCCAGCCTGGCCATGACAAAAGGTGCGGATGTCTTTAAAGCCGGGATTGCCGTGGCGCCGGTTACCAACTGGAGGTATTATGATACCGTTTATACGGAAAGATTTTTAAGAACTCCGCAGGAAAATCCTGAAGGATATGATAAAAACTCACCTACCGAGTATGCCGGTTTATTGAAAGGAAAGTTTTTGCTGATCCACGGAACAGCTGATGACAATGTTCATTTCCAAAACTCCATGGAGTTCTCCGAGGCTCTGATCCAAAACAGGAAGCAATTTGATTTTATGGCTTATCCTGATAAGAACCATGGTATTTACGGCGGATATACAAGGCCCCAGCTATACCAGAAAATGACGGATTTCATTTTAGAGAATTTATAGAATCCTCAATAGATATGGATCAATCCCTTTCGACACCCGGAAGGGATTTTTTATGACCTCATCCGTGCATTAACGGAGTTCAACCATTTTACCAATTAAAATTAAAAACCTATTTTTGGAAAATTCGAAATCTGAACATATGAAAACTAAACATCCTAAAGGATTGCCTTTCCTCTTTTTCACGGAAATGTGGGAACGTTTCGGGTATTATCTTATCCTCGGAATTTTTGTACTTTACGTTATTGAACCCAGCGGCCTGAAAGGAGGTCTGGGACTTCCGGATAAAACAGCCGATGATATTTTCGGAACCTACATCGCGCTTACCTACCTGACACCTTTTATCGGAGGCTTTCTGGCGGACAGGGTTTTAGGCTATATCAGGTCCATCTATTTAGGAGGCATATTAATGGCTGCGGGATATATCGGACTGGGTATTTTCAAAGATTTACCTTTATTTTATACCTCTTTAGCTCTGATTATCATCGGAAACGGTTTCTTTAAACCTACTATCTCCACTCTACTTGGGAACCTTTATTCTGAAGAGCCATATAAAGCAAATAAGGACTCGGGATATAATATTTTTTATATGGGGATCAACATCGGGGCATTTATCTGCAATATCATTGCAGCCTTCATGCGTAATAAATTCGGCTGGGGAGAAGCCTTCATTACCGCCGGTGTAGGTATGTTGATAGGTCTTATTATTTTTACAATAGGCCGCAAGCACTATATTCACGCCGCACAAATGAAGCCGGTACAGGAAGGTGATACTAAGCTCTCAGAAATATTGATCAAAGTATTTTTACCTGCAATTATTGCCGGAGCGATAGGATGGTTCATTCCTTCCAATATTTTTGGCAGTGATAGTACGGATGCATTTATTTTTGCCTGTATTCCGGTCATTTATTTTTATGTCTCCCTGTATTTTAAAGCAAAGCCTGAGGAAAAAACATCCATTGGCGCCCTGCTTTCGATATTTATGATCAGTATGTTCTTCTGGGCCGTTTTCAAACAGAACGGAACAGCTCTGACCAGGTGGGCAAATTATTATACGGACAGAAGCGTTCCGGCTTCTGTGGAAAAACCTTTGGAAAGCATCTATATGGTTGACGGAAAAAGCTACCTGGATAAAGAAGTTCCCGTATATGACGATCAGTTTCAGTCTCAAAAGGATAAGGACGGAAATATCATTAAGGAAACAGGAAAAGATGTTTATTTTAAAAACATTGCTCCCGGACAGCGTGCTGAACTGGAAAAAAATCCTGAGAAACAGGTTTATCTGTACAATACAGAGTTATTTCAATCAATCAATCCGTTTTGGGTAATTGTTCTTACGCCGGTTGTAGTTGGCTTTTGGGCTATGCTGCGGAAGAAAGGAAAGGAGCCTTCTACCCCCACAAAAATCGTTCTGGGATTGTTCATTTCAGGATTATCCTGTTTAGTAATGGTAGCTGCGGTGATGGCAGGAGATAACGGTGCTGTTAAGGTTTCACCGTGGTGGCTGGTAGCCGGTTACGGGGTTATTACCGTTGGAGAATTATGCCTGTCTCCTATGGGGCTATCTTTTGTTTCCAAACTTTCTCCGGCAAGAATAACAGCTTTAATGATGGGAGGCTTTTTCCTGGCCAATTCCGTTGGTAATAAGCTATCGGGGATCCTTGCCAGTACGTGGTACAATTATGATAATAAAGTGAATTATTTTCTTGTAAATTTCGCTTTATTGATATTTGCAACGTTATTAGGACTTTCCATGTTAAAAAGGTTAAATAGAATCATGAAAGAAAAAGGGCATTAATTTAGGTCTTTTTTAGAAAAATATCGGGCTGCGGAATGATTCTGCAGCTTTTTTCTTTAAATATAAAATTAAAATCTTGCTGAAAACACAAAAAAAACTATATTTGTCAGTCTTAACAAAAATTAACAATAGAATGGATAATACTGAAGCATTAAGTCCGAAACCGGATGAATTTGTAGAGAATAAGAGTTCCAGACATCCCAAAGGGTTATGGGTTCTTTTCGGAACAGAAATGTGGGAGCGTTTTAACTTTTATGGAATGAGGGCTCTCTTGACGCTCTTTATGGTTAATTCCTTATTAATTAAAGAAGCTGATGCTGCGATCATCTATGGTGGATTCTTAGCTTTATGTTATTTAACTCCACTTCTGGGAGGGTTTATTTCAGATAAGTATATTGGGAACAGAAATGCGATTTTAATTGGAGGTTCATTAATGGCAATTGGCCAATTTTTACTTTTCATCAGTGCTTCAACTTTTTCTGCGAGCCTAGACAGTGCTAAACTTATCATGTGGCTGGCTTTGTTCATTATCATTTTCGGTAACGGATTCTTCAAACCGAATATCTCTTCCATGGTTGGAAGCCTTTATCCAAAGCAAGAAAAATCAAAATTAGACTCTGCCTTTACGATTTTCTATATGGGAATTAATATTGGGGCATTTTTAGGTCAATTTATTTGTCCTTACTTAGGAGATGTAAAGGACGCTACAACCGGAGTAAGGGATATTTTTGCATTTAAATGGGGATTTTTAGCGGCTTCAATTGCCATGATTATCGGAACCGTAACTTTCTTTATCCTCAAAAACAAATATGTAGTAACTCCGGAAGGAAGACCTATCGGTGGGCTGCCAAAACATAATACAAGTGCGGACTTTGAAGAAGGAGAAACTCAGACCGCTAAATTCTCAGGAAAGGCTCTGGGTATTACAGGTTTCTTATTTGTTGTCCTATTCTTTGCTTTCAGGTATTTACTTGTAGGAGAGTTTGGGTTTAACTCTGTGGAAATGGGACAATTAATTAAAGGGATTATTTACCCTTTCATCTATGCAGCTGGTATTTCTTTGGCTTTCTTAATTATGAGCTCTGCAGAGAACAAAATTGAAAAACAAAGAATCTGGGTTATTTACATTGTATCTTTCTTTATTATTTTCTTTTGGGCAGCTTTCGAACAGGCAGGATCTTCATTAACGTTTATCGCGGACAACCAAACTGACAGAAATATTTTGGGATGGAACATGCCACCTTCAATGGTTCAGATTTTCAACGGAATCTTTGTTGTATTATTAGCTGTACCATTCAGTTTGGCCTGGGATAAATTAAGGGCAAGAGGAAAAGAGCCAGTTTCACCGATGAAGCAAGCGATGGGTCTGGCTTTAATAGCCTTAAGCTATTTTATTATCGCACATAATGTAAAAGATTTAGGAAACTCTGGATTATTAGCCATCAAATGGCTAATGCTTCTTTACTTTATCCAAACCTGCGGTGAGCTTTGTTTATCACCAATCGGTTTATCATTGGTTGGTAAACTAGCTCCAAAAAGATTTGCTTCCTTATTGTATGGTGTTTTCTTTATTTCTAACGCGGCAGGTTATGCTCTAGCAGGTTCACTGGGAGCACTTATTCCGGCTACAGGTGATAAATTTAAAAAAGCACAAGAGATAGGAGTAAACCTACAAGATGTATTAGACAAAAAAGTAACATTAACACCTGCCCAGGTTACAGCGTTTGAAAAGGCACAGTTGCCATTACAGAACCCAACCTTTGCAGGATTTGAAATCCACAATCTGTTTGAATTCTTCATGGTATTCGTGGTTCTTTGTGGTATTGCTGCCGTTATTCTGGCGTTAATTTCCCCGTTATTAAAGAAAATGATGCATGGCGTAAGCTGATCCGCATCAATAAATACATTAAAACCTCTGCCAAGTCAGAGGTTTTTTTTATTTTCGTATGTTCTTATCAATCCCGATATACGCTAATTAAACTAATTCATCAATCGCTATGAGCTTGACTTTAGACGAAATACAAAATTTTAAAGGAAAATATCCTAATCAGATCTGGAACCTCTTTTTTTCTGAGATGTGGGAACGGTTTTGCTTTTACGGCATGCGTGGTATGCTTGTCGTATTCATGATTTCCCAGCTTGGATTTGGGGAAGAGAAAGCCAATCTTCAATATGGGGCCACTCAGGCATTCGTTTATGCCTTCACCTTTATTGGAGGACTGTTCGCCGACAAGATTCTGGGCTTTAGAAAATCTCTTTTCTGGGGAGGACTTTTAATGATAGCCGGAAGCATTATTCTTTCCCTTAATCCTCATGATTATTTCTTTTTTGGGATATCATTTACCATTATCGGAACGGGCTTTTTCAAGCCCAATATCTCTACCATGGTAGGAAAGCTTTATAAATCCGGGGATACCAGGACCGATGCCGGCTTCACATTATTTTATGCAGGCATCAATCTGGGAGCTCTTCTCGGAGGCTATCTGTGCGTGGCCATCGGACAGGGTGATCTGTTTTCGTCTTCTATCCCTCATGATAAGACATGGAATATAGCATTCAGCCTGGCAGCCATTGTTATGATGATCAGTCTGATCAATTTTATCTTCACCCAGAAAAAGCTGGGCCCCATAGGTCTGCAACCGGGACATCCCCTGTCTGACGAACCTCATAAAAAAATTAAAAAATGGCAGGAAATTGCAGTGTATGTAGGTACTTTGATCTTCATCCCTTTGATCATGACTATGGTTTCCATTCCTCAGTATACCAATTATTTTATGTATACTGTTGGCCCTTTAACCCTGCTTTACCTTTTCTACGAAATGTCCAAGGTAACTACCGCCGAAAGAAAGAAATTAATAGCTGCCCTGGTTTTTATTATTTTCTCCGTTATTTTCTGGGGGATTTACGAGCAAAGCGGAGGCTCTTTAAGTATTTTTGCCGCCAAAAACCTTAACAGGGATTTGCTTAACCTTAACCCAAATGGCGTGAATAATTCAGGCGGAGCTTTCTTTATCCTTTTATTGGCCGTTCCTCTCGGGCTTCTTTGGATATGGCTTGGGAACAGGAAAATTGAGCCGAATACCATTATTAAATTCGGATTAGGCTTCCTCTTTCTGGGATTAGGATATTATGTAATCTTTGCCACAAGATATTTTGCCAATAGTCTAGGGATCACCTCTTTAAGTATATTTACGATCGCATTATTTGTTATTACCTTAGGTGAGATGTGCCTGTCTCCCATCGGGCTTTCTATCATGACGAAACTTTCCACCAACAAACTTCAGGGAGTGATGATGGGAATGTGGTTCCTGGCATCCGCATATGGCCAATACGTAGCAGGAATTATTGGGGCAGGAATGGCTACTACAAAAGAAAATTCCAGCAATTATGAAGCTTTGATCACTTATACCGATGGATATAAACAATTAGGATTATATGCTGTAATTGCCGGTATTATATTAATTTTGATATCCCCGTATGTGAAAAGATTAATGCAAGACGTCAAATAAAAATAAGCAAATTATGCTTATTTTTACTCTAAATACCAAGTCATGAAGAAAATTATAAGCATAATCTGCCTCTTATGGCTTAGCTTCGGCTTCGCCCAGATAAAATGGATGACCATTGAGGATGCCCTGAAAGCCCAGAAGCAGACCCCGAAAAAGATATTGATTGACTTCTATGCCGACTGGTGCGGCCCTTGTAAGATTATGGATAAAAAAACTTACGGGCATCCCGTCATTGCAGAAATTATCAATGAGAGCTTTTATCCCGTAAAATTCGATGCCGAAGAAAAAAAAGCGGTAGAGATCTATGGGAGAACGTTTTCGAATTTTAACACTGAGCAGGGAAAAGGCAGGCATTCGCTTCATGAATTCACTCAGTATATGAATGTAGCGGCAGTGCCAAGCACTGTTTTTCTGGATGAAAGAGGTGACCCGATCACTATTTTACAGGGTGAACTTTCTGCAAAAGAACTGGAACCTTATCTGGAACTGATTTCCAAAGACTGGTTTAAAAAGATCACGACCAGAGAACAATGGGAAGATTACCAGAAAAGATTCAAATCTAAAATTAAAGATTAAATATATAAAGGCTCTGAACAGGAGTCTTTTTTGTGAAAGATTATTTTTTTAAATTCAGCTTTAAATTCATTCTACCATACGGGATAAGGTTAATTTTACCGAATAATGACTTTAGAAACATCTATAGAATACGTTAAGGGCATAGGTCCTGAAAAAGCCAAACTGATCAAAAATGTACTGGGAATTTCTACGGTAGAAGATCTTTTGAACTTCTACCCCATCCGTTATCTGGATAAAAACAAGGTATATAAAATAGCACAGCTTCAGGAAAACAACCTTGAGATACAGCTGAAGGGCAAGATCACACAGCTTCAGGAAATCCAGACCGGAAAAACCAAACGGCTCTCCGCCAAATTCAATGACGATACAGGAACGATAGATCTGGTGTGGTTCCAGTATTCCAAATGGATGAAAGAACAGCTTCCCATAAACCGGGAAATTTATATTTTCGGGAAAGTGAATCTTTTCAAAGGACAGTTTTCCATGCCCCATCCCGAGATAGAAATTGAGGAAAAGAAAGAAAGTGACAACAGGCTGAAGCCTATTTATCCGAGCTCGGAGAAGCTAACCAAAAGGGGATTGAACCAAAAATTCTTTCAGACTATTATAAGGAATATCTGCAAGGAAATCCCTAACCTGATCCAGGAAAACCTTCCGGGCTATATGATGAAAGCATTCAAGTTTCTGACAAGACAGCACACTTATCTGAACATACACTTTCCGAAAGATCTGGAACATTATGAAAAAGCCAATTACAGGTTGAAATTTGAAGAATCCTTCTTTTTCCAGCTGGGCTATGGTTTGAAAAAGCTCCATCATAAAACCCAGGCATACGGAAATCCGTTTCCTATTGTGGGGGATCATTTTACTGAATTTTATAAGAACCATCTTCCGTTTGAGCTTACCAATGCACAAAAAAGAGTATTAAAGGAAATACGGCAGGATATGAAAAAGCCGATACAGATGAACAGACTCCTGCAGGGAGACGTAGGCTCCGGAAAGACCATGGTTGCCTTATTAACCATGCTGATCGCCATGGATAACGGATACCAGAGCTGCATGATGGCACCTACGGAAATTCTGGCACAACAGCATTATAACGGAATAAAAGACTTATTAAAAGAAACCGGTATTGCTGTCCGGCTTTTAACAGGGTCTACCAAAGCCTCCGAAAGAAAAATCATTCATCAGGAGCTTGAAAGTGGTGAACTTCCCATTCTCGTAGGAACCCATGCTGTTTTGGAGGATAAGGTTAAATTTAAAAATCTAGGCCTGGCTATTATTGATGAACAGCATAGGTTCGGCGTTGCCCAAAGAGCAAAATTATGGGCGAAGAACAGAATCCCGCCGCATATCCTGGTAATGACCGCCACTCCCATCCCGAGAACCCTGGCCATGAGCTTCTACTCTGATCTCGATGTTTCAGTGATCGATGAAATGCCTGTGGGAAGAAAGCCGGTTATCACCGCTCACCGGAGGGAAAAAGACCGGGTATTTGTTTACAACTTCTGCCGGGATGAGATCAGGAAAGGAAGGCAGGTATACTTTGTGTATCCTTTGATCGAAGAGTCAGAAACTTTAGATTATAAAAATCTGATGGAAGGCCTGGATCATATAATGAATGCTTTTTCTGATTATAACGTAACCATGCTTCACGGAAGGATGAAGCCGGATGAAAAAGATGCCGCCATGAACTATTTTGCTTCCGGAAAAGCGGAGATCATGGTTGCAACAACGGTGATTGAAGTGGGTGTGAATGTACCTAATGCGTCAGTTATGGTTATTGAAAGTGCCGAAAGGTTCGGCCTGTCACAGCTCCATCAGCTGCGTGGACGTGTAGGACGGGGGGCGGAACAGAGCTATTGCATCCTTATGACCTCCGATAAATTGTCTTCAGAAAGCAGAACACGTATTAAAACAATGACAGAAACGAATGACGGCTTCAAAATTTCGGAAGTAGACATGCAGCTGCGCGGTCCCGGGGATATCCTGGGAACCCAGCAGAGCGGTGTTGTGGATTTCAAAAGGCTGGATCTTGTATATGATTCAGCAATTATAAAAGTAACGAAGGCTACCGTAGAAAAAATACTTACAACGGATCCCCTGCTAAGCAATCCTGATCATCAGCTTATCAAAAATTATTATCTGAAATATTACAAAGGGAAAAACAAATGGAGTAAAATTTCATAAAAAACCGCGAAAAGAAAATCTTTACGCGGCCCCCTTATAAAACTGTTATTTAGAAGAAATTACTTTTGTTCCTGTTTAATAGCTTAAGCTTAACATGATTAATATTTTGTGAAATGGTGATATATTAATATTATTTGAAGTTTAATTACTATATAAATAAAAAACAAAATGAATTATGTTTCCAACTTGCTTATTATAAAAACTAACTGTGTTTTTCATTAAAGGATTAGTAAAGTGAATTCCTCTAATTACTATGAGTTTTCATGATTGTACCGTTTGTTTAAAGATCTTCTACGCTTTTTAATTGGAAATTATTATAATTCATTTTGTTTAACTAACATTGTGATTATAATTTTACCAGACTGAAACAATTATTTTTTGTTCATTCTTGTTTAATATATTTAATTTGTGTTTTTAAGTTTTATGTTACAAAAATGATGATATGGTCTGAATTCTTTTTTATATTATTTTAATCATTAATTATATAATTTTCACTTTCATGTGAATATTATGTACTGAAGAGTATCCTGCAACAGTACAATACCCGGCTATCTTATTTAACTTTCATTATAAAATAATCCTTATTCAGGCCTGATGTATGGTATTGCCAGCTAACGGTTATGGCTTCAGATATTACTTTTTTCAGCTCCTGATAGTTATCCGGCTTTCTCATATAAATATTGGCACCCCGTATAAAGATCTCTTCTATCAGCTCTTCCGGCAGAAATTCGGAATAAACAAGGAGAATGATATTGGAAAATCTCAGATCCGCCTTAATGGCATCCAGGCATTCCAGGCTATTCTTTCCAGGAAGGTCGTAGCTCATAAAAATAATTTCCGGAACAATAGTTTCTCTGCCGTTCAGATATTCCATTAAATCTTTCCCATTGTAAAAATCCCGCGCATTAATTTCTATTTTTAAGTCTTGAAGTATATTCTTAATCAATACCAGATTTCCTTCATTTGAATCCGCAAGCAAAACATTCAGATACTCCCTAGTCATATACCATTTTAGAATTTACTACCAGACTTTGCACTTTCCTTCTTTTGGCAACGATCTTTTGAAATTGTGAAGGCGTGATTCCCGTTGTATTTTTAAACTGGGAACTCAGATGAGCTACACTGGAATAATTAAGTTTCTGGGCTACTTCCGTTAGACTGTGCCTGTTTCTGATGATCAGCTCTTTGGCATGCTCAATCTTCTGCAGGATAATAAAATTCTCTATGGATATATGGGCCGCTTCCGAGAACAGATTCGATAAATACCCATAGCTGTGGTTGAGTTTCTCAGCAATATAAATAGAAGCCTTTACCGGAATAACCTCATCAGAGAAAACCAGCTCCACAATAGCATCCTTGATCTTTTGTACCAAGGTGGTCTTTTGGTTTTCTATGATTTCAATACCATAATCTTCAAGGTTTTTCTTGAAAGCCTTGTGCTGCTCCTGGGTAAATGACTCATAAAACTCAACTTCCCCAAAATTCAGCAGCCGGTACTTCAAGCCCTGTTCTTTTAGCTTTTCATCCAATACTTTTTTACAAAGAGCATTGAAATCAAATTTCACATACAATTTCATCCTAAGTTAGTGTGTAAAAATTTTTAGTAAATATAATATTTTATTTCATTAAAAAGTGAATTAGGAAGACTTTTTTTTAAAATATTTTCTAACAGCTAAAAATTCCTGCATTGTTGAATACAGGAATTTAAACACTAAGGATGAAAAAAATATACTGATAAAAAGCTAAAACAGCTTAAAACCAAGCATATGAATGTATTTTTATAAAAGTGATTTGGTCTGGCACAAAGATGTAACAAAAAAGTAGGTCACCCGTTATAGAATTATACTGAAATGTTACAAAATTTTAAGTCAATCATTTGTGAAATATAAGTCCCATCAGATAGTCATCCATGATAAAGTTATTGCCAATATCAAAAATCCCTTCATCATATACTCTATATCCCTGAGACTCATAGAATTTCCTTGCAGAATTGTATTTGTTCACATTCAGGATAATTCTTACATCACCGCTTTCCGAAGCCTTTTCTTTTAAAAACTCCAATGCCTTTTTGCCCAGCCCTTTCCCTTTACTCTCGGGTATCAGATAAATGCGGTGAAGCTTGGTTGTTCGGGCTTCATAATGATTTTCATATCCCAGGAAACCTTCATAGGACTGATGGTTTTCATCCTGGATAAGATAATAATGATAATCCGGGTTTTTCATATGACTTGAAATTTCGTCCCTGGAATACATGGTAATAAGCATATATTCCCTCTGAGCTTTTGAAAGTATCTCCGCATAGGCATTTTCCCATGATTTTCTTGCCAGATCCTGAATGAGGGGAATATCTTTTTCTGTTGCTTTTATCAGTTTCATAATATGACCTAATGATTAAAAAAAGTGAAAAGCGGTAAGCTCTTCACTTCATATGTTGATAGATGAATTTTACTGTTACCAGCTGTTGCTACCGCTGATCACCGGATGTTCGCCATTTCCGCCTTTATTTTGGCATAAAGCCCGTCTGAAGCAGGTGTCAAAGGCAGCCTCAGATAGTTTTTAATGATTCCCATTTCCGTTAAAACAGCTTTGATTCCGCAAGGATTTCCTTCCGCAAAGATCAGACGGGTGATATCAACAAGTCTGTTATGGATTTCATATGCTTCTTTCACTTTTCCTTCAAAGGCCAGCTGTACCATGGTGGAAAATTCTTTTGGATAGGCCTGCCCGATCACGGAAATCACTCCGTCTCCTCCTGCCAGGGTTACCGGTAATGTATATTCATCATCTCCCGAAACCAAAGAGAACCCTTCAGGTTTCTTTCTCAAGATGTCAAAATACTGTAGAATATTAGGTGCCGCTTCTTTAATTAAAAACAGGTTTGGAAATTCTTTTGCCAGACGCAGGGTTGTATCTGCTTCAATGTTTTGTCCCGTTCTTGACGGAACGTTGTAAATTATAATATTCTTACCTGTGGAGGCCAAAGTTTTATAATGCTGATAAAGGCCTTCCTGATTAGGCTTATTATAATAAGGGGATACAGAAAGTACCGCTTCGAAGGCTGACAGATCTGCTTCTTCTATCTGTTTTTTTACTTCAAGAGTATTGTTACCACCGATTCCTAATACCAGAGGAAGACGCTTATTATTCACCTTAATGATGTGATCCGTAACCTGTTTTTTCTCTTCTGCAGAAAGCGTTGCAGCCTCTGCTGTAGTTCCCAGTACCACTAAATAATCAGTTCCGTTTTCGATATTATATTCAACAAGCCTGGTCAGGCTGTCGAAGTCAACGGATAAATCTTCATTAAAGGGCGTCACCAGCGCAACACCTACTCCTTTTAAAATGCTCATCTGTTAGAATTATTTTTGTCAAATTTAATAATTTAGACTAAGAATTTGTAATAAATGACAATGTTTTATTATACATATAATTATATTTGCATATACTAAAAGAAATTATGAGAAATAGATTCTTATTATTAGGAATTGCTCTGGCCTCGCTTACCGCCTGTAAAACAACAGGCTCTTTGCAGGTAGCCAATGTAGAGACCAGGGAAAATATTTCTATTAATAAAGAGCTGAAGGATGATCAGGAGTTTATAAAGGTGATTGAGCCTTATAAACAGAAACTGGACCGGGAGATGAGCCAGAAAATCTCGCATACCAGTGTAGATCTTACGAAGCAGGGAGACAACAGCAATCTGGGAAATCTTTTAGCAGACTATACCTTCGACGGAGCCAATGAGTGGGCAAAAGCCAATCTGAAGAAAAATATTGATGCCGCTTTAATCAATATCGGAGGAATACGGACAACCATCGGGAAAGGTGATATTTTACTTAAAAGTGTTTATGAGGTAATGCCTTTCGAAAATGAAGTGATCATTGTAAAAATGAAAGGAACAGATTTGCAGGGGCTTTTTGATTATTACGCCAAAACGCAGGTCAACAATCCTGTTTCCCATCTATATATCGAAACTAACAACGGAGAGATAACCAAAACCCTAATTAACGGAAAAACTGTAAATCCCGGACAGGATTATTATATCGCCACTTCAGACTATCTGGCTTTAGGCGGAGATAACATGAAGTTCTTTGCAAAAGGGGAGCTGATCTCCACAGGAATCAAGCTAAGGGATTTATTCATTGATTATTTCAGAAAGAACGCTGAGATAACCCCAAATACGGATGTTCGACTCAATTTTATTGGTAAAAAGTAATGGATAGAAAAAGTTTTTTAAAAACAGTAGGTGGCGGAACCCTGGCCATGGCTTTAACCCCTAATCTGATGATGGCGGAGGAACTGCATCACAACATCCTGAAATCTACAAATAAGCTGACCATTCTTCATACCAATGACCAGCACAGCAGAATAGAACCTTTTGATTCCAGCTATACAAAAAATCCTAATCAGGGAGGCTTTGCCAGAAGAGCAACGCTGATCCAGCAAATCAGAGATCGGGAGAAAAATGTTTTATTGCTTGATTCCGGGGATATTTTCCAGGGAACACCTTATTTTAACTTTTTCGGAGGTGAGCTGGAGTTTAAACTGATGTCTATGATGAAGTATGATGCCTCTACTATGGGAAATCACGATTTCGATAACGGACTGGACGGATTTTTAAAAGTGCTCCCGAACGCGAAGTTCCCGTTTATCTGTTCCAACTATGATTTTAAAAATACGGTTCTTGACGGAAAAACCTCTCCTTATAAGGTCTTTAATAAAAACGGGATTAAAGTGGGAATCTTTGGTGTAGGGATCCAGCTGGAAGGCCTTGTCGGGAAAAAACAATACGGAGAAACAGTATATTCGGATCCCGTGGATGTCGCCCAGCATTACTCCAATTTCCTGAAAAAGGATCAGAAGTGTGATCTTATCATCTGCCTTTCCCATATCGGATATGATTATAAAGAGGATCCCGGCAAGGTAAGTGATAAAATTCTGGCTGCCAGTACCGAGAATATTGACATTATTCTGGGTGGGCATACCCATACTTTTCTACCGGAGCCCCAGATTTTCAAAAACAGGCAGGGCAAAAATGTACTGGTAAACCAGGTAGGCTGGGCCGGACTCCTCCTGGGAAGAATAGATTTCTTTTTTGACTCAAATAAAAACGTACAGCATATTTCCTGGAACAATCAGGTAATCGATAGCAGCATAACAGCATAATATGAAAAAATTATCTCTCATCTCTCTTGGTATTTTAGCATCCCTGTCATGGGTTAATGCTCAGGTCATCTCTTCAAAAAAATGGGCGGACCTCTTTTCGTATAACAATGTCCTGGCTTTGAAGGAGGACAACGGAAGGCTCGTTGCAGCTGCAGAAAACGGAGTCTTCTACTATACCATTTCAACCGGAGAGATTACCAAGCTATCTAAAGCCAACGGCTTGCATGAGGTAAAGATATCCGCTTTTGATTATAATCCGCAAACTAAGACCGCACTTGTAGGATACCAGAACGGTTCCATGGATGTAATAACCCCGGACGGCATTACCTATATTGTGGATATTCCCATTGCAACAGGTTATAACGGAAGCAAAAAAATTAATCATATTTCCATTACCGGCGACAAAGCGGTGATTTCCGTAGGATATGGGGTTTCCATCTTTGACCTGAAGAAAAAAGAGTTCGGAGATTCCGCATTTTTTATGACTGGCGGTATTTACGAAGCCAGCAATGAAGCTGCCATAGTGGGCAATAAAGTATTCTCAGTAACCAATACGGGACTGAAAAGCCATGAAATGAATACTACTTTCCCTGTGTTCTCCACCTGGACAACAGAAATGCCCGGCACTTTCACAAACATCGATTCCGAGCCTGTACTCAGCTTTTCATCACCAACCTCGGTCTATATTTACAATAATGGTACGGCAACTCCCCTGTCTCAAACGTTCACCAACGTACGTGATGTTGTAGTAAATGCCAATAATATTGTCGTAACCGATCAAAGCAGAATTTACCTTTTCAATACCAACGGAAATTATACGGGCACCGTAAGTTTCGGAGAAGATTGCAATACGGCAGTCACCATGGGTGGAAAGGCTTATGGAGGAACCATACTGTCCGGAATCAAGGATGAAAACAATAATGTATTCAGGCCTGATGGCCCTTATTTCAATTATGCCTATAAAATAAGCCTGTATGGTGATAATCAGATCCTGGTATCCAGCGGCGGAAGGGACGGAAGGTTTAATCCTCCGATCATCAATCCGAGAAATCCGGGTTTTTACTTCTTTAATGGCATGCAGTGGATCTATCCCTCATATTTTATCGGGAACACTACCACATTCAATGTACTGGACGTTATTGCAGACCCAGCCAATCCCAGCCAGGTATTTTTTGCCAATTATAACAATGCCAGCGGACACGGAATCTATAAGATGGCCTATAATCCCACCAATAAGGATTTTGATTTCGTAAAATATTATGATCTTGCCTCTCCGGATGCTTTTCATTTCAGGCCTGTAGGCTTTGTTTATGATGATCAGAACAACTTATATGCTTCCGCAGGTTTCGGTGCCAATACCGATGCCGTGATCGCCCCTTATGATAAAACAGCCGATCAGTTTGTCATTAAAAACACGGGAGTGAGTATTACAACCCAAAAACCCTTGTTCTATGAAGGATTACTTTGGGTTCCGCTTCCACGGACCAATACTTTCATGGCTTATGATTATAAAAATACTCCCACTAATGTTTCGGATGATGAAACTTATGTTTTGAACCAGTCAAACGGCTTTTCCGCAAACGGAAACGGAACGGTTTCCGTGGCCATTGATAAATCCGGGGATGCATGGATAGGAACGGACAGCGGCCTCAGGGTATTGTCTAATGCCGTAAATGCCATCAAAGATCCAAATGCTGTGGTGGAACCTATAGTTATCGAGCAAAACGGACTTGGCGAGGAGCTCTTCAGAGATGCGCAGATTCTACAGATTGAAGTAGATGCGGGAGATCACAAATGGGTTTCCGTAGATGGCGGTGGCGTATATTACCTCTCTTCAGACGGCCAGCAAACCATAAAACATTTTACAAAAGAAAACTCACCATTGCCTACCAACAGTATTACCGACATTAAGGTAGACAGAAAGACAGGAAAAGTATATTTTGTATCGTATGACGGAATCGTCACTTATCAGGGTGATGTTGCCGATGTAACTTCCGGCTTCGGGAATGTTCTGGTTTACCCTAATCCTGTTGTCTATTCCAATTTTAAAGGTAAAGTGACAATTAAAGGACTGGCAGAAAAAACGAATATCAGAATTACGGATGCTGCCGGCAATGTGGTACATTCAGCAGTTGCCCGCGGAGGCTATTATGAATGGGATCTGAACAATGAAAGGGGTAAACGGGTGGCTTCAGGCATCTATTTTGTCCTGATGACCAATGAAGACGGCTCTGACAAAGCTACCGCGAAAATAGCCGTAGTTAATTAATGAATTCACAAAACGGTTTTTTACTTTCTTTTATAAAATACGGGGAAAATGATGCTGTTCTGCATTGTTTTACGGAAGAGGACGGCTTTCAGGCATATTTCCTCAAAGGGCTTTATTCCAGGAAGAATAAAAAAAAGGCATTGCTTCTCCCTTTGAGCAAACTTAACTTTTCCGTGAATCCCGTAAGAGGGAACGGCATCCAAACCGTTTCCAAGTTTGAACTCGTGAAAAATAATGACATTTATACGGATATTAAAACCAATACCGTCGTCTTTTTCATTTCGGACTTTTTAAACCAGGTCCTGAAACAGGAGAATAAAAACCTTAATATATTCCGGGGTATCGAGGAATTTATTGACGAGCTCAGCCGGCATAACTATCAGTCTCATTTTATATTTTTAATTAAATTATTAAAAATTCAGGGCGTTGCCCCGCTGATCAATAATGGAAAGTATCTGGACCCCGAAACGGGAACCTTCTCTCATGGGCTGACGCATCAGTTATTTAACGAAGATATCTCGAACATCTGGAAAAATATCATTTCTTCAGAAAATCCATATCAGGTAAAGATTCACCAGCCGTTCAGAAAAGATTTTTTGGACAGTCTTTTGGTGTATTATCATTACCATATCACGGATTTCAAAATTCCGGCTTCATTGGAAGTAATCCAACAAATTTTTGAATAAATCCAAAAGTAAAGCAGCGAAATAAATCTGCTGATTAACAGTTTGCGGTTGTTCAATCCTGCTTTTCTTCTTCCGGCATTTCGGTTTCAGATTCGGCAATTTCTTTTTTGGAGAATCTTGGCTGAAGTATTTTGGCTATCAGTCCCGTCCAGCCTGTTTGATGGGAAGCTCCTACCCCACGTCCGCTATCTCCATGGAAATATTCGTAAAATAAAATATAGTCCTTAAAGTCGGGGTCAGTCTGGAATCTGGGATACTGGCTGTTGAACGGACGGTTTCCATTCTCATCTTTCAGGAATATCCTGGTCAGTCTTTTGCTCAAAGCATCGGCGATCTGATCCAGGTTCAAATAATTCCCGCTGCCTGTAGGGTATTCCACCAAAAAATCCGGGCTATAATAAAAGAAAAATCTCTGCAAGCTTTCTATGATCAGGAAATTAACCGGAAACCATATGGGACCCCGCCAATTACTGTTTCCCCCGAACAGCCCGCTGTCGCTCTCTGCCGGCGTATATTTTACGGAGTATTCTGTCTCATTCAGCTTTATGGTATAAGGGGTGTTTTCATATTCTTTAGATAAGGCCCGGACACCGTAATCGCTTAAAAACTCATCAGGGTTCAGCATTCTGTGAAGCAATCTTTTCAGGCGGTGTCCTCTTAGCAGGGACAGCAGATGTTTGGAATCCTTTCCCTTTACTTCCCAATGGGAAACCAGAGCTGCCAATTCAGGCTTATTTTCAAGAACCCAGTTCATTCTTCTCTTGAAGTTCGGAAGCTTCTCGATCATTTCATCATCTATCACCTCTACGGCAAACATGGGGATCAGGCCAACAATTGTTCTTATCCTCAGATACATATGGTTTCCATCCCTGGATGCGATTGCGTCATAAAAAAATTCATCCTCCTCATCCCAGAGACTGAAATTTTCATCTCCCATATTATCCAGAGAATTGGCGATAGAAAGGAAATGTTCGAAAAATTTCATAGCCATTTCTTCATAAACATTATTATAGAGGGCCAGTTCCAGGGCAATTCTCATCATGTTCAGCGCAAACATGGCCATCCAGCTTGTTCCGTCAGACTGTTCCAGCTGCTCCCCGTCCGGAAGCGCAGAATTGCGGTCGAAGACCCCTATATTATCAAGTCCCAGAAATCCTCCTTCAAAAATATTGTTTCCGTTCTTATCCTTTTTATTCACCCACCAGGTAAAGTTCATCAGCAGTTTCTGAAAGGCGCTTTCCAGAAATTCCAGATCGGGTTTCTTTTTAAAGTATTCATCAATTTTAAAGACCCTGAAAACCGCCCAGGCATGCACGGGAGGGTTCACATCGCTGAAATTCCATTCATAGGCAGGGAGCTGACCGTTCGGATGCATATACCACTCAAACAGAAAAAGTTTCAGCTGGTGTTTTGCAAACTCCGGATCAATCAATGAGAAACTTATTGCATGGAATGTCAGATCCCAGGTAGCATACCACGGGTATTCCCATTTATCCGGCATGGAAATGACATGCTCATTGTTAAGGTGTTTCCATTCATAATTCCGTATTCTCTCCCTTGATCCGGGCGGCTTTATTCCGGCAGGATCACCTTTCAGCCATTTTTCAACGTTGTAGCAATAAAACATTTTGTTCCAGAGCATCCCTGCGAAGGCCTGTCTCTGAACCAATTTTTCATCTTCCGTTTTTATTCCTTTCTGAAGCTCCGCATAAAATTCATCTGCTTCACGCCTTCTTGCAGCAAATATCGCATCTGAATCCTCAAAAGGCAGGGCGAGGTCTTTATCCGAGATTCTGAATTCAAAAATCTTGGTTTCCCCGGCCCTGAATTGCCCGTCAATTAAAAAAGAAGCTTTTGTCCCTATATCCTGAGGATTTACCGCCTGCGAATTACCATGCACCACAAATTCATTGATTCCATCTTTACAATATTTCGTTATATTGGGAGATTGGTACAGCTTTTCATTATTGGTCTCGTTGTTACAAAACAATACTTTTGAGGACTGCCCGGCATATATTTTTTTTATTTCCAGGTCTTTATGTACCACCGTAATGCTATTTGCCTCCTGGGAATTCAATTGTGGCTTATAGTCATCATATCCCCAGTTCCAGGTATTCCTGAACCAGACCGTGGGAAGTATAACAAGCGGTGCATCCTTCTCGGCTTTGTTTACCACGGTTAACCTCACCAGGATATCGTTAGGGCTTTCTTTGGCATATTCTATAAAAATATCGAAGTATTCATTTTCATCAAAAATACCGGTATCAATCAGCTCATATTCCGGCTCATTTTTGCTCCTTTCCGCATTGGTTCTCAGTAAATCTTCGTAGGGAAAAGCATTCTGGGGATATTTATAGAGCATTTTCATGTATGAATGCGTGGGAGTGGAATCCAGGTAATAGAAATATTCCTTTACATCTTCCCCGTGGTTCCCCTGGTTATTCGACAGTCCAAAGAAACGTTCTTTCACCATTTTATCCTTTTTATTCCAGAATCCTACCGAAAAAACCAGTTTTTGCAGGTCGTCACAAATCCCGCAGATCCCTTCTTCTCCCCATCTGTACGTCTTCGCTTCGGCAATATCATGATTGGTATAGTTCCATGCATCTCCGTCCGGACTATAATCTTCCCGCACCACTCCCCACTCACGGTTGCTGACATAAGGCCCCCACTTCTTCCATGAAATATCTGAAAGTCTTTGCTTTTCGGTCATAAGAACTGATTAAAAAATTAATGAATTATAGATAAGATATTATTATAAGCGGGTTGATCTAGTCATGAAAGCTTTTCTCACTCATCACTCATAACTTACAATCATCCTCCAGTTGAAAAACTCTCAAAGGTGGTCATGCCACCATCCACGAAAATACTGGCTCCGGTAATGTAGTCTGACAGATCACTGGCTAAAAATACGGCCAGATTTCCTATATCTTCCGGCTTTCCGATCCTGTTGTAAGGGATCAGGGTAAGCAGCGACCTGAGCGCTTCGGGGGTATCCCATGCATTGGTATTGATCGGGGTCTGGATGGCTCCGGGGCATATTGAGTTGACACGGATCTTATCAGCACCGTATTCCTGAGCCAGGGTCTGCATCAGCATTCTGATAGCACCTTTACTGGAAGCATAATTGGCATGCCCCGCCCAGGGAATCACCTCATGAACTGAACTGATATGGATAATTTTACCGCAGGCTACGGAACGGGAAAGATCAATGCCCCGGCGGAGAAATTCTTTAATCGCTTCCCTGGCACAGAGAAACTGCCCGGTAAGGTTTACCCCGATCACGGCATTCCATTGGTCCAGGGTCATTTCAGTGAATTTCGCATCTTTCTGGATTCCGGCATTATTCACTAAAATGTCTACTGTTCCGAACTCTTTCACTACATCCCGGAACATTTTCACAACCTGGTCTTCTTTGGATACATCACACTGATAGGTGATCCCTTTTCCTCCTGCATCAGTGATCTCTTTTAAAACAGATTCAGCCTCTTTCAGAGACCGTTCAGAAGAATGATTAACAACAACAGCGGCACCTGCTACAGCCATTGATTTTGCGATTCCTGTACCTATTCCACTGGAAGCCCCGGTAACGATGGCTACCTGGTTATGAAGTGATATTTCCATAATTTGTTATTTGATGTTATTCAAAATTAAAGGAAAGTATCACACCAAACTAAAATTTTGGAATAAAATTTCTTAAAGTTTTTTATACATCAGGTATTGGGGGCCATTTCTGCCCATCCTTGACCTGCCTTCGTATTTGTATCCTGTTTTAATGTAAAGATCATAGGCAGCCATATTGTTATGATTGACAGCAAGGACGATCTCATCACAGTCTTTAAAATTTTCCCTTATGAAATCATCAATTTTCAGCATTGCAGACTTTCCTACGCCTTTTCCCTGCAGATCAGGATTCACAGATAAAGACCGCAAGAGAACAGCATTCTGATTATCCGTAAGGTCAAATTTGTCCTCTCCGAAATCCAGCACAAAGAACCCTGCCGGACGATCATCCTGAAAAATAGTCACCGGAAAGGCCTGCAGGTCATTCCGTTCCTTAATTCTTTTCAACGCCTGGTCAGCAGTATAGGTATATTGTGCCTGATCCTTGTCTAAAGTATAGCTGACTTCCGGAAGATCTTCCTTCCTGAAAAACTTCAAGTTTACCATAAAATTTTTAATTGTGATAGATATCGTCATACATTACCCCGGCCCGGATCTCTACCGGCAATCTGTTCTCCTCCGGTACAACGGGACAATTATAGTCATGAGCATTGTATGCGCAATAAGGCTGATAAGATTTGTTGAAATCCAGAATCATGGTATCTTCTTTGGAAATCGTAAGGTCCATATACCTTCCTCCCCCGTAAGTTTCTTTGCCGTTAGTAGCATCACGGAAAGGCAGAAACAAGTAGTTTTTATATTTTTTCTGTCTGATGAGATCCAGACTTTGGTATAAAGTCAACCGGTAAGTTTTCCCGTCCAGTTCAAAAGTGGCCTTTCCGTATTCCCGGTAGGTTTTCGTTTTTCCTGATGAGGTTGGAATTTCAAATGGCTGTGGATCTTCGGCTTTTGTTATCTTTGCCACGACCCTGTATTTTGTGTTGAAAGGAAAAAAAGGATGTCCTTTAAAGTGTTTAAAGTGGTCTCCGCGTAGAGGAGTGGTTTTAGGGTCCAGGTATTCGGCATTGAGGCTTTCCTGAAATTTCTTAACCTCCCTGATCTCCTTTGAAACCATTTTCTGGGCAAAGGCCCATAATGGAAAAATCAAAAAGATAATGATGTATTTTTTCATAAGATTCTCATTTATTTAGTTTTTACCTCACGGAGATAGTTCCTGACATCATATTCAAGTTTAACGGGGTAAGGAAAATCAAGTTTCCCTGCCAAGACAGTTCCTAATTCGTTTACCAGATCAGCACAGGCAAACAATGCACTCCAGTTCTCCTCAATATCACTTCCCGAAAAAGTAGTTTCAATTTTTCTCCACAAATCCTCGGGCAGGTATTTTTTAAAAAGCCTTCCATGCTTATTGGCAGTTATGTTCTTCCAACCGTAAGAGTCTGCAATATACCATTCAACCAAAGGCACCACATAATCCGTTCTTATAATGTTCTCTGACATGAATTTGACATAAAAAATATCTCCGCGTTTAAGACATTTCGCCACATAAGTCGTATCCCACCAGAAATCATTGATCAGTTGCCTGAATTTTTGTTCTGTAGGTCTGGTAATCATGACAGACTGGTAAGTAGGCGGTTTCAGATCCTTTGTCAGACCATCTTTATCGACCAGAACGCTATAACCTACATCCCAATCTTCCGGCAGAGACTCTTCCCGGGCTTCTTCAACAAATTGGGAAGACTGGTAAAGCTTAAAATCAACTTTTACATGATCTTTGTACAGTACCATCTTCATGGCGTGTTTTCCATTGAAAACGCTATCGTCTTCTTCGATCATAGCTATCGGTTCTCCAAAAATACGGATCCAATCATTATGGGTCTCATAAGCATTTCTGCTTTTGAACACAAGCTCTATATCGAGATCACTGAAATCATCTACTGGCGCGTAGGGATTCACCAGCGAGCTGGTCAGCAATATAGCACGGATATCGGGATTACGTTCCGCCCAATGGATAATCTGTTCCAGTTTTTCTTTCCTTGCTTTCATTATTCATAGGATTCTGATAGTTTTACCCGGTAAACGTCCGTAGAGTTTCTTTTGATAGATGATACATAGAAACCGCCCTCTTCGGGGATCACTTCCTTTAGATCAAAACTTTTGCAATCCTTCGGAAGACCTGAGAATATCAATGTAAACCAGAAGTCCTGCATAAAAGGAACAGGGGTCCAATACGGAAAAACACTTATATTTTCGGCATGTATCAATTTACTTCTGTGACCTGACCCGTTGTCAAAGAGATAGGTTGAATGCCAGATCCTGATCAGGTTTCCTAAAAAGGGGGATGCAGGAAAGCAGCAATGTACAATCACCTGTTTCTCTTCCTCCGTCATTGTCTGAAGAGCTTCGAGGAGTTCTTTTGCGATAACCGGCTTTTCTATTGTTTCTGGCATGGTGGAGGTCAGTAGTGAACAGCCGGATCTTATCTCATCTGGCTATCCACCGTTCGGTTTTAATATTCTAATTCCAGTTTCTCTTTTGTATAATTTCTCATTTTTTCTGTAAGCTCGGGGTTTCCGGCAAGCTTCTGGCCATAGGAAGGAACCATTTCCAACAGCTTCTCTTTCCATTCGCCGTGAAGCTTTTCAGGGAAACATTTCTCAAGAACGTTCAGCATGGCATACACTGCGGTGGATGCTCCGGGAGAAGCTCCCAGCAATGAAGCGATCGTTCCTTTTTTGTTGACCACGACCTCAGTCCCGAATTCCAGCTTTCCTCCTTCTTTTTCATCTTTTTTAATGATCTGGACTCTCTGCCCCGCAACTTTCAGCTCCCAGTCCTCTTCTTTGGCATCTTTGATAAATTCCCTTAAATGCTGCATCCTTTGGGCCTTATTCATGGCAACCTGCTGGATCAGATATTTGGTTAAGGGAATATTGTGCCACCAGGCACCGAACAGTGATCTTATGTTTTTGGTATTGATACTTTCAGGAAGATCAAGATAGCTTCCTTCTTTCAGGAATTTGGTAGAAAATCCGGCAAACGGACCGAAAAGAAGGGCTTTTTTACCATCGATAATTCTGAGATCCAAATGCGGTACAGACATAGGGGGCGCATCTACAGTAGCCTGGGTATAGACTTTTGCATGGTGTTTTTCCACCAGCTCCTGGTTATGGCTCACCAGCCACTGCCCTGAAACCGGAAAGCCTCCGTAGCCTTCACTTTCTTTAATATCGGAACTTTCCAGCAAAGGAAGGGCATAGCCTCCCGCTCCGATGAATACAAAATCGGCAACCACTTCCTGCTTATGGTTATGGATCCTGTCCTTCACCTTCATTTCCCATTTTCCGTCTTCTCTTGGGTCAATATCTTTTACTTCGTGGTATAAGAAAACTTCAACGTTGGAGTCTTCCAGGAGATGCCTTCCCATTTTCCGGGTAAGTGTCCCGAAATTCACGTCGGTTCCCAGGTCCATCTTAGTGGCAGCCATTATTTCGGATTTGTTTCTCTTGCTCATCACCAGAGGTATCCATTCTTTAAGCTTTTCATGATCTGTTGAAAATTCCATTCTGGAGAACAAAACGGATTCCGTCATTTTTTTATGTCGTTTTCTCAGGTATTCAACATCTTTCTCTCCAAATACCAGACTCATATGGGGACAGGAATTGATAAAATCTTTAGGGTTCTGGATATATCCTTTATCCACAAGGTAAGACCAGAACTGTTTTGAAATTTCAAATTGCTCCGCAATGCTTTCCGCTTTAGAAATATCAATGGTTCCGTCGGGTTTTTCCGGGGTATAATTAAGCTCACAAAAAGCCGAATGTCCTGTTCCTGCATTATTCCAGGCTGCCGTACTTTCTTTGGCGAATCTTCCCAGCCTTTCAAAAATAGCAATATCAAGATCGGGATCAAATTCATGTAATAATGTGGCCAGGGTGGCACTCATGATTCCGCCACCTATCAACACCACATCATATTTAGGTTTCGGCGTTCTGCTTATAAGCGATTGTGACATAGTTTCAGATTTAATTAAACCAAATTTCGGGAAAAGTTCTGAAAATAAGAGCCTTTTTTAGGTTTTTTAACATGTTAATTTTAGATGGAAAATCAAGGCCGGGACCAAAAAAACATCAGCAGGTTATACTGATGTCTTCCGGATCATATCGATATTTTCCTAATTCAATTTTGTTGTAAGCTTCCTGAATTGTTTTTCCGCGTTTTTCCCTTCATACAAAATTCCGTAGATGGTGTCTATTATCGGAAGTTTAAGGTCTTTTTGCCTGGCTGTTTTATAAATGGAGTCTGCAGCATAATATCCTTCTGCTACCATGTTCATGGACTGGATTGCGGATCTTACGGTATAGCCTTTACCAATGAGGTTCCCCAGATTCCTGTTTCTTGAGAACAGGGAATAAGCTGTTACCAGCAGGTCTCCCAAATAAGCGCTTTCATTCACATCCCTGGGCGCTTCGTAAATAGCTTCCAGGAACGTTTCCATTTCGCGTATGGCATTGGAAACAAAGACAGCCGTAAAATTGTCTCCGTATCCCAGACCACTCGCAATTCCGGCACCGATCGCAAAGATATTTTTAAGGATCGCACTGTATTCATTTCCCAGAATATCTTTACTGGAATGTACTTTAATGAAGTCTGAACTGAAAACTGCCTCCAGTTTTTCAGAAACCTCATCTTCTACGGTTGCAATGGTAAGATAAGAAAGTCTTTCCATAGCCACTTCTTCCGCATGGCACGGCCCGGCAATAACAGCCTGGTGCCTGAAGCCTATTTTAAACTCATCTCTCAGGTAATGGGCAACCACATCATTCACTTTAGGAATGATCCCTTTAATGGCTGATACGAAAATTTTGTCTTTATAGTCGCAATTCATCTTATCCAAAGTATCGGAAAGATAAATGGATGGTGTTGCAAGTACTATCACATCACAGGCGGAAACAAGCTCGTTAATATCCGTAGTCAGTTTCAGGTGTTTAAGGTTGAAGTTTACAGCGGTAAGGTACGTGGGGTTATGGCCCCGAAGCTCTATGGCTCCTTTCACAAACTCATTCCTAACGCACCAGTGTACTATTTTGCAGTTTTCAACAAGCATTTTTACAATGGCGGTTGCAAAACTTCCGCTTCCTACCACCCCTACAGCAATATCCTTTTTATTCTTTTTCGGATTCGAAGATTCTGAAATCGTTTTCTTTTTGGCCATAATTGAAATATGAACTGCAAATATATAAAACAATGATTTAGCAGTACTTTTTAAAGTAATGATCTCAGTCATTTTTTAAAAAAATTAACACTTCAACACAATTAAATATTTAATTATCCGTTAAATACAGCAATTACTAAAGTTTTGTTAAAAAAAACTCATAAAGTTTATTTTAATTAAATTTGCAGGCTTAAGAACTATCCCCAATATTACTATACTAAGAGAAAAAATGAAGAAATTTCTAAGCAGTAAAAAGAATGTAAATATTCTCATCGGTGGTCTTTCGCTGATAGTTTTTATACAGGGTATTTTCATTGCCAAACTGTTTTCCGAAAGGGATCATAAACAGTATGAAGTAAACCTTGTAAAGATAAATACGGAGAAAGACAGTGTAGATTATTTAAAAATGAAAACGGATCTCAGCCTGGTAGATCAGACGGTAGCACAGCTTAATTCTTTCCTGAAGTCTAAAAATATTCCGAATGTGAAGCTGATGGCTCTGAGCGAAGATAGTATTTCAAATTCGGTTTATCTGGCGAAGCAGGCCAACAGATACAGCCAATATCTGATGGATTTGCAGAATAAACTGATGCAGGTTCCATTGGGAATGCCTACAGACGGATATATCTCATCGAATTTCGGGATCAGAAAGAATCCTATCCCTTTTAAGACCACGTATGCTTCGGTAAAAAATACTGCTGCCGAATCCAAGGCTCCTGCTGCTGCACCTGAAGTAAAAGCAGAACCTGTTGAGAAGATCATTGAAGTGACGGACAGTTATGGGAATAAAAGAGAGGTAAAAGTAATGGTAACGCCAAAAGCTCCTAATCCTTCCGCCGGTTCTGCAAAGGCTGTTGCCGGCAATACAGTCTCTAAAACAATCCCTGCCGAAAAGAATAATCCTCCTGCGGAACCAGACCAGATGCAGTTCCATAAAGGATTGGATATTGCGGTTCCTTACGGTTCTGATGTAAGGGCTGCAGCTGCCGGGACTGTGATTTTTTCCGGCCAAAAGGGAGGATACGGAAATTGTGTAATTGTTTCACATGGCAACGGTCTGGCTACTCTTTACGGCCACCTGTCTGAGCTTATTGCTAAGGTAAACGATAAGGTAAAAGTGGGACAGGTTATTGCCAAATCCGGAAATTCCGGGCGTTCTACGGGCCCACACCTTCATTATGAAGTTCACAGAAACAACACTCCGGTGAATCCGAAGTTGTTTATGAGCCTATAAAAAAAGCCCCGGCTGTCTTCGACAGCCGGGGCTTTTTTTATTTTACAATACTGAGCTTTCCTTTGAGATGTGTGAATGATCCGTCGGTTCCTGCAATATTGGTATAAACTATATTTTTGTTATAATCCTGAACATGGGTTACATTACTTCCATACTTCGGTTCATGCCAGTAAACCATGAAAACATTTTTAGCCACTTCCACAGCAGTGTACTGAACGGTATCTGTGATACCTTTAAAACTTCCTTCGGTTCCTACAAAGGACATTGTTTTATTATCTTTAAAATCCAGAACAAATTTAGTTCCGCCAAAATCTACCTCAACTTTTCTTCCGATTGCCGGGTATGGCGACTTTAAATCCCGGTTCATCTCTCCTAAGAATACTTTTACACCCATTTCCAACGCGCTCTTTCCGGGTAGATCAGGATATTTATTAATCATAAAAGCTATGATTTCATCAGAAGTTTTATATTCGGAAACTGCCTTTTTATAGTTTTCAAGATAACCTTTAACGAAATCTAATGATTTTGGAGAAAAATCTGATTTTATAAAATGTGAAGGTATTACCTGTTGCGGATTCAGAGATTTCATGGCATCAATCTGTCCGATCCATTTATTGATTGCTTCCTTATTCTGAGTATCTGCCAGCCAGATGTGGGAGTCTACCGAAACCGAAATTCCTCCTAAAACTGTTTTTAAGGATGGAATCCAAAGAAAGCTGTGTGCAGGATCATCAGGATTTTGCTTGATTTCTATTTTATTTCCTTCCAGGTCAGGAATTGTATTGACTGCTTCCGGAATGATAATTTCTGAAGGGGCATCATCTTTTAACTGAGGCTTCCATACTGCCAGCTTATCGTCTTTAGAAGCTGAGATCAGGTATGCCGTTTGAGCTGTTGATATGATCTTTACATTAGGAAAAGCTTTTTTAATCTCATCCAATCCGAAATAAAAATCGGGATCGCTGTTGGAAATAAAAACTGTTTTCAAATTTTTACCGGTTGCTTTTATTTCTTGTACAAGCGCTTGAGCATATTGCTTCTGAAATTGTGCATCCACAAGCATTGCATCTTTTTCACCATAAATAATTGTTGACGTAATCGGGAAAATTGCTTTTGCACCCGGATTGAAAACTTTTATTTTTAAGTTTCCGGCCAATAAAATCCCTGTAAATCCTAAAACGGTCATAATCTGTAATAATTTTTTTGTTATCATCATTTATTTTTATTTTTAGATTAATATGCCGCAGTAAAACGCTCACGAATGTGGTTATTCTGTTCTAATTCATCTACCAAAGCCACAGCTACATCTTCTACAGACAGAATGCTTCTTCCGTTTTCATCAAAAACAGGTGTTTCCAATGAAGTTCTGTATTTCCCCGTCCTGGTTCCCGCTGTTGTCTGATTCATTTCAATGGCCGGGCTGAAGAGTGTCCAGTCCAAAGTTTTATTTTCCCGAATTTTATTCAGGTAATCTCTTGCTGCTGTGGCTCCTGCTTTATATGCTTCAGGAAAGTCAGGAGAGTCTACAAGCTGTTTTCCGTCAATATAAAGGCTTCCCGCACCCCCAACGGTAATAAATCTCTTTACACCGGATTTCTCAACCGCTTTTTCAATGTTTTCTGATCCTGTAAGGAAATCATTATAAAGATTAGGGTTTGTCCAGCCCGCGTTGTATGCACTGATTACGGCATCGTTCCCTTTTAAGCTTTCTGCCAGCTCATCTACATTGTTTATATCAATGCTTTTTGCTGTTAAATTTGCATTTTGCTGAACTTTAGAGGCATCTCTTGCAATGGCTTCTACCTGGTATCCTCTGTCTTCCAGCTCCTTTACTACGTGAGAGCCTACAAATCCTGTTGCACCGATTACTGCTACTTTTTTCATAAGAATGTTTTTTTGAATTAATTGTAATAAATTATGTTATATTTATATTTAAAAAAATTTACCCAAACTGATCACTGAACGATTTCAGCGACCTGTTTCCAAGAAAATCTTTTATTAACTGATCTGTTTCTCCGAATAGTCTTTCCAGATGAAGGTTGATTTCTTTCCCTACGCTACAATCGGGATTAGGGTTTTGATTTTTCTTTCCTAAAGCCTCCGTATTCTTTACTGCAATATATATATCGGCAATATTAATCTGTTCCGGCTTTTTTGCGAGCTGGCTTCCTCCTTCCTTTCCTTGCCGGCTTACGATCAATCCCGCTGCTTTTAATACTCTGACCTCCCTACGGACAATCACGGGGTTGATATTGATACTTCCGGAAATCCATTCAGAAGTCAGCCATTCCTGCGGATTTCTCGCTAATAATGTCATAATATGTATTGCCGTAGCAAATCTTGTATTGTTCATTGTAATCTGATACAAAGATAAGACTTTTTTTAAATGTAACAAATTTTATTACATTTATTTTTTACAAGATCAGTTTATCCAGATCCAGGAGAAGATAATTGATACTCTGATTAATCGTGCGTGTTGCCGATTGCATCTGATTCAGCATGGCAGCCCTGTTATGCAGATCATCGGCATGGTAATATCCTCCGTCACTAAAAATTATGGATTTATCAGCCGCTTCCTTATTGTTATCGAACTGGAAGTGCAGCCACCTTTTTTTGATTCCCTGGATAATGGAATTGTCTTCTTTAGCGGAAAATTTCTTTTCAGTGTACATATACCATACAAATGGTGGAAAATTCGGGGCTTCCAGTTTTTCACGCCAGATATCGCGCAAAAGATTTCTCTGATGGATAAATTCCACTTTTTTTCCTTTTGGGTTAAGGGTAGCCAGTCCCAAGCCTGCTCCCAAGGCTCCCCCACTGATATCTATCGCATTACTCCATCCTTCGTCTTTTACAATTCCTCCGGCAATGGAAGCCGCCGCCCCCGCAACAATGGAATACAGAATAAGCTTATTATTCCTTGAGTCATTAAGGTTATCCACATAGTTCCCGATCTGGGCCACTCTTTCTCCTTCACAGTCAAATTCTGCAGCTACAGCATCCAATTCGGTAAGGGCAATGGTTATTTTACTGTTGATTTTACTTTTGAGCTGTAATACTTTCAGCTGTGAGGATACTGAAGAGTCTTTTTTGTATTCTATTATCTGCCGCACCTCATCCAGATTTCCCAAAGCATTTAGAATCAATATACTCTGATCAGAAAATATCCCTCTCAGGCTTTGGTTGGCCAATAAAATGGAATCTGAATTATAAGAGGGCAGCCTTTCATTATAATTATATTTGAAAGGGGCTTTGCAATAGCTGTCTTTAAGTGTAAGAATGTTTTGTTTGATGGCCTGGTTTTTTCTTGAAACACAAGACATGAAGAGACATGAAGCGATAAGGAAATAAAATATTTTTTTCATTCATCAATAATTTTCCAGTACTAATTTAATACAAATAAAAAATTTACCCGTTTCCGGATAAATTTTTCAGATATTTCACAAGGGATCAGATGATACCCAATAGTTCCACCTCAAAGATCAGTGTACTGTTTGGACCGATTTCTTTACTGATCTGCTGTTCGCCATAGGCCAGGTGAGGGGGAATTACCAATTTCCACTTGCTGCCGACCGGCATGAGCTGGAGCGCTTCCGTCCATCCCTGGATGACCCTGTTCAGGGGAAAAGAAGCCGGAACACCCCTGTTTACTGAACTGTCAAAAACGTCTCCCTTAATGGTTGTACCATGATAATGGCATTTCACTGTATCGGTCACTTTGGGCTTTTCACCACTCCCTTCTGTAAGAATTTCATATTGCAGGCCACTGGGTAATGTGATCACACCTTGTTTCTTACCGTTCTCTTCCATGAACGCTTTTCCTTCGTTCAGGTTTTTCTCTGCCTGTTCTTTTTTGCGTCTGAATAATAAATCTGCTACTCCCATAATTATTTTTTCACAAAGATAAGTGTTGTAAACGGAAGTATCCAATCTGATAAGTTCCGGCGTACCATGCCACTTTTCGCTAAATTAAAATTCAAACAAGTTTAATATTATTTTAACGTAAATCTCGAAAGTTGGCTCTATAATTGGATTTAAAAACTAATGCCAAATCCATTAAAATATAATAAGAAGTTTGATAAGTTGACAGAAAAGGAAAAAGAACTCCTTGAAATCAACAAAAGAAGTATTGCTGATTTTGTGGAGCAATCTCCTGCAATAAGTGATGTAAACTACGCCACCAGAAACGCCCATGCAAAAACCTATGCCATAGCCAAGGGGCAGTTCATCATCGCCCGGGACATTCCGGAGGACTTACAGCAATTTTTTGACAGAGAAAGCTATGATCTTATCATCAGATTCTCCAACGCTCATTTGAAAATAAAAAATACGGTAAAAGATATCCCGGCTTATGGCTTTGCGGTCAAGATAAAAGACGAAAGCGGGGATACCCTTGCCAATTATCCTTTGGTCAACTTTCCGCTATTCCCTATTAATTCGGTGAGTACTTTCCTGAAATTATTCACCTCAATCAACCGGTCTTTCCTTAAAAAATGGAGCTTGTTTTCGGTAATGGCACAAATGCTGAAAGCGGTTCCATATCTCTTTACGATATCTTTTTTAAAGAATATCACAAAGCTGACAGCTAAAAGAAAAGATTTCATTCTGTCTTTTGATTACCATTCCGTGGGAGCCTACCGTTTGGGGGAAAATATGATCAAGATAAGGCTGGTCCCAAAAATCTTTGATAAAAATTTCGGAAGAAATGTCAGCGTTAAAGAAGCCATCGAAAGCTATTTTAAAACTAATGATTTTGTGGCTGACGTATTGATTCAGATCTGCTATAATCTCAAAGACCAACCCATTAACAAGCTTAATGTGGAATGGAGGCGTTCTCCTTTTATAAAAATCGGAGAATTAAAAATTGCCAAAGGATCTCTTCTTGAGCCTCATGGGTGTGACAATGAACAGCTTTCTTTCAATCCTTTTGAAAGCAGGCCTTTTTTCCAGCCTGTAGGTAAGATCCAGAAGCTGCGTGATGAAGCTTATAAGGTGTCTTTACAGACTCGGCTAAAGATCAATACGCTTTGGAAATATAAATAGGATATTTTTTTGAAACAAATTTTAAATAATAAGGCTGCCTTTGGGCAGCCTTATATTATCTTAATTGTCTTCTAGTTCTTCTTTTTTGTCAGTGTCCTTTTTATCCGGAAACATAATTGATAAGAGTACCGAGATCACCAATACTCCCCCAACAATTCCCAATGATATCGGGGATGGAATATGGATCCACGGTGCAATCAGCATCTTGATCCCGATAAATGAGAGGATAATGGCAAGCCCGTAAGGTAGTTTGCTGAACATATAAATAAAATTCGCCAGCAGGAAATACAGGGATCTGAGCCCGAGGATGGCAAAGATGTTCGATGTATACAGGATGAATGGATCATTTGAAATAGCAAAGATCGCAGGAATGGAATCTACCGCAAAAAGAACATCCGTAAATTCAATGACCCCAACTACCATTAAAAGCGGTGTTGCCATTTTAACGCCATTCTGAATGGTAAAGAACTTGTCTCCGTCATAATTGGGAGAAACTTTCCAAAAGCTCTTTATCAGCCTTGCCCCCGCAGAATTGCTGAAATCTTCGTCATCATCATCGTCCCCTTCTCCCCAGGATTTTATTCCCGCATAAACCAGGAAGAGCCCGAAAAGAGTCATCACTACATTGATTTTAACCGGTGATCCGAAAATATTCATCTCAGGCAGATAGGTCAGATTGATGATCCCGATCCCTGCGAATATGAATATTGCCCTGAATATAAGGGCTCCTATGATCCCCCAAAACAATACTTTATGGTGAAGATGTCTGGGAACCTTAAAGAAGCTGAAAACCAGAATGAATACGAACAGATTATCTACAGACAAGGCCTTTTCGATCCAGTAAGCAGCCTGATATTGTGTAAACTTTTCCACGGCCAGTGCATGACTGGCAGGGCTTCCGTCTGTATTGAAGACCCAATACACCACACCAGAGAAAACCATGGATAGAGAAATCCATACAATAGACCAGATTGTGGCTTCCTTAGAGGAGACCTCATGGCTTTTTTTATTGAAAACTCCCAAATCCAGAAGCAGCATGATAATCACTGTTATCGCAAATCCCCAGACAAGCCCCGGGTGAAGTTCTAAAATACTTTGATGTTTGTCCACTTTAATTGTGTTATTATTATAAGATAAAAGCAATAGCTGTACAAGTACAATTATTGCTGATTTTAATTAATTCTCAGGATAAGCCGGTCAATAGGCCAGTTTACAAATATTTTTGCTTCACTGTTTCAATGGTCTCCTGCAGCTTCCTGTCTGCCGTAGGATCTCCGATAGCATTGAACTTCCATTCGCCGTTTCTCTTGTAGAAAACGCCCATCACCATAGAGACATGACCACTGAAAGATTTATCATTAGCAATATCATATCTGGCAAAAACCTCTTTCACATTGGTAGGAGTACCTTCGTAAATACGGATAGACGCAAAGGGGATTGTTCCAAAATCCTGTCCTCGGTAGCTGTTCAGAACCATGGCCACATAATCTACATTTGGTTCCAGGCTGCTGAAATCCACTGTGATCACCTCATTGTCCAGACCGTCATCTCCATTCACATCACCTGTCAGGTCATCCCCACTATGTCTTACGGAACCATTTTTAGACTTAAGGTTCCCGAAATAAATAACTTCGGTAGCATTTTTATTGGAATCATATAAGATACAGCTTCCGTCCAAGTCTACAGCTTCTTTTTTGGTGCCAAAAAAGCTTTTCTTTTCAATTGCGCCCCAGTTTATTCCTACGCAGGCCTGGGTAAGGACTGCTCCATTTTCTTTCGTGAGGTTGATTCTTTGACCTTTTTGTAAGTTAATAGCCATTTTTGTATGTTTAGTTGTTATTATTATTTTCATCAAACAAAACCATCCTTTTCCGGCTTTGTTTTTTTTAATTATTCAAGTTTAAATTCAGCATGGCACGCAGGATATTCGTTTCTTCATTTACATCAAATATCTTACTCATGATATCAATATTTTCCAGATTCCGGAGATAGTCTTTTAAAACCGTACCCACATCATCCGGCAAAGTCCGTTTTTTCTCATGGATGTTTTCTTCCAGCTCTTCATTCCTTTTTTTAAGCTGATCAATGATTGAAATCTGGTCGGATACATTTTCGGAAGTATTTAAAAAAGACAATTTTTCATCATCAATTAAATACATCCTTTTTTCTTCAACATTAAATATAAAATATTCATCTGTCTGAAAAATCTTAAACAGTTCATATTCGTTCCTTCCGATCCGGTATCCGCACACAAAACGTACTTTAAAATTCTGTATATTGAGCTTACCCAGCAATTTTCTTTCTATGGAATAATCCTGGTACCGGTAAGACGGCACAGGAGGGAGCTTAAGTTTGGTCTCATCAGCTTCCATCCTGTAAAACTCTGCCGCATATTTTTTTTGAAAATACAGGACGTCGTTCCAGTCCAGGGAAAATTGGTCTTCCGTAAGATCTTTATACAGACTTTTCAGATGTCGGGAAAAAATTCCGCTGTAGATCTTCCTGTCCGTTTCAAAACTATCTGCCTTTCTTTCTTCAAAGCCTGATATATATTGGTTATTAATATTGATCTCATTAATTACTGCCAACAGATCATTTTCTTTTTTCTTTTTGATCTTGGTCAGCAGTTCCGTCAAACTGTCTGTGTATTGAAGATGGAAGAGCTCCAGCTTGCTATAATCCAATGTCTTATTTTCTTCGAAAAGCTTATGTATAATCTCTGTTCTAATATAAATCGATATGATGTCAACGTTTTCAAAGAAGTTGGAAAGAAGTTTAAGCTTTGTTAATCTTCTTTTGCTTTGGGACATTATGGTTACAGCTTCATCCTCCACCTTTTATTACTGTATTATTAACCTCTGATATTGGCTTTCAGCTCATGTTCCAGTGTCTGTAAATCCTGATCCAGCTTCCTTCTGTTTTCTGCACCCTGCTTCTGAATCTGTTTTACCTCGTTCAGTGTATTGATGAGCATATTGGTTGTTTCTCTCAATGTTTCAGCAGACACGATGGTTTGCTCATTGGCTTTTGCAACGTTTCTCGAATTTTGCCCGAGCCTTTCAGCATTTTTCCGTAAGATTTCCTCTGTTGTGGAGGATACCTTCTGCTGGATCTCGATATTCTGCTGCTGCCTGTACATGGCAACTGCCAGAGAAAGCTGATTCTTCCAGACCGGTAATGTTGTGGTAAGGATTGTCTGTGCTTTTTCGGCAATGGAGACGTTATTATTCTGTACCAGTCTGATTTGGGGAAGAGACTGCATCATAATGAGGCGTACCACCTTAAGATCAGCCATTCTTCTGTCTAATCTTGCAATAAAGTCTCTTTTATCAGCAATTTGGTAATCTGCATAGTTCTGGGCATTTGCTTCCATTTCGGCAAGCTCCTCTTCTGCTTTCTGCATTCTCAAGTTTCCTGCAATAACGAGGTCCTCAATCTGTTTGATAGAGTTTACGTTGCTGTCGAAAATGGTCTGCAATACGGCATTATCTTTTGTAGAGGTAATGATTCCTGCATTTACCTTATGTGAGATCTGGTCAATGTTATTGATGATCTTATCATATTTTGCAAAAAGGTTTTCCACCTGTGTCATCACCTTTTTCATAAAAGGCAGCCGGCTCAGGAATCCTTTTACTTTATTGCTGCTGTTCAGTTCATCTACGTCTACATAGTTAAGCTCAACCAATAGATTATTGATCAGCTCTCCCACTTCTCCCGAATTTGATCTTCTTACGTTTCCTAAGAAACTGTCACTCTGGTTGGCCAGAGTTTTTTGCAGATCAGCACCGAAGTTTACAATAGATCCGGGATTGGTTTCATCAATTGAATTGGCCAGGGCTTCATATTTCTGGCGTTCTTCTCCCTGCAACTGACTGAGGTTTACGTTTCCGTCTCTGTCAACTAAAGCCGGAGTATTGGGTGTTGGTTGGATATCCATAATAAATTATTGATACATTGATACAAATTTCTCTAAACCTTCTCTTTGCCCGCTTCCTACAGCCTCAAACTTCCATTCTCCGTTTCTGTTATAGATCCTTCCAAATTCTACAGCCGTTTCTATGGAAAAATCTTCATCCAGTTCATATTTCAGGATCTCTTCATTGGTTTCTGTATTGAAAATTCTGATAAAAGAATTTCTTACCTGCCCGAAATTTTGTTTTCTAGACTCTGCCTCATGGATTGTAACAACTACAATGATCTCCTTCACGGCAGCATCTATCTTGGTCAGATCGATTTTAATTTGTTCATCATCACCGTCACCGTCTCCCGTAAGGTTGTCTCCTGAATGAATTACGGCTTTATCAGGAGATTCCAGGTTATTGTAAAAAATGAAATGATTGTCTGAGACAAGTTTTTTATTTTCTCCCAGCAGGAACAGGGATGCATCCAAATCAAATGAAGATCCCGTAGAAGTATTGTTGATATCCCACCCTAAACCTACTGTAAATTTAGGGGCATTTATATTTTCTCTTTGTCCTTTTTGTAAGTTAATAGCCATAATATAATTCAGTTTGTATTAAAGTATTGATGTTATTTTCATATTCTTTTATCAAATGGTAGTTGTTACTGATTGCCAGCTCCAGCAGGTGATCCATCTGTTCCTTTTTTACTTTAGACGAAAGATATTCAAATTTACCTGAATCTAACCCTAAAATATATTTTACAATCCTTGTATTGAACTGAAAACTGGGTCTCAGCATTACTTCCGCAATATGCTCAACGTTCTTTACCGCGTAATAATTGAAGAAGTTTTCAATTTTGGGGTCGATATCCAGATTCATCAGTTCAGCATAATACAGGAAGATGAAATCCGCTTTTACCTCATATTGATTTAAAATTTTATTCACCGTGTACTCATGGCTTCCGGTAATTTTTATATCATCTATAAAAATACAAAGTTTTCCTTTTAAAAAATCTTTATCAATATAATAAGTATCGTTGGCGATCAGATTTTTACGGTCTTCGAAATTGAGATTTCCGTAATCTGTGATATAGGTATGGTTCCGGTTGATCTTAGACAGGATACTTGATCTTTTATTTTTCTGGAATAAATAAAAGTCCAGGTGCTTTTTGAAATAAAAACACAGGAAATTAGAAGCGGTAGGAATGGCCATATACGGGCTTGGCAAAACCACGATCTCCTGGCCGGTATCCAAAAGCACCTCATGCTCCTTAATGAATCCGCCGAATAATTCTCTTGCAAACTTCTCAGCATACGATTTGTCTCCGTATTTGAAATAGCTGTATTCCGTGGGCGAGAACGTAAATTCGTCCATAGAATGTATATGATGTAAACTGTATCTCCTGCTCATATTATATTCAGTGTTTTAATAAGTGTGCGTTGAAACCAAAATCTCTTGCTCCTTTGTAATCTGCCACCGGATTATCCCCTATATGCAGGACCTGGTCCAGCTGCAAATCCTGGTTCCTGAGGTTGTTTTTCACTTCCTGAAAAGCAACGGGATTAGGCTTGGAGCATCGTATTTCATCCGAATAGACATGGAAGTCAATGTATTGATCGAGGTTTTCCTGAATAAGGAACTTTCTCATGGTTTTTCCTTTGATAAAGCCGGTATTGCTCAGAATATTGATCGTCTTTCCGCGGCTCTTAATTTCATCAAAAAAATCATGAATATTTTCAAAAATGATTACCGGCCTGTATTCCAGGAACAGCTCTTCGCTTTTCAGATAAAAATCATTAAGCTTCTGTCTGTTAATATCTTCTAAATTAACACCCAACGAGCCTAAAATCAATAAATAAATCTCAAAGGTATCTATATTGCCTCCTGTAACCTCGTTAATATGGTTGCATAGATTATCATAGTATTTTACAGTCCCGGCAACTTCATCGATGGATTTGTCAACATCAAAAAATGAGGTGAACAGCTCAACTCTTTTCGCTTTAAATTCAGGGTGAGATTTGATTAGAGTAAGCCATAGATCAAAGGAAAAATGTGAGTGATTGTGGATGTCGATATCTGTTTTCAAAATATTACAAGTTAAAATTTTTAGCTTTTCTTGAAAAAGATTCCAATTCGCATGCTTTCATCATTAGTTTAATGCTGAATTTATCAATTCTTTTCAAAGATAAAATTTTTAAAGTTAACCGCTACTTTTTTATAACTTTTTAAGATTTAATTAAGTTTTCCGTACCCTAACCAGTTATTTTCCGGGCATTACTTTATAGGTAGGATCTTCCTGAATATTTACATCCACTATTGTTTCTGCGTTTTTAAGCAGTTTTCTGCAATCTTCACTCAGATGGCGCAGATATAGTTTTTTATTTTGTTCATTATACCGTTTGGACAGCTTATCCAGAGCATCTATGGCACTCATGTCTACAATACGGCTTTCCCTGAAATCTACAATCACCTGATCCGGGTCATTCAAAGGATCAAACTTATCCGTGAACGCCGTTACGGAACCGAAAAACAACGGGCCATAAATCTCATAATGCTTTACTCCGTCTTCATCAGTATATTTCCTTGCCCGGATTCTTTTTGCGTTGTCCCACGCAAAAACCAAAGCCGAAATAATAACGCCTACCAAAACCGCCAAAGCCAGGTTATGGAGGATAATGGTGATCAGAGCGACCGTGATCCCCACAAAGATATCGGATTTCGGCATTTTATTGATAATCCGGATAGATACCCACTGGAAAGTGCTTATGGCTACCATCATCATTACCCCTACCAGAGCGGCCATAGGGATTTTCTCAATGAACGGGGCCCCTACGAGGATGATGACCATAATGGTAATTGATGCAATAATACCTGACAATCTCGCCCTCGAGCCTGCATTGATATTTACCAGAGTCTGGGCAACCATGGCACATCCGCCCATACCTCCGAAGAAGCCATTGGTAATATTGGCTATTCCCTGGGCAACAGACTCCCTGTTTGCGCTTCCTTTAGAATTGATAATCTCATCTACCATTGAAAGGGTAAGTAAAGATTCTATTAATCCCACTCCGGCCATAATCAGGGCATAGGGGAAAATGATCTTCAATGTCTCCAGTGAAAAAGGGACTGCCGGAAGATGAAAGTCTGGCAAGTGCCCGCTTACAGAGGCAATGTCTGCCACAGTTTTGGTATTGATATCAAACCCTAATACTACAGCAAAGACGATCAGAATGGCTACTAATGAGGCCGGGACTACTTTAGTGATCTTAGGAAAGAAATATACAATGGCTATGGTAAGGGCTGTGAGACCTGCCATAATATATAGAGATGTGCCGTGAAGCCAGCTTACCACTCCATTATGATCTGTAATTTTGAACTGTTCGATCTGAGCCATGAAAATAATAACCGCCAGACCATTTAAAAAGCCATACATTACAGGTTGCGGAATCAGCCTGACAAATTTCCCAAGTTTAAAGACCCCTACCAATATCTGAAAGATCCCTGCCAGAATCACCGTTGCAAAGAGATATTCTATACCATGGGATTTGATCAAGGCAATAAGAACAACTATTGTGGCCCCTGCTCCCCCCGAGACCATCCCTGGCCGGCCACCCATAACAGCAGTGACCAGCCCCATCAGAAAAGCCGCATAAAGTCCGGTTAATGGTGAAAGTCCGGCCAGAATTGCAAATGAAAGTGATTCGGGAATCATGGTCATTGCCACCGTAAGGCCGGCCAATAGTTCATTTTTAAAGTTTATTTTTTTCGAAACATCGAATAATGCAGTATTATTTCCCATCGGATACAAAGGTATACACTTAAAAGCTTTCGTACAATTATTGTTTTATTCTGTACAGGAAATTCACATCCGGTTGAAATTAAATATTTCACACCCATATCCATTTATTGTATTAATCTTTCATTCAAAATAAGTTCATAGTAATAATTTTTAATAATTTTTTTGTGTTTAATTTCTATTTTCATTAATTTTGAAGCAAATGCTGATATTAACAGCATACATTTGTTAAAGTAGTGCATGAAAAGGCTTTGACAGGCAATATATTTATATGGTTTTAGCTGGTGAATGATCAAACGGTTGCTGACATAGGAATCATCAAAAGTTTGAATAACTATAAAATAAGTCAGGTGCTATCACCTGATGATAGATTGTACCGAAATTCGATTTTAATATGTTGATAAAAATTGTAGTGATTCAGACCGCTATAATGTTTGATCAATAGAATCCGGGAATATCCGGCTTCCTGAATTACAATATATCCTGTTTCTTTAATGCATTAAGTTTAAAGACTAGTTTTAAATTAAAATGTTATATAAAGAAATACACATAGGACAATTCATCAGGGAAAGAGTTGCCGAACAGGGGATCACAATGGAAAGAATCTGTAATTTCCTTAAGAAAGATGAGAAGTTCGTTGAAAAGGTTTACAACAGCAGATCAATAGATACGGACTTACTTTTAAGATGGAGTAAATTACTGGAGTATGATTTCTTCCGGCTTTACAGCTCTCATCTTATTTTATATTCTCCTCCTTCTGCCGTCAACAAAACTGCTCAGAAATCTGAGAAAATACCTTATTTCAGAAAAAATATCTATACCCAGGAAATCAAAGACTTCATCATCAAACGCATCCGGTCCGGGGAAATGACTCAAAATGATGTCATCAAAGAATACTCTATTCCTAAAAGCACATTACATCGTTGGCTTCAAAAAATAACAATAACGGAATAAAAATTCATGTATGCGGCCTAATTATGCGAAAATCTTTCAGGATATGCTGAAACAGCAAAATCCGGAAAAATTAAAAGAACCGAAAATTAAAAAGCTTCTGGAAAACCTTAATACCACTGAAGACATTCTGAGCTTCAATGAGAAGGTCTTCAAAGTGTCCGGGGAAAGCCAGAAGATAAATCAGAAGCTGAAGACCTATGACAGGAGAACCATGATGAAACTGCTGAAATATCAGAAAAAGCATGGATTTTCAACGAGCTATATGTCACGAAAATATAATATAAGCAGAACTACCCTATCTAAATGGAAGAAAACTTTTGAAGAAGAAATCTAAAGTTTTTATAAGGTAATTTTTTCAAGGAGTAGAAGGCAGCCATTCAGGCTGCTTTCTTTATTGCAGGTAAAGACCTACGAAGTTATCCTGCAAACATTGTAATGAGCTCATAAAAAATTTCTATCTTTTATTTTAAATAAAGGAATCAACTGTACGGGAATCCCGGAAGATTGTTTCCTAGCTTTGCTATATTAAAATTAAGCTATGATCAGAGGACTATATGAAACACATGTTCAGGTAAGCGACCTGGGAAATTCCATCAGATTTTATACTGAGGTTTTGGGATTACAGTTTGCCCATATGGATGAAACCCGCCCGATAGCATTTTTATGGATCGGAAAAAATAAAGAATCCATGCTTGGCTTATGGGAACAGAAAAAAGATTTGCAAACCAGACATTTCGCCTTCTCTGCCGACAAGGAGGATATCCTGAACTATTCCGTTGAGTTTCTGAAAAAAAGCAATCTGGAACCTTACAACTTTTTGAAAGACGGCACAAATAAGCCCATGGTTTTCGCCTGGATGCCTGCTTTGGCAATTTATTTTAATGATCCGGACGGGAATCAACTGGAGTTTATTTCTATTCTCGAAGGTAACGGCAAACCAGAGCTCGGAGTGATCTCTTATGAGGAATGGCTGAAGTACCTATAACCATTGTAATATACTACCGAGACAAAAGAAATAATATCCCCCTTATTTCCGTTAATGCTAAATATAACCTGAGTTCGGGTTAAGCGAAGTTTAAAAATAATTGACCATCATTTACTTTT
>NZ_JBGCUR010000026.1:0-50297 GCF_041361455.1 Chryseobacterium gossypii | reverse complement strand
TTTGTCATTTAAGAGATTCTCAGAGCGTTAATTTACCTTTTGAGACAGCCTCTTGTAGTTAATTAAAGGTTGTATGTTAATCTAAATGCTTTGGTGTATAACCATCATCACTTAGTTCTCTGTGTACATAATCGGCTTTCATTTCAGCTTCATAGTCTATTTCTTTGCCTTTTCTGAAACGTCTTAAGACAGAGTCAAATAAAGAATAAACCACCGGTACAATAATCAGGGTAAGGAATAAAGATGACGTCAAACCACCAATAACCACCCATGCCAGACCTTTGTTCATTTCCGCACCTGCCCCGGTTGCCAATGCGATCGGTAACATACCGAAGATCATTGCAATGGTAGTCATCAGGATCGGACGAAGACGCGCATGGTTGGCCTGAATTAATGCATCATGGGTATTCGCACCGGCTGCTTTTCTGGCATTTGTAAAGTCTACGATCAGGATCGCGTTTTTCGCAACAAGACCGATCAACATGATCATACCCAGCATGGTAAAGATATTCAGCGAGTTGGCTGTTAAGGCAAGGATTACCATTACCCCGATCATCGCCAACGGAATGGAGAACAATACCACGAACGGATATACAAAGCTGTCATACAAGGAAACCATTACCAGGTACACCAATACGATAGCTGCCAATAAAGCAATCCCCAATGTACCGAAACCTTCCTGCTGGTTTTCCATATCACCGCTCCAGATATAATCTACACCGGCCGGTTTGTTCTTGTTGTCCATAAACTGTGCAGCCCATTCATTGGCAACGTCTCCTACCGGTCTACCTACTGCTTTAGCTCTTACTTTTACAGAAGGTGATTTATCTCTACGTTCAAGCAAGCTCGGCCCGGAACCCATCTTCACATCTGCAAACTGGCTCAGACGGATCTGCTCTCCGTTGCTATTGGTAAAGATCAGGTTTTTAACATCATCAATGGATTTTCTGCTGGCATCGGCGAAACGGATATTAATATCATATTCATATTCCCCTGCTCTGAATTTTCCATCTGTATTTCCGTTGAATGCCGTCTGCATCGTTTGTCCTACATTGGAAAGATTCAGGCCTAAAGAAGCCATTTTATCCCTGTCGATATTCACCTGAACTTCCGGATTTCCTGTATCGGTTGACAATTCAGCATCTACCGCTCCCGGAACTTTTTTCAATAATCCCAAAATTCTGGTTGCTTCTTTTACTGCTGTTTCATTATCCGGAGCAGTTACCACCATCTCAATCGGGGCATTTTCAGCACCCATGATCCCGATCGGAGCTGTTTTGAACTCAACCCCTGTGAATTTCTCTTCCAAGGCTCTTTTTACTCTAGCCGCCTTGATGTTCGTGCTCTCAGAACGTTCAGATTTATCCGTTAAATTTACCTGGACTTCAGACTGATAAGTTGTAGCCTGAGCCCCGCCAAAACCTGTTGACTGCTGACCAACTGTTGTGATAAGGTCTACCACATCTTTATCATTTCTTAAAAATTTCTCAACCTCTAGCGTCAGCTGGTTAGTTTTTTCAATGGTAGCATCTTTTGATAATTCCATCTGAACCAGGAACTGGCCACGGTCTATCGGAGGGAAGAACTCACCACCGATGAATCCAAACGCCACGAGCATGAATGAACTGATCAAAACAATGAAGGTGATTACAACCGTAGATATCCTTCGCAGAGTAGTTTTCAAACACCATTCAAGGATTCCTGTCACCCAATGTGTGAATCTGTCAATCAAACCTTCAAACCAAAGGATAAACTTCTCAAACCAGTTCTTCCCTGTCAGATGCTGCAATTTACCGAACCTTGATGATAGCCAAGGAATGATGGTAAATGAAGCCAACAATGACAATAAGGTAGCAATAACCACCGTGACACAGAACTGGGCCAGGATATTGGCCACAAGACCTGTACTCATGGCAATCGGTAAGAATACCACCACAATTACCAAAGTAATAGCCGCAACCGTAAATCCGATTTCTGAAGCTCCGTCATATGCTGCTCTGATCTTACTTTTACCCATCTCCATGTGACGGTAAATATTTTCCAGCACAACGATGGCGTCATCCACAAGGATACCTACCACAAGCGACAGACCAAGTAAGCTCATTAAGTTCAGGGTGTATCCCATCAGGTTCATCCCAATGAACGTTGCTATCAATGAAGCAGGGATAGAAACCATTACAATAAACGCATTCCTGATACTGTGAAGGAATAACAACATCACAATCGCCACGAGTATAATCGCTAAGAACAAGTCGAAGATAACGTGGTTGGCAGATTCCAGGGTGAAGTCTGTGGTATCATTTACTACCTTTACTTTTACTCCCTGTGCGGCATATGTTTTTTCTACTGTCTCAATGGTTTTCTGAACACTTTCAGATACTGCAACCGCATTGGCATCGGATTGCTTTTTCACCTGCATTAAAATCGTCGGGAACTGGTTGAATCTCGCTACTTTTTCAACGTCCTTCTGAGAATCGAAAACCGTTGCAATATCAGATAAACGAACCTGAGCCCCGTTTTTATTGGAAACCACAAGGTTGTTCATTTCCGCAACCGATTTATATTTTCCTGATAACCTGATCGTAGATTTTGTTGTTCTCGTTTTCAGGCTACCTGTAGGGAAATCAAGGTTTGATGAAAGAATTGCCTGTTGTACATCCCCGACAGAAAGGCCATACCCCTGTAATTTTTTCTCATCGATATTTACCTGGATTTCTCTTTCCTGCCCACCCACAAGGTCCACTTGTGCTACCCCGTTTACTCGGGAGAAAATAGGTTCGATTTTTTTATCCAACAGGTCATAAAGATCCTTGCTATTCAGTTTGGTACTTGAAATACTCATTGTAATGATCGGCAGATCATCCAAAGAGAACTTATTCAGAGACGGCGCATCTACATCATCCGGAAGGTCTGCCAGGATTGCGTTTACCTTTCTCTGCGCATCATTTAGAGCATAATCTACATCCGCCCCGTCGTTCAGCTGAACCATAATTACAGACAAGCTTTCATAAGAGGAAGATTCCACCTTTTTCACATTTTCCAAAGAACCAACAGCATCTTCTATCTTCCTGGTCACGGAAGTTTCCACCTCACTCGGCGAAGCTCCCGGATATACCGTAGAAATGGTTACCATATTGGTTTCAAACTTCGGAATCAACTCGTATCCCATGAGCGTATAGCTCAGGATCCCCCCTAATGTCAGGATTGTAAATAATACAATAACCAACGAGGGTCTTTTTATCGATATTTCTGCTAACTTCATAAATCTTCTACTTTACGATATTGACTTTAGACCCGTTATCAAGATTGATCTGTCCGCTGGTAACTACCTGTTCCCCGCCGTTAAGACCACTTAAAATCTGCACCTTATCTCCATAAACTTTACCTACCGTTACCTTGATAAGCTTGGCAACTCCGTTCTGAACGATAAACAGCTGTCCTGAGCTTACTCCGTTTACGAATGCTTCAGCAGGAACCGTCAGCATATTCTGGGTTTCAGCGCCATTGTTGGTTTTGAATATGGCTGTAGCATACATACCCGCTTTCAGCTTTCCGTTATTCGGAACTTCAATTTCAACGGGGAAATTCAATGATGCATCACTTTTAGGAGCAATGAAGGTGATTTTTCCACTGAAAGAATCTTCCGGTAAAACATTCACACTGATAGGCACTGTCTGCCCGAGCTGAATCCTACCGATCTGGCTTTCATCTACCAGTACGGAAAGCTTCAGACTGCTGATATTTACGATTTCAAACATTGCCGTTCCCGGAGAAACTACGGTTCCCGGCTCCACCATCTTTTTATTGATCACACCACTGATCCCTGCACGGATGCTTGTATCATTTATTTTAACGCTTTGGGCTCTTACTGCAGCCTGGGCATTCTTTAATTGTAATCTTGAATTATCCAACTGCTGCTTCGTAACGCCTCCTGTTTTGTATGCGTTTTCGTAACGTTGGTTATCTATAATTGCATTCTGTAAGTTATTCTGAGCCTGGGTAACGTCAACTTCAATAGCGTCTCTTTTAATGGTAGCCAACGTCTGCCCCGCAGAAACTCTTGAGCCTTCTTTTACAAGAACACTTACGATACGTCCTGAGATTTCTGAAGACTGATTCATTTCCTGCTTTGGAAGAAAAGTACCGTTCGCGGAGTAATCTGTATTGATATTTTCTCTGGTTACAGTTACTACATTTACGTTGATTTTGTCTACCTGCTTCGCAACCTCGGTAACTTCCTGCGTCTGCTTCTCCTTGTTGCTGGCAATCTTATAAGCTGCCAAACCTACCAGGACAGCCGCCACGATGATATATATTAAAGTTTTTTTCATAGTTTATTATGGGTTTTGTAATGTGTTTAACTCTCCTTTTGCTTTGATCAATTTTATTTCCGCCTGTTTATAATCCAATAAAGCATTTGCATAATTCTGCTTAGCCTGGGTCAGAGCATTTTCGGCATCAAGAACCTCCGTAAGAGTTGCCAGACCGTACTGATAATTGGATTGTGTATCTCTCTGTACCTTCTCAGCCAGGTCCACATTGTCTTTCATGCTCTGAATGCTGATGATCGCATTTTCCATATTGGAGACAGCATTCTTATAATCCAGGCTCAGGCTGAGCTTTGTATTTTCAATATCCTGATCCAGGTCCTGAATATCAATTTCCGCCTGCTGAATCTGCGCTTTCGTTTGTCCTCCCATAAAGATCGGGATTTTGATGGCCAGGCCTATAGAAGCATAATCACTCCAGTTGGTCCCCTGTGAAGCGCCGGTAAAGTACGGAAACTTATTTCCTAATCCCTGCCATCCATAGTTAGCCGTCAATCCTACTGTAGGATAGAGGTAAGCCTCTGTTGCCTTTTTATTGTATTGTAAAAGCTCTCTCTGCTTGTTCAAAACCTTTAATTCTGATCTCTGTTCCAGGCTAACATTGGTTGCCAGAAGCTGGGGGTTCGGCTCAATCGTCTTTTCTTCAAGTTCAATAGGGGTTTCAATAGGGATTCCCATATAAAACTTCAATGCATTTTTAGAAACTTCCACAGCATTGATCAGCTGTTGTCGGTTAGACCCGATATTGGTAAGCTGAACATTCGTACGGTCTAAATCGATAGGTTTAGCCAAACCATTATCCACCAGGCTCTTGATCACGTTTCTTACTTTTTCGGTATTAGCATAGCTGGCCTCTACCGTTTTAAGATCTTCTTCCTGAACGAATACCTGATAATAGGCGGTAGCAACATTTTCGATGATCTGCTCATTGGTGAGTTCCGAATTGAGGATATAAAACTCACGGGTGGACTTTGCGGCTTTTAGCCCTGTGAAAACCCTCTGATCAAAGATGTTCTGATAAAGAGTCACTGAATTTACAGACTGCCACTTGGTGCCGAAAGTTACAGGAACAAGCTGTCCCGGCATTCCTATGATTTCACCTGGGAGAACAGATGTCTGCAAAATCGGGTTATAGGTATTACTGATATTTGCGCTGATCTGGGGTAAAGCTCCGGCTCTTGCTTCATTGATCTTATATTCAGCTTTTTTCACCTGTAAAGCAGCTTTTTTAGCTTCCGCTTTATTTTGTAGCGCCTGCTTGATAGCTTCCTGCAGGGAAACCTGCTGCTGTGCAGATGCTGATGAAAAACCGAAAATCATAAATGCAGCCGCTATTCCTATTTTTAGCTTTTTTGCAGTTATACGTTTTCTTTTCATAATTTTATATTACTTCGTTTATTTTTTTAATAGTATTTTTTTTTCAGAGCATTTATTTTTAAGGGACGAATCATTTTAAAAATTACTTTAACCTTTTTTATTTTTTAAATAACATATTCAAAATGATCTCTTTTCTTGCTGAGATGATCCTGTCAAATTCTTCATCATTAATCATCAGATTTTCCATCAGCAATGGCCTTACTGCACTGGGAAATACCAGCAGGGAGACCATATTTAAAAGAAACTGTACCGGTTCCATTTTTTCAATATTTCCCAGTTCCATTTCCCTTTCAATATCGTCATACAGCTTTTTCAATTCATCTTCTTCTATATCTTTTTTATGGCAGTTCCCTTTATTGATCTGCGAAACAATATAGGTTTCGAGGTAGGGATACTGAAGACTTGTAGATAAACTTCCTTCTATAAACTGGCTTATTTTTTCCTTAAAAGGCAAATCGGAATTCATAATGATTTCAGATTTTTCGTGTTCTACTCTTTGTGCTTCATCAAAAATAATCTGGATAAGATTATCTCTCGAGCGGAAGTAGTAGTTTATAAGCGTTCTGTTGACCCCGGCTGCATCAGCAATTTCCTGGGTTGTAGCGTCAAACTTACCTTTCACAAAGAATAAATTCTTTGCTGTCTCCTTGATCAATTCTTGTGTTTGGTCTTTTTTTGCTTGATTTGACATTTTTGTTAAACAAATTTGTGCAAATATAAATCAACTGTCTGTTTTGACAAAATTGTTAAACAAGAAAATTAATAGAATTATTATGATTTACATCAGGTTTTTAATCCCGCCCGTATGAATACAAAAAATCCTGTTCCTTTTCACAGTGTTCTGCTGTTCTTTATTTCTATGAAGCAATGGACAGATCAAGATAGGCGTGAAATATTTTTAAATGGGTTAAATGTTCAGCTTAGAAAAATTGGAGTTATAATATTTATGATACGGAGAAAGTTATAAATCCAAAGTTTAAGAAAACAGAATCTATTGAGATACAGACAGAAATTACTGTGGATGATCAAGGTTTCGAAGACAGAGTCTATATAGTGAAAAACAGATAATAAAACGAAAACGGGCAGAAATTTCTGCCCGTTTCTTATAATAACCTGATCTTATCGTCTAAAATATCAATGATCTTATCTTTATAAAGCCCACCGATCGCTTTTTTAAAATTCTTTTTACTCATCTGAAGTTCTTCCTTGATTTCCTCCGGAGTTGATTGGTCCGAAAGATAGAGCAGTCCGTAATTTTCTTCCAGTTTATCCAGGATCTTTTTCCGGAATTCATCAATATTCTCAAAGCCCTGAGGCTGTAATGAAACATCTATTTTCCCATCTTCACGGATCTCTTTGATATAGCCGGTTTCTTCGGATAAAGGATATAGCTTTTTAAAAACATCGGAAGCGTAAACCAAGCCGATATATTTTTTATTAATCACAACATTCCAGCCCAGCTCACTTTCATTCATCATAATCAAATCAACCTTATCTCCTTTTTTGAACGGAAGGTCTTTATATTGAGGATTTCTTTTAAATCTCGTTGTCCCGGTGATCAGCCCGAGATCCTCATCAATATACAGGTATACCAGATATCTTTTCCCTTCGACGATCTTAGATTTCTGCTGCTTATAAGGGATGAACAAGTCCTTAATGATTCCCCAGTCCATAAATGCGCCGCTTGGCAGGCTCTGCACACAGGTCATCACCGCAAACTCACCGATTTCCGCCAATGGAATTTCCGTAGTTGCTTTCAGATTATTATCATCCTGATATACAAAAACCTCTACTTCTTCACCAATTTCTTTATCATTTTGAATAAATATTTTAGGAAGGAAAGCTTTTTCGCCGGATCCATCGGTAAGGATCCATCCTGAGCTGTTTTTTTCTGAAATTTTTAAATTCTGGGTTTTTCCGGGTAACATGGATGATTAAAATTAGGCTTCAAAGGTACGGAAATATAAATTTATCTGTCAGGTTTCCCATATCAGATGAAAATAGTCAATAAAATTTTAAATTTGAATCCATAAATCCCAACCATGAAGCTGTATTATTCGTTACTCTTTTTATTGTCCGCAAGCCTTTCTTATGCCCAGTTATGGCAAAAAACAGCCATCAATATCGGTTATCGCTATACCGGAAGAAATGTGCTGCAGGCAGGCCTGGAATTCAAAACCAACGGCATGTCTGAACAATCTGTTATAGCCGGAGTCTCCATGCTTTATACGTTCTGCAATCATGAAGAAAAGTTCCTTCCTGAGGCTAACATTTATTATAGCAGCATTTCGGGATACCTTTTGGGAGCATCATTAAATCCTTATGCGGTAGAGCCGAGACTGGGATTTTCGCTTTTCAATTTTATTTATCTGAATACCGGTTATGCTTTGCCCATTCATAGAGACAAATATTTCAGGGGAATTACTTTCGGGGTACAGCTCAATATAGCTCCGGCAAAATCCACCGGATTTTATGACCGGTTAAAAGTTATGTAATAAATCAGCCCTTATCCTTCCGTAACTACATTTCTTTCCTCCGGCAAATCGCTAAGAAACCAGTGATCGCATTAGGTTTAGATTTAAATTCGGATACACCGATTGACCGACTGTCGCCCAGATTGAATATTTTTATACCTGCTTTGTCCTGAGAACAGATCTCATGTTATCAGTTCACTATTCTGTCAATATCTGGCCAATTACTGAAATAAAACAAATGTCACACGTTTAAAGTTGATTTTTTTCATAAAAAAAGGGAAGCTCAGCTTCCCTTTATATTTTAAATTATTCTATGTTTACATATGAATAGGCCTTTTTGCCGTAGCATCCAATGCTGCTTCTTTGATCGCTTCTGCATATGTAGGATGAGCATGAGAGCTTCTTGCAATATCTTCGGCACTTGCCCGGAATTCCATGGCGATTACCCCTTCTGCAATAAGATCTGCCGCTCTTGCTCCTATAATGTGCATTCCTAATACCTCATCGGTTTTCTCATCAGCGATGATCTTAACCAACCCGTCAACATCACCACTTGCACGGCTTCTTCCTAATGCTCTCATCGGGAAAGACCCTACTTTGTATGCTACTCCTTCTTCCTTCAGCTGCTCTTCTGTTTTTCCCACTCCCGCAACTTCCGGCCAGGTATATACCACAGCAGGAATCAGGTTGTAATTGATGTGCGGTTTCTGACCTGCCAGCGTTTCGGCTACAAATACACCTTCTTCTTCAGCTTTATGCGCTAACATGGCTCCTTTGATAACATCTCCGATTGCATAAATATTGGAAACATTAGTCTGTAGGTGATCGTTCACTTTTACTCTTCCTCTTTCATCAAGCTCCACACCTGCCTTTTCAAGGGCAAGGCCATCTGTATAAGGTCTTCTGCCTACGGAAACCAGACAATAATCCCCTTCTACTACTACTTCCTCTCCTTTTTTATCTTTAGCGGTAATTTTTACAGAGTCACCGTTTCTCTCCACAGCGGAAACGGCCGTAGAAAGCATAAATTTCATTCCCTGTTTTTTAAGAACTTTCGTCAATTCCTTACTTAAAGCACCATCCATTCCAGGAATGATCTTATCCATATATTCCACCACAGTTACCTCAGCGCCCAATCTTAGGAATACTGAACCCAGCTCCAGCCCGATAACACCTCCTCCGATCACAACCAGATGCTTAGGGATCTCTTTAAGATTCAACGCTTCCGTAGAAGTAATGATCCTTTCCTTATCTATTGTGATAAATGGCAGTGTAGAAGGCTTAGAACCTGTTGCAATAATGGTATATTTAGATTCTATTGTTTCGGATGAACCGTCATTTTTAGTGATCCTGATCTGAGTGGCAGATTCAAAGCTTCCCACACCCTGAAAAACGGTGATCTTATTTTTACTCATCAGATAGTTGATCCCATCTGTATTTTGCTTTACCACTTCATTCTTACGCTCGATCATTCTTGCGATATCAGCTTGCGGCTCATTGATAATGATTCCGTGACCTGCAAAATTATGTTTGGCGTTTTCAAAATGTTCAGAGCTGTCCAAAAGAGCTTTTGAAGGAATACATCCAACGTTAAGACAAGTTCCGCCTAAAGTTGAATATTTTTCGATAATTGCTGTTTTGAAGCCCAATTGTGCGGCACGGATTGCAGCAACATAACCTCCGGGACCAGAACCTATTACGGTAACATCGAATTGACTCATGTTATTGTATGAATTTGTTTATTATTATCTTTCTTAAGTCTTACAAATTTACTGATAATTACCTAAGCACCAAAGTGAGTTTTATCAATTTTGAAATCGAAAAAAGCTTAATCCTTTCTGAAACGGTCATATATCTGCCCTTACTTTTCATTTTTTATATCTCCGGTGCCTGAAAAAAAGCTTCTATAAGCGTTTTTAAAAGACAGATTCCAGACAGTTTATCCCCGGATGGCTTTCATGATTTCATTTGAAACACGGATTATTTTTCAATGCTTATTTTACCAGCTCCAGCAATACTTTCTCATATTTTTCCAGGATGATATTTTTGGAGAATCTGGACTTTACGGAGTTTCTGATCGCATCCCGGTTATAGCTATGCTGCAGAATGGAAACTATTTTCTGGGCAAAGCCTTCATGGTTTTCAATATTGTAGATCTCCCCGTTCACTTCATGCTGTATAATTTCATTAATTCCCCCGGGACAATTATTAGCCAGTGAATATGTTCCACAGGCTCCGGCTTCCAGTAAAACATTCGGAAAGCCTTCATACCTTGAGGAAAGGATGAACAGGTCAGCATACTTCAAATATTGATAGGGGTTTTCCTGCCTTCCGTGGAAGATCACCTTTTTCAGATCCAGAAAGCTTTTCATCTGAAGCAGCATTTCACGATCTTTTCCATCTCCCAGGATATGCAAAAAAATATTCTCGTTCTTAAGCCTGGCGAAGACCTTCAGCAAATTATCAAACCCTTTCCGGGAAGACAGGTTGCCAATAGCCACAACATTCTTGTAATTGTATTTAAAGCATTGTGGCCTGGTTGAAAGGGCCAGCTTTTCATCAATAAATTCAAAATCTACGGGATTGTTTATCTTAACGATCTTCTGTGGCTTGATATTAAAATTATCAATAAGATCCTTCATCATATCATCACTCTGTGCGATGATCTTTTCATAATTATTGTAAAAATTGTAGAAGAATCTGATCTCTTTTCTCGTTACGTGCTGGGACACCACATTGGTTTCCCTTGCAACGAATTTAATTCTTGGAAAAAGTTTGATGAATAGCGATAAATAGGCATTCACCTCACCAAAGCCGGAAAAGACGATATCAGGTTTCCTCCGGTATATCTCTCCCAGGATCGGCTTTAGGGAATGCCTGATCCTTTCTGTATTGATGTCAATGACCTCAACATCCTTTTTAAGGAAATTAAGGTAACCGCCCTGTTTTCTTAAAAGCAAAATCTTGGGCTCGAACCGATCCCGGGAAAGATGATTCGCTATGGTGGTAACAATTCTTTCTGCGCCTCCGGTTTCAAGATCCGGCAGAATAAACATGACAGAAATCTTTTTCATCAATGTAAAATTAGTAAAAAGTTTTATTAACCTTCAAGCCAAGCCCTTCAAAAACAGCAAAAATTTCATCAATATTCTCAATGTTTAGAAAAACATACTGTTCTCCACTGAAGTTTATTCCATGCTTTTTAGAGCAGAAAAAGGCTCATCTCCAAAGGTTTCTCCGCTTTGCCGAAATAATATCCCGATAAACAAAACTGAGATCATCAGATAAAATATTGAAAAGACATCCTGACCTTTTCCGTGAAACTAAAAAAGAAACTCTTCTTTGGAAGAATTTCTTTCAAAATTATTTCGTCAGCATATGAAACATATCGCTTAGTTGGCTACATCACTGATGAATTTTATTCTCAGCATCCTCACTTCCTCATCGGAAAGCTCATCCCCGAATTCATCCAACAGAACCTTCATACTGTCACTTTCAGACTCGTTCATGAATTCCATGAATCCGTCTACAATATCTTCATCGAAATTATCTTCTATATAGTAGTCGATATTGAGCTTCGTTCCCTGGTAAACAATACTTTCCATTTCTTTCAGCAACTCATCCATGGTGAGGTTTTTAGCTCTTGCAATATCTTCAAGGTCGATCTTTTTATCAGTACTCTGGATAATGAAAACCTTATGGCTGGATTTATTGGCAACCTGCTTCAGCACCATATCCTGGGTACGCTCAATATTGTTGTCCTCTACATACGTTTTGATGAAATCGGCAAATTCCTTACCATATTTCTTAGCTTTTCCTTCTCCTACACCATAGATCTTTGTTATTTCCTCCACCGTAATCGGATACTGAACCGTCATATCTTCCAGACTCGGGTCCATAAATACGGTATACGGAGGGATCCCATGTTTTTTAGCTACTTTTTTCCTTAATTCTTTCAGCTGATTAAATAAGTTCTGGTCTAAGCCTCCGCCTGCCTGCATCTGGCCCTGCTCGCTTTCAGCTTTGGCCTGGGTCAGGTCAAACTCCCGGTCTTCAGCAATGAGGAAGCTGCCCCCGTACTGATCTTCCAAAACCTGCTTTCCTTTTTCAGCAATTTTTAAGACGCCATAGGTCTCGATATCTTTTTGCAGGAAGTTCTGAACCGTTGCCTGTCTTAAGATGGTCTTCCAGTAATTATCTTTTTCCGCTTTTCCAAAACCGAAATAAGGATTCTGCTCTAGTTTATAGGACTTGGTAACCGCGGTTTCTTTCCCTGCGATCACAGAGATAAGATCTTTGGCCCTGAACTTCTCTCCGGTATCCCTGATAAGTTCCAAAGTTTTTTTCAGGTCTGCGGTAGCATCTTTCAGCTTCGGCGGATTGGATGCATTATCGCACATTTTTGCCCCATCCCCGTTCACCGGATCAAAATTCTCACCAAAGTAATAGAGTATGTATTGTCTTCTGCTCATTGAAGTTTCGGCATAGCCCACTACTTCATTTAAAAGCTGTAATCCGATCTCTCTTTCGGAAACAGGCTTCTGGGCCAGGAATTTTTCAAGCTTCTCAATATCTTTAGGATCATAAAAGGCCAGACAATGCCCTTCTCCCCCGTCCCTTCCTGCACGGCCGGTTTCCTGGTAATAGCTTTCCAGGGATTTAGGAAAATCATAATGAATCACAAACCGTACGTCCGGTTTATCAATCCCCATTCCGAACGCTATGGTAGCTACAATCACATCCACTTCCTCCATGAGGAATTTATCCTGGTTGGCAACCCTTACTTTTTGGTCAAGCCCCGCATGATATGGCAGTGCATTGATTCCGTTCACCTGTAAAAGCTGGGCAAATTCTTCAACCTTTCTTCTGCTCAGGCAATATACAATCCCTGATTTGCCTTTATTCTGGTGGATAAATTTAACGATTTCCTTATCTACATTTATTTTCGGACGCACCTCATAATAAAGGTTCGGCCGGTTAAAACTTTCTTTGAATACCAGTGCATCAGACATTCCCAGGGTTTTCTGGATATCATCCTGAACTTTGGGCGTTGCGGTAGCTGTTAATGCAATTACGGGAACATCAGCAATCTTATCGATAATCAGTTTCAGATTTCTGTACTCAGGTCTGAAATCATGTCCCCATTCTGAGATACAGTGCGCTTCATCAATAGCAAAAAAGGAAATTTTAACTTCTTTAAGAAAATCCAGGTAGTCTTCCTTGATCAATGATTCCGGAGCCACATACAACAGCTTTGTCTTTCCGCTTTTAATGTCATCAAAAACCTGTTTTGTCTGTGTTTTATTTAATGATGAATTTAAAACATGTGCCACACCGTCATCAGATGAGAGGCCATTTACTGCGTCTACCTGATTCTTCATTAATGCTATTAAGGGTGAAACTACTATTGCCGTGCCTTCAGAAATAAGTGCCGGAAGTTGATAGCATAATGATTTACCCCCTCCCGTCGGCATCAAAACAAATATATCTCTTCCATCCAAAAGGTTTTCTATAATCTGTTCTTGCTGGCCCTTAAATGTAGAAAACCCGAAGTATTTTTTCAATTCGCCTGATAAATTGGCTTTTTTTGCGCTCATCTAATTTTCTATTGCTAAATTTGCATCCATCTCAAAGTTATAAAATTTTCGCTTAAAATAAAAGCGAACGAATTTATAAAAAATAAAATTTATATTAAATATTCTTTTTAAAATATAACGTTTTTTAAGATATTTTTTGTATACCTTTAAAATTGAACATGAAAAAAGCAGACATTATTTCCATAGCCAGAAGTACTCTGGAAATAGAAATTTCAGAACTTGAAAAGTTAAAATCCAGGATAGACGATAGTTTTGCCAAAGCAGTAGAGGTTATTCATTCGGCAAAAGGAAAACTGATCGTTGTAGGAATAGGGAAATCTGCCCATGTAGGAAATAAAATTGTAGCGACAATGAACTCTACCGGTACCCCTTCTCAGTTTTTGCATGCTTCCGAAGCTATTCACGGAGATTTGGGAGTGATCCAGAAACAGGATGTGGTCCTATGTATCTCAAACTCCGGAAATTCCCCCGAAATAGTGAACCTTGTTCCTTTTCTGAGAGATTATTCTTCTGCTTTGATCGGGATGACCGGAAATAAAAAAAGTAAACTTGCCGAATTCTCTGAAATCATTTTAGACACCCATGTAGATCTTGAAGCCTGCCCGAATAAGCTGGCCCCTACCAGCTCTACCACCCTGCAAATGGCCCTGGGAGATGCTCTGGCCATCGCTCTAATGGAACTAAATGACTTTAAAGCCAATGATTTTGCCAAATTCCACCCCGGTGGAAGCTTAGGAAAAAATCTGATTTCAAAGGTAGATGATTTCCTTTCCTCCCAAAAACCTCAGGTAACGGAAAATGACACCATAAAGGATGTAATCATTTCCATCAGCGGATCAAGGCACGGAATTACGGTGGTAACCGATAATGATGATATTATTGGTGTGATCACAGACGGGGATCTGAGAAGGATGCTGATGAAAGGTGATGATATTTCCAAAGTACAGGCCAAGGACATCATGTCTTCTCATCCAAAGACAATTGAAAGAAATGCTCTGGCCAAAGAAGCCATGAAGATACTGAAAGACAATAATATCGGACAGCTTGTAGTGACTGAAAACGGAAAGTATTTCGGAATTATCGACCTGCATAAGTTACTGGATGAAGGAATAAACTAAAAACAGCCTACGGGCAGCAGGCAGGATGATGCTTTTTAATCCGCCGGTTCATGTTCCTTTCATCTAACTTATGATTTACGGTATCCGATTTCTTTAAATATTTTATAAATTTGAAGCCTTAAAAATTTATTCTGTGAGTGATGGTAAAGAAATGTCCTTTTGGGGGCATATTGGAGAATTAAGAGGTCATCTCATCCGCTCAATTATCGCTATTGTAATTGCAGCATTCCTGGTTGGATTTAATATCAACTGGATTATGGACCATATTTTTTTCGGCCCTACCAGAAATGATTTTCCCACTTTCAGGCTTGTTAATCATTTTTCCAGAATGATCCTGGGAGAAGACAGCATTCATCTTCCCAAAGATTTTCCCGTACGTGTTCAGAGGCTTTACCAGCAGTTCAACGTAATGATGGCTGTTTCCATCTTTGGTGGTATGGTAGCCGCATTTCCGTATATCGTCTGGGAATTGTGGAGGTTTATAAGCCCTGCCCTGCATCCCAGAGAAAGAAAAAATTCAATTTTTATCATCAATTCAGTATGGATCCTTTTCATGACAGGGGTTTTATGCGGCTATTTTTTAATCCTTCCTTTTGCCGTAAATTTCGGAGTGATTTTTAAGATCTCTGATATTATTGTTCCGCTTTATGATTTAAGCGATTATACTGCATTATTTTTACAGGTGGTTTTGGGAATGGGTGTTATTTTCCTTTTTCCGATCCTTATTTATTTCCTTACCAGTATCGGGATCCTTACCCCTACGTTTATGAAGACTTACCGCCGTCATGCCATTGTACTGATTATGGTAGTTGCCGCAATTATTACTCCGGCTGATGTATTAAGCATGCTGATGGCAGCCTTCCCTCTGATTATTCTGTATGAGTTCAGTATTATGATGTGCTCATTTACATACAAAAAAATACAGAAAGAAAACGGCGACCTTCCTGTTGCCCGGAAATAAGCATAAACAAAGTTTACCACCATTTCAATTACATTCGGATGATGTAAGATTTTGTCCGTACCGGTCCGGCTCTTAATTAAATTTTCTATTTTTGACAGATCAATTTAATTCAAATGAAAAAGCTGTCATATACACTTTTGCTGGCATCGGGCCTTGTCTTCGGTCAATTCTTTGAAAAAGATAAGGTTTTCACCAAACAGGACACCTTAAAAGGTTCTGATACCCGATTCCGGAATTTCTGGGATGTAAAGAAATATGATCTTTCTGTGGAGCCTGATTTTGAACAGAAAAGCATCAGGGGGAACAACAAGGTTACTTTTGAAATCACAAAAGATATAACCAATCCTGTTTTCCAGATTGATCTGCAGCAGCCCATGAAAGCAGATAAGATTGAGGCAGGCTTTCCGATGGAATACAAGCGGGATGGCGACTTTATTTTTATCACAGCCCAAAAAAGCTTTAAAAAAGGTGAAAAATATACCCTTGACATCACTTATTCCGGAAATCCGCTGATCGCCAGAAATGCCCCATGGGATGGCGGCTGGGTCTTCACAAAGGACGAAAAGGGAAATCCGTGGGCAAGCGTGGCAGATGAAGGAATAGGCGTTTCCGTATGGCTTCCATCCAAAGACATCTGGAGTGATGAGCCGGACAATGGGATTATTATGAAGATCATTACCCCAAAGAACCTCGTGGGAGTCGGAAATGGCAGGTTAATCAATAAAAAAACGGAAAATGATAAGAATATCTTTACCTGGGAGGTAAAAAACCCTATCAACGGCTATTCTATTATTCCCAATATAGGCAAGTATGTGAACTTCAAAGATACCTTTACCGGGGAAAAAGGAAAGCTGGATCTGGATTATTGGGTTTTGGATTATAATTTAGAAAAGGCCAAAAAGCAGTTCCAGCAGGTAAAGCCTATGCTTTCGGCATTTGAATACTGGTTTGGCCCGTATCCTTTTTATGAGGATTCTTATAAACTTGTAGAATCCCCTTATCTGGGAATGGAGCATCAAAGCAATGTTGCTTACGGAAACGGCTACCAGAACGGTTATCGCGGAATGGATTTTTCCGGTACAGGGATTGGCTTAAACTGGGATTATATCATTATCCATGAAAGCGGCCATGAGTGGTTCGCCAATAATATCACGGCAAAAGATCAGGCCGATATGTGGATTCACGAAAGCTTTACCATGTATTCCGAGGTTTTATTTACTGAGAAGTATATGGATAAGAAATCTGCGGATATCTACATGCTCGGGCTCAGAAAAAAAATTGCCAATGATGTTCCGGTAATCGGGAAATATGGTGTAAGAAACGAAGGCAGCGGCGATATGTATCCTAAAGGAGCCAGCATGCTTCATACCATCAGACAGGTCATCAATAACGATGAGGCATTCCGGAAGATCCTGAGAGGCCTGAATAAAGAGTTTTATCATCAGACCGTCACCACGGAACAGATCGAAAACTATATCTCTTCCAGATCCGGGATTGATTTTTCCAGTATCTTTAACCAGTATCTGAGAACCACCATGATCCCGACCCTGGAGTATTCGCAGAAAGGAGAAGAGCTGAGGTTCCGCTATACCGATGTGGTAAAAAACTTCAGACTTCCCATAAGGGTCAACGGGGAACAGACCATCAATCCAACAGAGAGCTGGCAAACCGTAAAGCTGAAAAAAGGCACTCCCGTTGAGCTGAATCAGAGTTATTATATCAACTATAAAAAAGTACAGTAAAGGCTAAGGCAAAATCATGTCAGGGTTTTGCCTTTTAATTTAATGATATACAGGCCTCATTTTTAAGAAAAGTTTAATAAATCTTCCGTAACAAAATCGGTTTTAAAACAACTACTTTAGAATAAATTAAATTCAATGAAAAAAATAGCACTCAGTCTGGGTATATTAGCCACAGTTTTGGTCAATGCACAGTCTATTAAAGCCACTATTGACCTTGTGAACGTAAAGGACGATAAAGTTGCCGTAACCCTGGAGCTTCCGAAAATGAAATCGGGGGATGTAAAATTCCACTTCCCTAAAACGGTTCCGGGAACTTACTCCGTAGATGATTACGGAAGATTTGTGGAAGGGATCAGGTTCTATGATAATAAAGGCAGGGAGCTAACCTATACAAAGGTTAATGATAATACATATTCACTTAAAAATGCCCAGAATTTAAGCAAGATCACTTATCTGGTCAATGACAGCTTTGATGATGAAATGAATACTGAAAAGCATAAAGCTGTATTCTCCCCTTCAGGTACCGACATTGAGGAAGGCAAGGTCTATCTTATCAATACTCACGGCTTCATCGGGTATATAGACAATATGCAGGATGTTCCTTATCAGCTGGTTATTCAAAAGCCAGCGGACTTTTACGGGACTACGGCTTTGGTAGACCAGGACAAATCAGATACCACGGATACTTATACCCTGGCCAATTACGCTAAGGTAACGGATTCTCCGCTAATGTACACCAAACCTGACTATATCACCTTCAATGCCGGCGGAATGGATCTGGTTCTGGGGGTATATTCTCCTTCAGGAAAATACAAGGCCGCTGATTTTAAGGATAATCTGGAGAAGATGGTAATAGCCCAGAAGAAATTCCTTGGGGATATGAACACAAACAAAAAGTATGCGATCATGCTTTATCTTGCAGGTGCGGACGGCCCTCAGATCAAAGGGTTCGGAGCTCTGGAGCATCATGAATCCACCAGCGTTGTACTGCCTGAAATGATGCCGAAGGATATGATTGACAAAACCATTACCGATGTGGTCTCCCATGAGTTTTTCCACACGGTGAATCCTTTAAAGACCCATTCTGAGGAGATCCATTATTTTGATTATGCCGATCCTAAAATGTCTCAGCATCTTTGGATGTATGAAGGCGGAACGGAATATTTCGCCAATTTATTCCAGATCCAGGAAGGCCTGATTGATAAAACCGAATTCCTGAAAAGGATCAATGAGAAGATCACCAATTCCAAGAACTATGATGATACCATGCCGTTTACGGTGATGAGCAAAAATGTACTTCAGGAGCCTTACAAGGATCAGTACAGAAATGTTTACGAAAAAGGGGCTCTTCTTGCGATGTGCCTGGATATTGAACTAAGAAAGTTATCCAACGGAGAAATGGGCTACCGTGACATGATCAGGAAGCTGTCCCAGAGGTTTGGAGAGAACAAGCCATTCAAGGATGTTAAGCTGATCGATGAGCTGGTAACGGTTACAGGCTATCCGCAGGTAAAAGATTTTTACAATAAATATATCGCCGGAAACCAGCCTACTCCTTATGAGCAGTACCTTAACCAGGCAGGTGTACAGGTGATCAAACAGGAGTCTTCTCCTATTTTCTGGTTCATTAAGGATCCAAACCAGACCGGGTATAATGATAAGAACAATACCTTTGTATTTGATGAAAGTTCGGCTTTATCGCCTTTTTCCAAAAGTATAGGCTTTAAGATCACCGACGAAATCGTTGCCTTAGACGGGAAAACCATCAATATCCAGAATGTCCAGGACTTTATCAATTATGCCAAAACCATTAAGGACGGGCAAAATGTCACCGTTACCGTACTGAGAAAAAACGGGGATAAAACTGATAAGATCGATCTTAAAGGAAAAGCGATCCTGGATAAGATGACGATAGAGACATTACAGTTTAAAGCCAATCCTACTCCGGCAGAACAAAAACTTCAGGAGCAGTGGCTGACTGGTAAAAAATAAATAAAAAAGCGGGAAATTCCCGCTTTTTTTATTATCTCATTCCAAGAATTTACTTAGGTTTCCTGATCGTTATCCTGAACGTAGTTCCTTTTCCGATTTCCGTATGGGAAATTCTGATATCCCCGTTGTGATATTCCTTTATCACTCTTTTTGCCAGAGACAATCCTAAACCCCATCCGCGCTTTTTGGTGGAATAGCCGGGCTTAAAGGCATTCCTGGCCTGTTGTTTGGTCATTCCGCTTCCGGTATCTTTTATCTCAACCAGAATATTCCTGTTCCTTTCAAAAACAGATATTAAAAGGGATCCTTCCCCCTTCATCGCATCCACAGCATTTTTTACCAAATTCTCGATCACCCAGCTCATCAGAATCCTGTTGTGCGGGACCAATATGGTGTAGGCGGGCAGATGTAAACTAAAATCTATTTTTCTGGATATCCTTGATTTCAGGTAATCATAATTTTCCTGAATGGTTTCATTGAAATTTTTATCATTAAGCTCGGGAACAGAACCTATTTTAGAAAACCTTTCGGAGATTGTCCTCAATCTTTCTATGTCTTTTTCCATTTCATGGACTCCCTCGGAGTCCGGGTTTTCCAGCTTCATGATTTCCATCCAGCCGATCATGGATGATAGCGGAGTGCCTATCTGGTGGGCGGTTTCTTTTGCCAGCCCGGCCCATAAATAGCCTTCATCCGTTTTCTTGATCGTTCTGAGAAACCAGAATGAAAACAGGAAATAGCACAAAATAAAAAAGCCTAAAATATAGGGTGAATAGCGTAAATTATTCAGTAAGCGGGAGTTGTCGTAATAAACAAACTGGTTATTCTTATTCGGGAATTTCAGTTCAATGGGTGGATAGTTTTTGGCCATCCTTTTGGCCATCGCCACTATTTCCTGGGGATCATTCAAGATCTCCTGAGGAATATTCTTATGTTCTATGATCTGATCATCCTTATCTAAAATGATCACGGGGATGGTAGTGTTTGAGCTGTAGATCTGAAGCACCAAAGCCTGGACCTCCAGACTTGGGGTTGTCTCTTCCTGCTGGAATTTGAATGCGCTTACCAGAATATCCACCCTTTTGATCTCTTCCTTTCTTAAGAAGTTGATGAGAATCGTGGAGGCAACAACAATGGTTACCACAACCAAAGTCATTAAGGTGAATATTATCCAGTTATTTAACCTTGCCAGGATGGATTTTCTCAAAGCAATTTATTTTAAAACATTCAGGATCTTCTGAAGCTCATTGCTTCCGTTTCCCTGATAATTGTTGATGATTATTGAAAACACATATTTTTTACCGTTCTTTGAGGTATGGTAGCCCGCGAAGGATTTGGTGTCCTTCATTGTTCCGCTTTTCATTTTTATTCCGTTGTCCTGAACCGGAAAGCCATCATAATATGCCTCGAACCAGGGCTGTTTTTTAGCATAAAGCAACGCCTGAACCTGTGCCTTCGCCGAAACGTAATTCTGTGGGGAAAGACCGCTGCCGTCAGCAAAATTGATCATATTCGGGTTGATCCCCTTTGATTTCCAGAACTCTTTCAGATAGGCAACCCCGCTTTTGAAGCCTGAATTTCCTTTTTTCTCTTTACCCAGGGTTTTTATTAAGGCTTCACCATAAAGGTTTACACTCTTTCTCAGGAACCAGTACACAATTTTATCCAGTGTCGGAGATTCATAGGTAAGGATGATATTCTTTTTCGGGATCTCCGGAACCTGCTTCCCTTCAATTTCCAGCTGGGAGCTGGTAATCACTTTTCCTGACAGCTCGATCCCTGATTCCTTCAGCCATTGTCTTACCTCTACCCCCAGCTGCAGCGGCGGGTTAGGAACTGATCCCGAAACCGTAACTGTTTTTCCTTCAGGCAGGGTCCCGTTAATCAGGGCCACGTCTGAATGGGGTGCGGTAAAGATCAGACTCTGATCCGAGCTTCCTCCCGTTTTCAGGTCATTCAGCCATTTCACATTTTCAAGGGGGTAAGAAAAGCTTTTAAATTGCGTTCCGTTAATATTGATATCAAATTGGTTTTCCCGCCAGTTTACGCCCCAGACTCCTGCTCCGTAGTAATTTCCAAGATCGTCCCAGGGCCAGCCTCCGGGAATGGTCTGGTGATCAAAATAGGAATCATCAATAATCAGGTTTCCTGAAATTTTTGAAATCCCGGAATTTTTAACTGCTTCCAAAAGCTTTTTTTTAAAATTTTCCGGCTTACAGGCTTCATAACGCCAGCTTCCCAAAGTAGGATCCCCGGTTGAGCTGATGAAAAGATCCCCGTTCAAGACACTTCCCGAGATATTTCCGGAATAGCTTGCCCTGGTCTTGTAGGTATAATCTTTTCCTAAGGTCTCCAAGGCAGCCCCCGCCGTAAATATCTTCTGTGTGGAAGCTGTTGAAAGGCCTGTGCTTCCCTGGTACTCATAGATAAATTCACCATTATCATCCGTTACATAAAATGACAGGACGGATGACACTGCTCCCGAAGAATCCATAAGGTCTCTGGTAGCCTTATCCAGCTTTTGGGCAATATCCTGTGCAAAAACGACCTGCGTAGACAATGTAAGAACTGTAAGTATCTTTTTCATTGTATTGTTATTTAATCAGCTTTATTCAAATATAAATAAAGATCTTCAATTATAATTCGCTTCCGGCCACTATCTCAAAAGGTTCTTTTCCTTTTTCAAAGATCCTGGTCAGTTCGCTTCCTTCCACTGTAATCCTGTCACCCTTTCTTCTAATCCAGTTTCCTTCACGAAGTCCTACTACCTTAATGTCATTTTGGATTAAAAATTCCCTGATCCTCGTTTCGCGGGTCTCGCCGTTATGCTTCAGTTCCGGATTCGGGTCCAGATAATGGGGGTTGATATTGAACGGCACCAGGCCCATACAGTCAAAGCTGGGCGGATAAACAATAGGCATATCGTTGGTGGTTTTCATATTCTGTCCCCCGATATTGCTCCCTGCACTGCATCCCAGATAGGGCTTTCCGTTTTCGACATTTTCCTTTAAAACCTGCATCAGCTTTTCTTCATGCAGGGTTTTTACCAGTAAAAAGGTATTGCCTCCTCCTGTAAAATAAGCTTTTGCACCATTTAAGGCCGCTGCCTTATCTTCAAACTCGTGTAAGCCTTTTACTTTTATATTGATGGTTTCAAAGAAGGTACGGGCTTTTGCAGTATAATCATCGTGGGAGATCCCTCCGGGCCGGGCAAAGGGGATAAAGATGACCTCATCAATTCCGTCGAAAAGCTTGATCAATTCTTCTCTTAAATATTCTAAATATTCTCCACCAAAAAGTGTGGAGGTGGAAGCAAGTATGAAATTCATTAATTGAGATTATAAATTTTAGATTTAAATTGTCAGATATTCAAAATTGTTTATTCTTTATTCTTTATGATTTTCCCAAAGAAATCCGTCTCTCCCTTCAAATGCCTGATGATCTTATCAATATTTCTCCGGATGCTTTCTTCAGTTTTAAGATTATTGATATACCTTACCAGTTCCAGTTTTCTTGAAGGGATCAGATTTTCAAAATTCTTCAGGGCAACCGGATTTTCTTTAATGGCCCGGTCTAATTCCGGATGAATGGGAACGCTCCTGTCCGAATCATCATATTCAACGGAAACTTCTATTATTTCACCGATCCTTTTGGGAGAGTCCTTAAGCATCGTAAAGTTGATGTACAACCGCCATTCACCCAGATATTTCATAAGATTCTGCCTGAATTCCCTGCCATTTACCGTTCCTTTCACCGGAATCGGGCTTTTATTTTTCCCTGAAGCTTTGAAAATGGCATTCAGCACCTCTTCAGGCAAAAAGACAAAGGGATTGATCCCGATGATCTCAAGTTTTGTGGTAAAGTGATTATCCTTCATTGCTAACAAAGTTAAAAAAATAGTTGATAAGCCATATCAAACATCCATGCTTCATTTATAATTCGTGACCGATCACCCGTAACTTCAAACTAATCGTTATCTTTGCAAAAATAAATCTATTTAACAAATGAAATTTTTTATTGACACAGCCAATTTAGATCAGATCAAGGAAGCCCAGGATCTTGGGATTTTAGATGGAGTAACCACCAATCCTTCATTAATGGCCAAAGAAGGGATCCAGGGGACTGAAGCCATCAAAAATCATTATAAAACGATCTGTGAGATCGTAGACGGGGATATTTCAGCAGAGGTACTTTCCACTACTTATGAGGAGATGATCAGAGAAGGTGAGGAATTGGCGGCAATCCACCCGAATATCGTAGTAAAGATCCCGATGATCAAAGACGGGGTAAAAGCATTAAAATATTTTTCAGATAAAGGGATCAGGACTAACTGTACCCTTATTTTCTCACCTGGCCAGGCTCTTTTGGCTGCCAAAGCGGGAGCTACCTATGTTTCTCCTTTTTTAGGAAGACTGGATGATATTTCCACTGACGGGCTGAATCTGATCCAGGAGATCCGTTTGATCTTTGATAATTATATGTATGAAACCGAAATTCTGGCGGCATCCATCCGTCATTCTATGCATATCATTGATTGTGCCAAGATCGGGGCAGATGTCATTACATCTCCGCTGGCTCCGATATTAAGCTTACTGAAGCATCCTTTAACGGATAACGGGCTGGCACAGTTTATTGCGGATTCCAAGAAATTAGCTTAGAAGCTTAGGCGATTATAGCATTGAATGATCCTGAAGCCTGGCTTCGGGATTATTTATTTTCTTCCCTAAGATCCCTGATCACCTTACACGGATTCCCCACTGCAAGCACATGGTCAGGAATATCGCCGGTCACCACACTCCCGGCTCCGATAACGGAATTGTTTCCAATGGTAACTCCGGGCAGCACTACCACATTTCCTCCTATCCAGACATTATCTCCTACTGTAATGGGATAAGCATATTCCAGCCCTTCATTCCTGCGTTTGGCATCCAGCGGATGGCCGGCAGTATAAAAGCTGCAATTGGGCCCTATGAAGACATGGTCTCCGAATATCACCCGGGCACAATCAAGAATGACAAGGTTATGATTGGCGTAAAAATTTTCCCCTACCACAATATTATATCCGTAATCACACCAAAATGGCGGTTCGATGCAGATATTTCCTTTCACCTTTTTCACAATTTCCCGGACAAGCCTGTTCCTGCCTTCCGTATCTGAATTTTTCAGCTGATTGTACGCGCCGCATAGATCCTTGCATGCAATCCTCTCTCCGATCAGTTCTGGGTCATGGTTGGCATTGTACAATAGTCCCTTTGAACATTTTTCCTTTTCTGTCATGATGCTGAGATTTAAAACTTAAAAGCAGAAGCTAAAGATAATAAAAAGAAAACAGGATGGTATAAAATACACATCCCGCTTATGGTTAGAAAAATATGTTCCGCTAATTCACCAGGTCCGGCTCGATAGGATTATTATCCTTGGCAAAGTTTTCTTTGGCTCTTTTCTCTATTTCCCTGGCAACCTGGTTCGGGTCTGAAATTTCTTTCCCGTCTGCCGTTCTTATTTTCATAGATACTCTTGCATTATCATTGCCTCCGCTTCTCATCATCATTTCCCTGATATTTTTGGAAGGATCGTTTACATATGCTTTCCATGCTTTTCTGTACTGGTCTTTTGTCACTTCTATCTCTTTTCCACCGATTCCTACCAGCCTTACGTTCTGAGGCATATCTATTTCATTGATAGTAGCGGCGGTTTGGATCTTCTTATTGCCTACAAGGGTCATGACATGGGAGCCAGTAGTATCCTCCAGTTTCACAATAAGCCCCGGCAACCCGTAAAACTTATACGGCCCGTCCTGAAAAGGGATATCTGTGCTGAACCAGGCTATCCAGTCTCTTCCTCCGTAAGTGGTGGTTGCTTTCTGGGCATCATATTCACCGATCTTTTGTTTGTCCTGAAGGATTTTCCATTCAGGCTTTTTATCTTCTTTTACCTTATACTGGTCTGTAGATATTCTTGTAAAAAGATAGGTTGTGAAATTAGGGTATTGCTTGGTCACCTTATACGATACCTGTCCCGGTCTGTCTCTTTTATTGATATTGATATTTCCGGGGTTTATTTTGAGCTGTTTCTGCAGGTCTGCCATTGAGGTGGAGTCTGCTACAAATTTATCATGGCTGTAATAATTTGATCCGTTTTTATCGATATCCAGAAGCATCATTTCCTTCTTGACATCGGTTTTGTTATTAGAATCAGGGATAAATTTGTACTCATAAAAGAATCTGTTGATCTGTGCGTTGACCGATATGTTTAACAACAAAAAAAGTAGAATGTTTTTTTTCATGGTAATATTAATAAAGCTTTGCCAGTAGTCCGCCGGATCATACTGACAAAGCCGGTTGGAACTTTATTTCTTGGTTTCGATCTTTACTTCCCCGGAGCTTACCCCGTTTGTGGTTTTTTTATTAATATTCACATTTTTAATGTCATTAGGATTAAGGGCATCAATTTCTTTTTTGGTAACCTCTTTTCCGTCAATGTAGAATTTCATGCCAGAAGTATCCCCGCTGTATTTCAGCCCGGAACCTGCAATGATCCCGGCATTATTATTCACTTTCATTATTTTCATATTATCCAATCCTACAGGTTTGCTGAAAGAATTGCTGTAGATATAAACCCTTTTGTTTCCTTCCAGGGCTCTCCTTTCCGCTTCCAGTTTTGCTCTTTCACCTTCCAGTCTGGCTCTTTTTTCTTCCAGTCTGGCTCTTTCCTTATTGAGTTTTGCTCTTTTCCTGGCTATTGCCGCAGATTCTTTTGCCCTGGATTCTGAAAGTCCGGAAATTCTCTCTATCTCCGGAGACCATTTCATATCTTTCATGTCTTTGAAGCTATAGACTTTTACTTTAGGGGCCTTTGGTGCATCCGGAGGAAGATCAGGAATCTCCGGCAGCTCAATATCCATTTCCGGCAATTCCGGCAGCTCAGGCATTTCCTCAAACTTCATATTTTCGATGTTCTTCATTTTGTCTTTCCATTCCCTGGATTGGAAATATTCATCAATATTTACATCTTTTCCATCTATTCTCATGACCATTGCTGATTTCATGAAATCCGGGGAATTAACTATTTTTCCGATTTCACCGGATAGCTTTCCGATCTCTTCAATATATTTATTGTACTCCGTACTTTCGGGCTTAAGGTTTTTCAATGCTTCACTTTTCTCTTTGATCTTCTTACTGAGATCTGAGATTTTTTTCTCATCACCTGCTCTGTTATAGGATTTTGGAGTTACAACAGTCTTAGGTGAATTAGGAGTAATGGTATCTCTCCGGATCTTATTTTCTTTAATTTGAGAAACAGCTTTCTCTATTTCCATATTGGTCGCTTTGATCTCCTGATTCCTGGCATCGATCAGGTAGACAAAGGCCACTGAAAATATAACCGGCAATGCAAAAATTCTTCGCGCATACCCGAATTTGGTTTTAGGTTTTTGTAACATTTTAAGACGTTTTTTTAGGTTTGAACTTAAAAACGGACTGGCAGCAGGCAACTGTGTTCCGGAAAAGTGGCTTGCTAAAAGCATCTGCGCAAATGCTTTGGTGTCCGATTGTTTTACGGCCTTTTTATCGGCCAGGTATTCGTGGATTAAACCGATTTCTTTTTTAATGATATGAAAGAACGGATTGAACCAGAAAACAGAAGTAATGATCTCAACGAACATTTTATCAAATGAATGTTTCTGTTCAATATGTACCATCTCATGCTTTAAAATCTGTTTTCCGATATCAGAATTCAAGGTGATGGAATTCTTCCAGAAAAGATTCTTAAAGTAAGAGAAAGGCGCTTCGGTCAGGTTTGTATGGTAAAAATTAATACCATCAAAGCTTTCTTTCCGAAACTGGCTTTTAAGCTGCTGGATCCTGAAGATCCCGTAGAATAATCTTCCTAAAAAATAGAAAGAAACCAATCCCAGAGCTGAAAAAATAATTCCAAGATAAATGTGGTCATTAGGTATGTTTTTAGTTGTGTTAAAGTTCTGTATTTTATCTATCAGCAAGTACATGTCATTGCTCACCTCTACCGTAAAATAGTCTACCCTCACCAATGGCAGCAGTAATGATATCAGCATCGCAGATAACAAATAAAATCTGTTATAATGATGAAATGTCTTGTCTTTTAAAGACAACTGGTAATACAAAAACATTACACCGGAACATAAAATTACTTTTCCGAGGTACAGAAGTATTGCTTCCATGATCAGTTTTTCTTTTTGAGTTCATCCAATAACATTTCAAGGTCCTCTACGGTCATCTCATTTTTTTCTACAAGAAAGGAAACAGCGCTTTTATAAGAACCTTTAAAATAGTTTTTTACAAGGCTTTTCATGGTTTTCCCGGAATACTGCTCTTTTGAGACCAAGGGGAAATACTCATGTTGCCTCCCGTAGATCGTATAATCCACGAATTCTTTCTCCTTCAATACTTTTAAAATAGTAGAAACAGTATTGGTATGCGGTTTAGGTTCAGGAAAAAGATCAAGAATATCCTTCAGGAATCCTTTTTCAATTTTCCACAGGTACTGCATCACCTGCTCTTCTGCTTTCGTTAAAGTCTGAATTTTCATATCCTTTTCATTTATCATTATTACCGATATAAAATCAAAAAACCTTATATCACTAAGAAATTAGTTATACAAATGTAGAAATAAATCTTATTCAAACAACTATTTTTTTAGTGATAAAAATTAAACTTACGTAAGACACTGAAAATCAATCAAATATTTTTTATTAAAATATGTTAATTTTTTAAAGCTATGAATTTATCACCTGTTTAATCTACAGAAAAATTATAATTTATACCCGAAATTCTTAAAACTTGTTAATTTTTATTAAATAAGATTAAAATGGATTTGTTTAAACTGGGAAAATATATTTATTTTAGTGCTTTAAAAAATTCTCATGAAAAGATATAATTTATTGATTGTACTATTATTGCTTGTTTTTAATGTTGCTACTGCCCAGAAAACGAAGAAAGATTCCCCGGCTGCGGATCTAAGTGTTCTCAAGGAAACTAAGACTAAAATTGAAAATACCGTTCCTCTTGTGATCGGGCATCTTCAGGCAATAGCTACAAAAGAAGGAGACAACAATATCCTTACCAACGGGAAAATTGCTTTGGGAAAAGAATATGGAATTTTAGAGTCCGAATGGCGTTTATACAGAGGGAATATGAAGAACTGCATCCTTAATAACTCTTCAAAAAAAGCCAAAAAGTGCATGGAATATCATACCCAGTACCTGCGAAATACCTTCATCAATTATAAAAATTATATTACTTACCTTACTAAAAAGAATGGTTATTTAGGAGTAGAAGGCGATACCAAAATAGACTTCAACCCTTCTGAAATCACCACCAAACTCAGCGAAGCTTATTTTAATGCCAATGATGCCGCAGGAAGAATGAAAGGACAGCAAAAAACAGATTTTCTTGGGCAGACCATGTCCGAAGAAAACAACCTGAGACCTTACGCTGAAGTCGCACAATAGATCATATCATTCTCCGTATCTATATAATCCTGCCTAAAGCAGGATTTTTTATTTCAATCTCATCGGCAGAAGACCAGCCCTTTGCGGATATCGATATTAAAATTGTTATCAATATCTTGCAGCAATAAGTCCTTAAAATTAAATTACAGCTATTTCAGTTTATCATACAGCATCTTGGTCACAACAGCCCCAAACAGATAATAGGCTACTGTCATTACTTTTTTCCGGGTGGTTTCGTTGACAGGTGAACTGTCCAGTCCCATTTTTTCAGGTAGAGCCAATGCACCTAATCCCATTAGCAGGCCTGAAGCCAGGTTGAAGCCACCGGTTGCCGTAGTGGCATAATAAATCCCGTTACCCAGAACATCGCCGGCAAGAGTAGCCGCGTAGAGCTGATCTTCGTTTGTCACCGTTATATTTACCTTATCCAAGGCTTTATTCAGTGCCTCTTCCCCTACTTTATTCACTTCGGGAACATCATCAAAATTTTTTCTTATTACTTCATGCAGAAGGCTGAGTGCGATGGCACCTCCGAGCCCTGCTAAAAATTTCTTGTACATAATATTTTGGATTTAGTTAGTGTCATCTTTCATTTAATTTTATTACTTCTTTACCCCTGATCACCCAATCCGTTTATGTTCCCATCCTAGTAGAATATCAGAACATTTTTATTAATCCTCCGGCGGTTTTTTCTATTCTGAAATATTTTGGATTACCGGAGCTGATTCTTATATTATGCTTTTCTAATTACATCTGCATAAATTAAGCCATAAAATAAAGTTGCAATTAATATTAAAAAATTTAATTTCTTTTGTCCAAAAAATAAAATCTAATTGTCATTAAGATATAACAACCAAAATTAAATTTCATGAAACCAAGAATTAATTTACTTGAAAAAGGTAAAAAGGCACTCACTCCGATATTCGGGATCAATCAGTATCTGAAGCATTCCACCATTGACCGGAAGCTTATGGAACTTATTGATTTCAGAATTTCACAGATCAACCAATGCGCTTACTGCCTGGACATGCATTCAAAGGAGCTCCGTGCCATGGGCGAAACGGAACAACGTCTTTATGGATTAAGCGCATGGAGGGAAACTCCCTATTATACAGATAAAGAAAGAGCTGCTCTGGCCTATGCGGAAGCAGTAAATACCTTTCATGTTTCTGATGAGGTGTACGAAGGGGTAAAAGCGCATTTTTCGGAAGAGGAAATCATTGATCTCACTTTAGCGGTCAATGCGATCAATATCTGGAACAGGTTTAACATTGCATTTCAGCAGGTACCCGGCGATTATAAGGTAGGTATGTTCGGGTAGTCCCGAAGATATTCAGAATGATTTGAATAAGAGGGTCACGGTGTGGTCCTCTTTTTAGATTGAATCTTCCCGACAATGGCAAAAAAAATTGATAGGAAATCTAACATCAATAACTTTCACTTGGCCCATAGCCTGTTGAATTTCCGGCTATGCCATATAAAAAAGAATCGGTGCAACATGATTACACCGATTCTTCTTAGTAGCGGGAACACGACTCGAACGTGTGACCTTCGGGTTATGAGCCCGACGAGCTACCTACTGCTCCATCCCGCGGTATATTTTCTGAACGCTTACCGAGAGCGCTGTTCTTAGTAGCGGGGACACGACTCGAACGTGCGACCTCCGGGTTATGAGCCCGACGAGCTACCTACTGCTCTACCCCGCGATGTATTTTCCGGAACGTTAAAAATAACGTTTACTTAGTAGCGGGAACACGACTCGAACGTGTGACCTTCGGGTTATGAGCCCGACGAGCTACCTACTGCTCCATCCCGCGATATTGGACTGCAAATATACGACATTTTTTTGAAATTCCTAATTTTTCTTTTAAATAAAGGACTTTTATAAAACCTATCCAATTATTTGTATCTTTGTTTTATGGCAAAAATATTAAAAATATATCCTGAAAATCCTCAGGAAAATCTTATAAATGAAGTTATTAGGACTCTGAATAACGGTGGACTGATCATTTATCCGTCTGATACCGTCTATGCTTTAGGCTGTAATATTTTTGACATCAAAGCAATGGAGAAGCTGGCTCAGCTGAAAAAAATAAAACTGGAAAAAGCCCAGTTTTCCATTATCTGTAATGATCTGAGCCATCTTTCAGACTTCACTCGTCCCATAGAAACATCGGTATTCAGGTTTTTGAAAAGTCATCTTCCGGGACCGTTCACTTTTATTCTTGAGGCTAACAAAAGCCTTCCTCTAGCCTACAAAAACCACAAGACAATCGGTATCCGGGTTCCTGATCATCCGATCCCTCAGCTTATTGTTGAGAAGCTGGGTCACCCGATCGCTTCAACATCCATTAAAGATGATGATGAGATCATTGAATATTCCACCGATCCCGAACTGATCGCTGAAAAATATGATCACCTGGTAGATATTGTCATTGATTCCGGATACGGAGATAATGTTGCTTCTACCATTGTTGACCTAACTTCGGGAGAACCTGAGGTCATCCGTCAGGGAAAAGGACATATCTGATCATACTCATGACGGACATCAGAGTAAGTCTGATGCCGTTGCAGGGATTCCCTTGTTTATTTTATTTAATCTTACTTTTTTATGAAAATAATTACATCTCCTGCCAAACTGATGAATATAGAAAATTCAACAGATCTGCTGAAGACCACCACACCTAAATTCATTGAAGAGGCAGCTTTTATACAGTCCCATTTAAAGCATAAATCACCAAAATATCTTTCGGAACTGATGGAGATCTCATCCAAACTGGCAGATGAAAACTGGGAAAGAAACCAAAAATGGAAGTCAAAACCCACGGCCAAGGAATCTGCACCGGCCATGTTCGCTTTTACAGGTGAGGTCTACCGGGGTCTGGATGCCAAAACGTTAAATAAGGAGGCCGTAGATTATTTGCAAAAAAACTACAGAATACTTTCAGGCTTGTATGGCCTGCTGAAGCCTTCGGACAAGGTAATGCTGTACAGGCTTGAAATGGGAAGGCCTTTTGAGTTCGACCAGTACAAAAATCTGTATGAATTCTGGAAAGATAAAATTACTGACCAGCTTAATTCCGAAATGAAGAAAAATGAGATCCTCCTACACCTGGCCAGTAATGAATACGGAAAGGTTATAGACCGTAAAAAACTTAATCATAAGGTCATTGATTTTGAATTTTATGAATTAAAGGACGGAAAGCCAAAGACCATCGTGGTGTACACCAAACATGCAAGAGGACTGGTGGTGAGATTCTGTGCGGAAACCAATGCCCGGACATTGGATGACGTAAAGGCTTTCAACTACGAAGGTTACCTGATTGATGAAGAAAGGTCCACCGATACCAAACTGGTTTTTACAAGATAAATGACCATTTCAGAGCTTAAAAAATTCTTTATCACAGAACTTTCCGGTATGTACACAGAATCGGAAAGCACATTTTTATGTTCGGTTTTCATTCACAAGGTTGTCGGCTTTGACCGCTATCACCAAAGGAGATTCTCCGGGCAGGAATTATTGACCGACGATGAAATACAGCTGAAAAAGATCATTTCAGAGCTAAAGACAGGCCGTCCTTATCAGCATATCCTGGGTGAGACTGAATTTTTCGGGATGTCCTTTTTTGTGGATCAGCATGTCCTTATTCCACGCCCTGAAACGGAAGAGCTGTTGGAAATGGCGATCCGTGAAATTCAAGGATCAGGGATGCCATCCCGGTTTAAAGTACTGGATATAGGAACCGGAAGCGGAATAATCCCTCTTGTATTAAAAAAATATTTTCCGGAAGCGGAGGTACATTCCATCGATTTTTCTGAAAAAGCACTGCAAACAGCCAGGAAAAATGCGGAATTTCATCACCTGGACGTTCATTTCATCCATGATGATTATCTCAGCTATCATCTTGTAGAAAATTATGATATCCTTATTTCTAATCCTCCGTATATAGGAATTGAAGAGGAGCATGAAATTGCAGATTCAGTAAAGGAGTTTGAACCTAAAATGGCTCTGTTCTCCCCTACTGCGGATGCCCTGCTTTTCTACAGGAAGATCGCGGAAGATGCCGAAAAGCACCTGAATAAAAACGGGCTTCTGTTCCTGGAGATCAACCAGAAATTAGGGCCGCAAACCCTGGACCTATTCCAGGGCCAATTTTCGGAAGTATCGCTGATCAGGGATCTGTCTGAAAATGACCGGTTCATTTACGGCAGAAAATAATCTGGCTAAAAATTGAGCTAATCAAGCTCTAAGCCGGTTAATGCCCCATGCTTCTGAAATATTCAATCGCATCGTTAATTGCTTTTTCTACCGGCTGATATCGGATTTCGAGCTCTTCAACAGATTTTTGTCCGGAATAAAAGTTATCGGTCCTGAGTGCTTTCATATGGGCAGAGCTGATTCCTGTTTTAATTTTCATCATCCTTAAGCCATCCCCGATAATTCCGAGAAATATCAATATCCAGTCCGGAACAGGCACCATTACCGGATTCTGACCGGTTATTGCATTCACTTTCCTGAAAAAATCTATGTATCTTAAGTTCTCATGACCCAGAAGATACTTTTCTCCGTTCTTTCCTTTTTTGAGAGCCTTTACAATGCCTTCGGCAACATCCTCAGCATGAACGAAGTTTTTTCCGCCCCGGGGATAGAAGACCAGCTTCTTTTTCCAGGTCCAGAATATGATTTTCCCAGAGCTAGGTTTATTATCATATGCTCCGATCATAAAGCAGGGGTTCAGGATGATCACTTCCGTGGCTGTTTTGGCTTGCAGGAGATAATCCTCGGCCTCCAGCTTGCTTTTGGCATAAAAAGAGTGGGTAAAGGGATATTTCTGTGGCTTATTTTCGTGGCCCGGCTTTTCCAGGCTGCCATATCCTAAAGTATTCGCCGAACTTATGAACAGGAATTTTTTGACCCCGGAACTCACAGCCTGCGAGAACAAATGTACCACGGCATGATAATTAATTTTCCTATAGCTTTCATAATCCGGGAGATTCTGACCGGTTTCCGCTGCCACATGAATAATGTATTCCACATTTTCGAGAAAAGGCGAGATATCTGTGAACAGATCCCCTTCAACCAGCTTCAGGTTTTCATTTTCCTGACCAACATACCTGCTTTTCTTGCGCACCAGAGCAATAACAGAATAACCATCATTTAATAATTTAAGTAAGACATTATATCCTAGAAGGCCGGTAATACCGGTTATAAAGACTTTTTTCATGTATTTATCTCTCTTTTGATCGCGTTGGTCATCAACGGCAATTTAATCCAAACAGGCAGAATTTTCAATAGCATCCAGCTCAGCGGGTTCACCATTATCACCGTATCTCTTTTCAGAAGCTGATTGATGCAATAGTCTGCCACCTTATCGGGATCCAATAAGGTAAGCTTACCTAAAAAACCCTGTTTCTCAATCCTTTTACAGACATCCGGGTTGGTAGCCATTGCCCCCGGGTTCACCACACTTACAAAAACATTGGTATGCTTTAGCTCTTCATACAAGCCTCTGGAAAAAGAATGAATAAAAGTTTTGGAAGCGGGATACACGGTTTTAAATCCAATGGGTGAAAACGCGGCCATGCTGGAAACGTTCAGTATATAAGCCTCCGGCTGCCGCATCAGATTGGGTAATAGCTGATGGGTAATCAGCGAAGTGGCCGTAACATTCACCTGTAAAATGGAATTGATATACTCAGGGCTGGCCTCCATAAACTTTCTCGTCCCACCCAACCCCGCATTATTGATTAAAATATGAATATTGTATGAGCTGTTCAGCCAATCCGTCAGTTTGAAGATATTTTCATTTACGGAAAGATCCACTTCATAATAATCCGTTTTCACCTGATACCTTCTGGCTATTTCCCGGCTTAGCTGGTCTACATCCTGACCCGGAAGACTTATCAAAATAACATTCATCTTTTTCTTAGCCAGGTTTTTAGCAAATGCTTTTCCCAATCCCCGGCTTGCTCCTGTGACGACGGCAAATGATTCCTTAGTGTTCATAAAAATCTATTTTCTGATACAAAAGTATCATCCGGAAACGGTCTGCAGGTTCCGGATTATCCGGATGAACGCATTTAACCTGCAACAATAAACACCTAATAAACAACAGGTTAAATATTAGCAAAGTAAAGATTTATAAATCCGAACTCATTTTTTTGAACTCGGAAGGGGTCTGGCCGGTGAGCTTTTTAAAAGTGGTGTTAAAGGAGGTTTTTGAATTGAACCCTGATTCATAAGCAATACCCAGAATCGACAGCTTATCATTGCTGTCATCCTTTAACAGCTCTTTGGCATGCTCAATCCTGTATTCATTAATATACCGGAAAAAGTTTTTTCCGAATCCGGTATTGATCACATATGATAAATGGTGGGAAGAAACTGAGAGCAGCTCGGAAAGCCTTATGAGATTGAGCTCACTGTCAAGGTACGGCTTTCTGCTTTCCATTAAATGTTCCAGCTGGGTCTTAATTCTTGCCAGTTCTTCATCTGGGATAAGTTTTTTCCTGTTTTCGCCGCTTTCGGGATCATCATTAATGGAAATAAGCTCTCCACGCTGTTTTTCTCCGACAGGATAAATTTCTTTCTGTTTCAGGGAATAGTAAGCGATAAAATAAATCACCAGCAGAAAGGCAATATTGATAAAAGCATTTAATGAGGTGGAATTGTATGACAAATTATAGATGACATAAACGATATTGATGATGAAGATCACCAGAATGATATATTCAAGCCAGTTCAGATTGATGCCTTCCGTATTGGCAGAGAACTGCTGGATCCTTTTCTGGTGGTTCCTGACGGTAAGATAGGAAAATCCGGTATAAAACAATGCCTGCAGCAATATCAATCCTATAAAGACCAATTCAAAAAAGCTCCGGCTTATAAGGTTTTCAAAAGACTGAAGCAAGAGGTTGGTCAGAAAAATTACGGGAAGGATAAAGTATTTAAGGTCTGATATCTTAAATTTAAAAGAGGGATTGGTATACAGCAGCACACTGAAATAGAAGACCACCGGTGTAAGAAACTGAATGAACTGTACCCATGGTATGGAATGAACCTGTATCTGATAGCCCGCCACAAGTGACAAGACCTCATCAAGCCAGAAGCTCGACCATAAAAAAAGGAATATCCCGAACCAAAAGTTGGCTTTTCTGTTTACCTTAAGGGGATTGATAAGTTTAAGCAAAGTAAGCAGGACCAATGACCCATAAATAAGTATCACGATGAAACGGTTTAACTCTGATGTGTTCATTGGTCCTGATCTTAAGGGTTGATTTTTTAACCTATTCTTTTCCTTATAAAGATCTCATAGCTCAGATAAATGAGGGGAAGCGACATGATTCCTAAAAACAACGCGTTGCTTAAAGCCAGATCCGGATGCAGCAATATGGAGTAAACAAGCCCAAAAAAAGCTCCTCCCAGGTGAGCCGAATGCCCGAGGTTATCCCACTGTTTCGGATTAAGCATCATGTACACGGAATACCCGAAGTATAGGGTACCGAAGATCCAGCCCGGTAAAAAGTTGACACTGATTTCATTAGGAGCCATGGCAATGGATGCGAATATGATCCCTGAAACAGCTCCTGAAGCCCCGATCGCTGAATACCAGGGCTGCTTTTGGTAGATAAGCAAGCTGAACAGATTCCCCAGGATCATTGATCCAAAGTAAATAATCAGAAATCCTATATTCCCGAAAAAGTAGGTCACGACTCCCTGAAAGAGATATAGGGAAAGCATATTGAAAAATAAATGCATAAAATCAGCATGAAGAAAAGCTGAGCTGATCAATCTTACATATTCTTTCCGGGCAGCTATCGCACTGACATTAAACTTATATTTTTCAAACATTCTAGCATCATTGAACCCTATATAACTAATGATACAGGTAGCAGCTATTATTATTAAAACAATTAGATTCATAATTTTTAATTTTCTGTTTCATCATCCTGGAATAAATCTCCGATCACGCCGCCTTCATCATCAGCTCCTTCCGGTATTTCCGGCTCTTCATAGGCTTCCGGCTCTTCCTCAGGCTCAGGTACTGTAATATTAATGGCTTTCACCTTAAATTTTGTAAACTGGTTACCGATGGCCTTGATTCCCTTCACTGCAATGAACTCATCAATATTTATTGTTTCGGGCTCACGTTCCTTACCTTTATCTTTTGCAAAAATAATTTCTGCGGTGGCATCATTGGCCACGATCACATTTTCAATAAAGGATTTCGGATGGTCTGACGGCATGAAGGTCTGCACGTTGGATGTATTTTCCAGCAGGAACCTTTTGATAAAGTAGATTTCCTTCTCACCGTCATAATATATACAGGTAACCGGCTGTTCCGGCTTCCATTTTTCCAGGATCAGGTATTCATCATCAAAGCGGTTACCGAGATCAAATGATACAAGCCTGGCCTCGCCATGGGTATTGATCGTAAGGATCTTGTCGTCTCCTTTAAAGCTTCCGAACAGGGTTCCTCTTCCGTCTGCATTCAGTCTTCTTACCGTATCATCAAACCAGATTTTTCTCGGGGCCAGTGTAGAAACGCCTTCTTCTTTCAGATCCACCTTTTTTACTGCATATTTGGTCACCAGATTCCCTTTTGAATCACGTCCTTTGATGGCCAGCTCAGAGAAATCGATATCCATTTTATTTTTTCTGATCCTCGGATTCGGTTTCAGGAGAACAGTTACGGTTTCCGCTTCACCATTCGGGTTGGCAGAGAAATACAGCACTTCTGAGCCTTTTTTATCTGAAGCCAGAGGGTAGTCTGTATTTCTCGTAACTCCTGTTACGGAGAAACGTTTCATATAATAAGGTCCTTCTTTCCCTTCGCGGTAAATCATATTGTAAACGGTTCTTTTATCATTCTTCTTCCATACCGCCACATGCAGGATGTCTTTTCCTATAAAAGTTTTGGCTTCCACTTTCACCACTTTCATGCTTCCGTCCTTTCTGAAGGTAATGATATCATCAATATCCGAACAGTCAAACAGATACTGGTCTTTTTTCAGGGATGTCCCTATAAAGCCTTCTTCAAAATTGGCATAGAACTTTTCATTGGCTACGGCTACTTTAGTGGCATCTATGGTATCAAAAATCCTGAGCTCGGTTCTTCTTTGCTTGTCTTTCCCGTATTTTTTCTGAATATTCTGGTAATATTCAATGGCATAAGCCACAAGATTAGAGAGATTGTATTTCACCTGTTCTATTTTGCCCTCCAGGGCAGCGATATTTTCCTTAAACTTATCCAGATCGAATCTTGAGATCCTTTTGATCCTGATCTCCGTCAGCTTCAGGATATCTTCTTCGGTTACAGCTCTCAAAAGGTGCCCCGTATGAGGCTTCAGCCCTTCATCGATGGTTTTCAGAACCTCTTCCCAGGTTTTAACTTCCTCAATATCATGATAGATCCTGTTTTCGATAAAGATCCTTTCCAATGAAGAAAAATGCCAGCTTTCCTGTAATTCATGTAGCTCAATCTCCAGCTCCTTCTTAAGCAGGGAGACCGTATGATCCGTATTCATTTTCAGGATTTCTGAAACGCTGAGGAACATTGGCTTATCTCCTACAATGACGCAGGCATTGGGAGAAATGGTTACCTGACAGTCTGTGAACGCGTACAGCGCATCGATCGTTTTATCCGGTGAAACATCATTATGAAGATGGATGAGGATCTCTACGGTATCAGAGGTATTATCCTCAATTTTCTTGATCTTGATCTTTCCTTTTTCATTGGCTTTTAAAATAGAGTCGATCAGGTCACTAGTAGTCTTCGAATAAGGCAGCTCTGAAATTACCAGCGTATGTTTATCAATCTGCCCGATCTTAGCCCTTGCCCGCACTTTTCCTCCTCTCTGCCCGTCATTATATTCCGAGACATCCAGGTAGCCTGCGGTAAGAAAATCCGGGAACAACTCAAATTTCTTACCCTTCAGATAGGCTACGGAAGCATTGATCAGCTCATTGAAATTATGTGGGAGAATTTTGGTTGAAAGCCCCACACCAATCCCTTCCACTCCCTGTGCAAGCAATAAAGGGAATTTTACCGGAAGATCTATCGGCTCATTGTTCCTGCCGTCATAGGATTTGGCCCATTCAGTTGTTTTAGGATTAAAGACCACCTCAAGAGCGAAAGGAGTTAGCCTTGCTTCAATATACCTTGCCGCAGCCGCGGAGTCGCCGGTATAGATATTTCCCCAGTTTCCCTGGGTATCTATCAGCAGTTCTTTCTGGCCAATCTGCACCATGGCGTCTGTAATGGAAGCATCACCGTGAGGGTGATATTTCATGGTGTTTCCTACAATATTGGCTACTTTATTGTAACGGCCATCTTCCAACTCACGCATAGAGTGCATAATTCTACGCTGAACGGGCTTGAAGCCGTCATATACAGACGGGATCGCCCTATCTAAAATCACGTAAGAAGCATAATCCAGAAACCAGTCTTTATAAAGCCCGGAAACCTTTTTTAAACTTTCGCCCTCATGCGAATATTCTTCTATCATTATCTAATACCTTTTTTCTCGTTATTAGCTTTTATTACTTTATTTAAAGAGAATTTTAATTCGTTTGTTTCTTTTTTCGTCAGATATGAAATTTCATATTTTAACATTGTAGTACCGCTGTTTTTACTTGAAATTGTTACATATAATCTTTTTATGAAGAAAATTCTTACAACCTCATAGCTGATCAGTTTATATTTAGGAAATTCATCACTTAACGGTCTGTCCAGAAAGGGAATGATATTCCTGTTTCTGAAATGAAGGGCTTCCCCGTCACTATCATATTCAAAAATCTGCCGTCCATTCAGATAAAAAAGTCCTAACAGAGCGAATGGTATGATAATCAATAAAATACTTTCCCATCCCAAGATGTCAAACTTGTATTCTTCCAGGAAGAATGCTCCTATACCCATTATTGCCATTACAATAAGCAAGGTATTAAAAAAGCTATAAACCGAAGCTTTATTACGGTTACTCAGTCTCATATGATAATTTAATATTTGTTTCTGTTTCTTAGTTTTTTTTTCCGATCATTAATGGTGTTTAGTTGTTCATATTATTCAGTTTATCTGTCAGTTGTTGCCTCTTCCAGCACCTCTTTTTTATCAATATCAGGATCTTCCACCACGAGGTTCTCGAGGATGAAGGTCTGTCTGTCCGGAGTATTTTTTCCCATATAGAATTCCAGCAGCTGGTCTATGGTCTGATCCTTACCCACGACTACCGGTTCCAGACGGATATCTTTGCCTATAAAATGCTTGAATTCATCAGGCGAGATTTCCCCTAATCCCTTAAACCGGGTTATCTCGGGATTCTTTCCTAATTCATTCAATGCTTTTATTCTTTCTGCTTCTGTATAGCAATATCTTGTTTCTTTCTTGTTCCTTACCCTGAATAACGGCGTTTGAAGAATATAGAGATGTCCGTTTTTGATCAGGTCCGGAAAGAACTGCAGGAAGAATGTGATCATCAGCAACCGGATATGCATCCCGTCCACATCGGCATCTGTAGCAATGATCACCTGGTTGTATCTCAGATCTTCAAGGCTTTCCTCAATATTCAGGGCTGCCTGGAGGAGATTGAATTCTTCATTCTCATATACCACTTTCTTTGTCAGTCCATAGCAGTTCAGGGGCTTTCCTTTCAATGAGAATACGGCCTGGGTTTCCACATCCCTGGATTTTGTAATGGATCCGGATGCAGAGTCTCCTTCGGTGATGAATATCTGGGTTTCCCCTTTTCTCTCCGCTTTCTGGTCATTGTAATGCTGCCTGCAATCCCTGAGCTTTTTGTTATGGAGAGACACTTTTTTGGCTCTTTCCCTCGCAAGTTTCTGGATTCCGGAGAGTTCTTTTCTTTCTCTTTCCGAAATCAGGATCTTCCTTTGGATGGCTTCCGCAATTTCAGGATTTTTATGTAAAAAATTATCCAGCTGGCTTTTTAGAAAATCTATGATAAATGTTCTCACGGTAGGCCCGTTGGGTCCCATATCATTTGATCCCAGCTTTGTTTTGGTCTGGGATTCGAAAACGGGTTCCTCCACATTGATGGAAACCGCTGCTATGATAGATTTTCTGATATCAGAAGCATCAAAGTTCTTATTGAAAAATTCTCTGATGGTCTTCACATAAGCTTCACGGAACGCATTAAGATGGGTTCCTCCCTGGGTAGTGTTCTGCCCGTTTACAAAAGAGAAATAGGTTTCGGTCTGGGATTTGTCTGAATGGGTGATGGCCACCTCAATATCATGATCTTTCAGGTGGATGATCGGATAAAGGATATCGCTTTCCAGCTCTTCCTCCAGCAGATCTTTAAGGCCGTTTTCGGAATAATAGGTTTCCCCGTTAAAAATGATCTTTAAGCCCGGATTCAGATAAGCGTAATTACGCAGCATTCTTTCAATATATTCCTTCCGGAATTTGAAATGGAGGAATATTTCCGCATCCGGAATGAAAGAGATTTCGGTTCCGTTCCTGTCTGAAGTATCTTTTTCCTCATGATCCTCTACAATAAGTCCACGTGAAAACTCAGCGGTCTTCATCTTCCCGTCCCGGAAAGACCTTACACGGAAATAATCTGAGAGCGCATTTACCGCTTTGGTACCCACACCATTCAGCCCGACAGACTTTTTGAAGGCTTTGCTGTCATATTTACCACCGGTATTCATCTTAGACACGGCATCCACTACTTTTCCCAAAGGAATCCCCCGGCCAAAGTCACGGATGGTGACTTTGCCGTCGTCCAGTTTTATTTCAATTCTTTTTCCCGCTTTCATTCTGAATTCATCAATCGAATTGTCCAGAATTTCTTTTAACAGGATATAGATACCATCATCAGCAGAGGAGCCGTCTCCCAGCTTCCCGATATACATACCGGGACGTAAACGGATATGCTCCTGCCAATCAAGGGTTCTGATATTATCTTCGGAATAGATAGGATTTATTTCTTGTGACATATATAATTTCAGCAAACATACAAAAATACGAAAATTGGATAAACTTACAGGAATTTTACGGGTTCAATTTTTCTTAATTTTTTTTTTCATGTATTGCATTATTATCAACCAAATTATATATTTACAGTATTATTCAATATTTTGTGAAAAAAATATCTGCATTTTTTCAATTTTGCCTGCTATTATTATTTCCTTCTTTACTTTTTGCCCAAATCCCCGGATTGGTAAACTATAGTGAAAAGGAAGGACTGAACAGCTCATATACCTATAAGCTGAACCAGGACTGTAACGGTTTTATCTGGATAGGCAGCGATAACGGCTTATTCAGGTTCGATGGTAAGGAATTTAAGCAGTATGATAAAAAAAGCGGGTTGAAGAATCTGGAAATACTGGCCTGCTTTCCCATGTCGAACGGGGAAATCTTCATCGCTCCTTTTCTTAATGATTTCGCCTATATCAAAGACGGCAAAGTCATTAATTCTGATGTGAACAGGGAACTAAAAAAAATTAACTTTATCCATAACTCCAATTTCTTTTATCAGGATACTGAGTCTCTTATTACATTCAACACTTTCGCCCCGAAGAATATCTATATTTACAGGCACGGAAAAATAAAGGTCATCCCCATATCCCTGAATAGCAGGCTCCTGAAAAATGGTTATGCATTTGGCATCGATATGTCTAAAAATCTGCTTTATATTTCAGACCAGGACCGGGAATCAAAAGTCATGGCTTATGATATTAAAACCCGGAAGATTATTCCCTACAATATTCCGGTTAAAAAATCCAGATTAATCCAAAGGAAAGGTGATTTTTTTCTTTTTAGCCGGGACCACGGCTTTGATGTGTATAAGCAGGAAGGTAAGTTTCATTTCAGGAAAATTCAATCTTTTTCCACCCATGAAAATATTTACCAGCAGTATATAGACAGAAACTACAGGGTATGGCTTAGTCTGGAAAAAGGAGGCACATTGTATTTCAGGGAGTCATTACTGGAAAACAGGAAGTTTACAGCGCCTGTACGCTTTCTGGACAACTATGTTATCAATGATGTCATGGTAGACAGGGATAACAATGTATGGTTTTCTACCAAAAACAACGGTATTTATTTCATTGCCCACAGGTTCTTCAGAAACTACGTCCATTCACCTGTAAAGAACAATTCGGCTTATATTACGGCCATTGCCAAAAATGACAAAAACATTATTGTAGGTTATAACGAGGCCAAAAGCGGGATCCTGCATACGGATGCCATAGAGGACATTCTCCTGGAAAAAGACAGGAAAATCGAGCACAAGGCCATCTATGCCAAGGGAGACATCATCATTTTCGGTATGAGCCTGGGTATCGTTCAATACAATACAGCCACGAAAAAGAAAAGCCTATTACGATACTACGGCTTAAAAAATATGATTCCGTTCGGGGACGATTCCGTGCTGTTTTGTACCAGTGAGGACCTCGTCATCTATAATTATATTACCCGCACCTACGTTGAAGGCAAGTCCAAAGAAAGGGTCTACACTGCCTTGCCATATGCAAAGGACAGCCTGTTTTTCGGAAGTTTCAGAGACCTGTACAAGCTGAATATCCGGACAAAAAGGAAGAAGCTGTTTCTGGAAGGCTATTATTTTAAAGATCTTAAACAATTGAAGCCGAATGTGTATGTAGGCGCTACCAATCTCAACGGAATTGTTCTCTTCAATAGCAAAGGAGTTATCCGGAAAATTACTGAAAATGACGGACTGGTGACCAGCCAGATCAAGAAAATTGAGGTGGAAAACGGAAACACCTTCTGGGCCAGCAGCAATTCAGGACTGAGCAGGATCGAGATAAGGAATAACCGGCTAAGGATCAATAATTTTACGCAAACAGACGGTCTTCCCTCCAAAGTGGTAAACGGATGCGTGATCAGGAATGATACGGTATATGCAGGTACTTCAAAGGGGCTGGGAATACTCCCTGTGAGGGATTTGATCTCACAACAGAAATTCGTCAACAAAAAAGCCATCATCAATTCTGTTGTCATCGGAAACAGAGAAATCTTTGACCTGAAAAACGGTATTCTTACGCAAACTCCTGCCAATGATCTCACTTTCAATTTGAGTTTCCCGGACTATGCATCCCAGGGTAATATCAGCTATAAGTATAAGATCGAAGGCCTTAACAGCTGCTGGCAGACCAGCAATGCTTCTAAAATCATATTCAATTCCATTCCTCCGGGTAAATATGTTTTCAGGGTCTTAGGATTGGACTATAACGGGAAACAGTCCTACGCATCAACGGATCTTCCTTTTGAGATTGAACCTCATTTCTGGCAAACCTGGTGGTTCAAGCTTTTATCCATCTCTGCCGTTTCTTCTGTTCTTCTGGTGCTGATCACTTTATATCTGCAGAAAAAACGCAATAAAAAGATGGAAAAGCTTTATTATGAAAAAAAGATCGCAGAGCTCGAGCTGCAGGCCATAAAAGCACAGATCAATCCTCATTTCATTTATAACTGCCTCAACTCCATACAGTTTTTACTTTATAAAAAAGATTACCCGGAAACGGAAAATTATCTCGATGTATTTGCACAGATCATCAGAAAAACCCTTCATTATTCGGAAAAAACCTTCATGCCAATAAAGGAGGAAACAGAATATCTTTCTTTATACTTAAACATGGAAAAATTACGTTTAAAGGAAGAGTTTGATTACACCATTAAGGTCTCAGAAAAGGTAAATAAAAACTGGGTTATCCCTTCCCTTTTGATACAGCCTTTTGTTGAAAATGCCATTAAGCATGGTGTAGCCAGCCTTAAAGACCGGAAGGGACATATTGAGATTTCTTTTGACTTCACCGGTCATTCGTTATGCATTGTCATTGAGGATAACGGCGTAGGTATCGACAACCGCCCCGGCGGAGCAGGAAGGTCCGATTCCTTCGGGGTAAAACTGTCTCAGAAAAGAATTGAAACCTTCAAACAGCTTTTTGATACGGATATAATCCTGGAGATCAATAATCTGTCTGAAAAAGAGCAGCGACCCGGCACACAAATAAAACTATATATCATACCTTATGAAAACCAAAGTACAAACATGCATCATTGATGACGAAAAAGACGGAAGAGATTATATTTCTTTACTTCTGAAAAATGAATTTCCCGAAATTCAGATTGCATTCCAGGCCTCAGGCGTGGAAGAGGCCTTTGTGTATCTTGCCAGGAACAGCCCGGATATTCTTTTTCTCGATATCCAGCTGAAGGATGGAACCGCCTTTGATCTGCTGTCAAAGCTTAAGGAAATCGACTCCCAGATCATTTTTATTACAGCTTTTGAGCATTTCGCCATTCAGGCCATTAAAAACGGGGCTACGGATTATCTTTTGAAGCCCATCAAAAAAGTAGATTTCATCATAGCTATCCAAAAAGCCCTTGAAAACATCCGGAAAACCAGGATCCTTTCTACAGGCCATCAAAATCACCATAAAATAAGCCTTCCCACCCTTCAGGGATTCAAGCTTACCAATATCACCGATATCGTCCGGTGCGAGGCAGATTCCAGCTATACCATCTTTTATCTTGCTGACAGAACCAAAATCATGGTTTCCAAGACCTTACATGAATTTGAGGAATATCTTTCCGAGCATAATTTCTTCAGAATCCATCACAAACATCTCATCAACCTTTCCCATCTGAAAGAATATATTAAAGGAAAAGGAGGGCAGGTCATTATGACCGATGACTCTGTGCTGGACGTCTCCGTAAGGAGAAAGAATGACTTTTTACAAAAGTTCACCTGATATGCATATGGGCTCATTTCCGGAATACAATTGATCCTTCCGGCAACACAGGATCAGCACTTCAATACTTTTGAGCGCCCTGAATTGTTTGACATCAGGAAAATGCGACCAAAAGATTTAAATCATAGTAAAAACAATACCACTCTTTCAGGGTGGTATTGTTTTTATAAACATTTATTCAGCAAGCAAACACACTTAATCAAAATTCACGCACACTTAATTAATCATCATACCGTGATATGGCAAATCCCGATAACTTTATATTGTCAAACTAACTAAATCAGATATTTATGAAAACAAAAAAACTTTTAACCATTCTTGGAGTAATGGCTTCCCAGTCTTTATTTTTTTCCTGTAGTGAAGACGCATTAAATACTCAGCCTGAGCATACAGCGGCTTCCAAAACAACTTTAAAAACTACTGTGCTTAATTTTAAAAGCGGGAATTATTTTACTAATCCACAGCCGATCAATACCGCCTTTAATTTTATCAAAGCAAAAATTTCCCAACAAGGGGCCTCGTATGTTTTAACCCAGTCGGATCTTACCGAATTTTATGATAAAGCCCAAATAGATCCTACCGAAAGGCTTACTTTGGATCAGATGAATGCAGTCATCAATGAGACCATGAATATGATGCAGACTCCTTTTGATCAGGCTATTCAGCAATTAAACATTTCTGATGCGGCTAAATCGCTGGCCATAACCATAGATACAGGCTCAATACATAATCTGGAGTTCAATGCCCTTTATATCAATCTTTCTGACCTTGAAAAAGCCATGATTAAAAACCTTAATGATTTTAAATTTAATGTGGAACAGGGCTATTACGCCATCAGCCCCATTTATACGGGCAAACAACCGGCCTGGATTACGGGAGGTATGATTGGCATGGCAGCGGGTGGAGTCATAGGCTATGTAGTCGGAGGACCTGTAGGAGCTCTTATCGGGGCGGGAGCCGGTGTGGTTGCTGGAATTGTTGTAGGGGCAATTGTGGGTGCCAAATAAGCCATGATGCTGAGATGCTTCAAATATGTCTTTGCTATTATGGGCTTTTTGCTCATTATAGTAGTTTTCTCCTTCCACAAAGATCCGTCTTTAAATGGCAGGATCAAAGAGCTGAAATTTGAACGTCAAACAATTTATCTGATACAGAGAGGAACTACCGGAAAGCTCGGGGGCCTGGCAAAGGATTTCAATATCAGGAATCTATATGCTTCTCATCTGGGCATAGGTTTTTTAGAAAACAATACCCTGAAGATATATCATGTCTATGTAGACAAAAACCTTAGGCAAAATAATTTGTATGTTGAAAACATCAGTGAATTTATAAAGCCGGAGGACTTAAATTACCTTTCTATTTGGCAGCTTCAGGACATTGACCGGAAACAGTTCAACGATATCAGAGCAGCTCTCATCGAATCTGAAAAGCAAAACATTCTTTTTGATTTCAACTTTAATGAAAGCAATAACGCGTATTACTGCTCAGAATATATCGTGGAGGAACTGAAAAAGAGCAATATCGAAATCATGAAGGACCACAAGAAAAGTATTACGGGAATGGCAAGGCAAATCTTAAAAAGAGATACCCTCACCTACTATCCTGTAGACGGATTCGAAAATACGGGCAAAGCAGCTAAAATATTCGAATGGATCAAATAGATCCGTTGACTTAAAAAATAACCTGGTGAAACCAAAATTAAATGAGTATCAATTTTTAAAGTTTTTATTGGCTTTTGATCTACAAAACCAATGTTTATTATGGTAAGAAAGTATTTTTTAGCAATGTATTTCCTCTTAGGAAGCTTAATACTTAGTGCACAAAATCCATGCTCAGACTTTAATGATGCATCCAACCCGGCAGGGAACTGGGCACCGGCTCCGGCTCCCAACGGAAACGTTAGCGTAGGATTTGGCAGCCCCAATCCTTTAGATGGCACACAATACCTGATCTTAAAAGATCTTTCCGGCGGCTCATGGTATCAGAATGATACTGATTTCAAAAGCTTGGGAAAAGAGCATCTGGGACAATGCCTTTATTTTGACTTCTACATTGAAAACGACAGTGGCTATAACCAGCCCTATCATCCGAACATTACCCTGTCTGACGGAACCAACAGCGCTACGTTCGTAGCTAATGTGACGGTAACTCCCGGAAGCGGATGGGTACGTGTAAAAGCTCCTATACAACTGGCTAACGGCGGCCCTCTTCCGAGCAATTCAGACGGGGCATGGACCATGAACCCGGTGGATCCCGTTGCTTTTGACAATATCATCATGAATACGGCCACCATAGGAATAAGCCCTGATATGACTTCTACCCAACAGGAGGTTGTTTATTTTGACAACATCTGTGTAAAACCTTGTGAAGGCTGTAATGAATGTAATTCCAACTTTAAATTCCAGTCGACAACCAGCACTTCAGGCAATTATACCATCGGGCAGGTTTTCCTAGAAAGTACCAATTCACCAGGTATGTATAAGGTGGACTGGGGCGATGGGGTTACCTCAGATGTCCTTACTTCCCATGTATATGCCAATCCGGGATCTTATAAAGTATGTGTAACCCAGTATGAGGGCGACAAGCCTAAATGCTCAACCTGTATCGTCATTTGTATCCCGAAACCTTCCGAACCCGGACAAACAGGAAAAACAGCCTATAATAATCTTGTTTCCCCACTTAAGGAAAACGCAAGTATAGCAAGGGCTGAGCTTGAGGGAATAAATGGAACAAAGGAATATTTCCTGGTTCCGAACCCTGCCAGCAACTATGTGGATGTACAAACCAATTTATCTAAAAAAGGATCGGTTTCCATCAGGATTGTGGATGCTTCCGGAAAAGTAGTGGCTGAAAAATCTGAAACTGTAGATAAAGGTCGCCAGAGCATTAAGGTTAATACAGAAAAGCTTATACAGGGAATGTATATTGTTGAAGTAAGAGTTGAAGGCAAAACATCTTCCCAGAAACTCCTGATCTCGAAATAATAAAATAAATAGAATAAGTGATAAGAGGCCATATAATAATGGTCTCTTACTTTTTATCTTATTATCAAAAAAATAAATTAAATTCGGGGTATAACAAAAATACAGCTCAATGATACAACTTCCCCTTTCCAAGCTATCGAATATCGGAACCACTATCTTCAGCCAGATGACCCAGCTGTCCAATGAAAACCAGGCCATCAATTTATCCCAGGGCTTCCCTGACTTCATGCCCGATACCGAGCTGCTGAATCTTACCGATCATTTTATGAAAAAAGGATTCAACCAGTATGCTCCCATGGGCGGGATAATCAGCTTAAAGGAAGAGATAGCACGAAAAATAGAGACCAGCCACCGGGCCATTTACCACCCGGATTCTGAAATAACAATCACCGCAGGGGGAACCCAGGCCATTTTTACGGCTATAGCAACCTTTGTAAAAAAAGACGACGAAGTAATTATTTTTGAACCGGCCTATGATTGTTACGAGCCTACGGTAGAACTCTTCGGCGGAATTGTAAAGCGGGTTGAAATGAAAGCCCCGGCCTATGAACCGGACTGGAATAAGGTAAAGGAACTGGTAAGCGATAAAACAAAACTGATCATCCTCAACAATCCTAATAATCCTTCCGGAAAAATTTTAAAAGAGAAGGACATACAGGCCCTGATCAATATTGTAAAAGATACTTCCATATTGATCCTGAGTGACGAGGTATATGAAAATATCGTTTTCGACGGAAAGCAGCATTTAAGCCTTTGCCGATATCCTGAGCTGAAAGAAAGAAGCCTTCTGGCAGCCTCATTCGGAAAGCTTTTCCATGTCACCGGCTGGAAGGTAGGATACTGCGCCGCTCCTAAGGTGTTAATGGATGAATTCCGAAAGGTACATCAGTTCAATGTTTTCTCTGTCAATACCCCTATCCAGATGGCTTTGGCAGAGTATATGAAAAATGAGGATCATTATAATCACCTGAACCAGTTCTTCCAGGAAAAAAGAGATTTTTTAAGGTCAGGCCTGGCCAATACCTCTTTCGAGTTGCTGGATTGTGAAGGCACTTATTTTCAGGCTGTCAGGTATGATAAAATTTCAGATAAAAACGATTTTGATTTTGCCGGTGAACTAACGGTCAATCATAAGGTTGCCACGATTCCCTTTTCTTCATTTTATAAAAATAAGCTGAATGAGCACGTAATCCGTCTGTGTTTTGCCAAAAAGCAGGAAACTCTGGAGCAGGCCATTGAGAACCTGTCCAAATTATAAATGGCCGTTTCGCTCCTGCACATAAGGCTCCCAGGCACTTTCATTGGATTAATCCATATGCAAAAAGCAGTAGAAGCTTCTACTGCTTTTTAATAATTATGCCGGGCTTTCCTTTAAGGAAATAATAAAAATAATAAAAAGACCATCCGGAGCTTTCATGGATAGATAATTATTTGATCAAGTTCAATGGAATTATTATTCTCTCTGATTCTTTCCTGAATCTTTGTGGAAATGGTTC
>NZ_JBGCUR010000025.1:0-50917 GCF_041361455.1 Chryseobacterium gossypii | reverse complement strand
TTTTTGTAAAATATAAAAAAGGCTATCTTACTTTTGAGACAGCCTCTTTTTATTTTTGCTTCAATCTTTTTTTGTCATTCGGTAAAAAAAGATTAAATTTGCCCATTCAAAAGATATCAGAATTAATGGATACTATATTTACACTATTGATGGTTCTTATTATGATCGCCAGCGTATTACTGGTAATCATCATTATGGCTCAAAATCCAAAAGGAGGAGGTCTTTCCAGCACTTTCGGAGGTACATCATCTGCACAATTTGGGGTACAGAGAACCAATGATTTCATGGAAAAGGCAACCTGGACTTTAGGCGGAACGATCATCGTACTTATCCTTTTAAGCGTGGTATTGACCGGTAAGCCTACACAGACGCTACCTCAGCAACAACCGGCCAAGAAAGAAGCACCGGCACAATCTGCACCTGCTTCCCAGTCTGCACCGGCACAGGCCCCTGCAACAAAATAGAATAGATAACAGATCATATAAAACCAAAAAGCAACTCAAAATTGAGTTGCTTTTATTATTTTTTCAGTCTTATCCTTTCAATATGGTGGCGAAGCTTCAGCCCTGCCTTTAAAAACGAATATTGCAACGGCTTTGTCTTTTTATAATATTTATCGATAAAAATATGCATCGCCCCGTAAAACCGGTCAAGATAAACCTCATCCTTAATGGTACTTTCTCCTTTATGATGAAGAATTGAGGCTTCACCGTAATAATAGTTTCTGTAGCCGTTTCTCAACAGGGTATAGCACAGGTCTATATCCTCGCCATACATGAAATAGGTTTCATCCAGGCCGCCTACCTTATCATAAACCTCTTTTTTAATAAGGAGAAAAGCGCCGGTCACCACCTCTACTTCAGCATTTTCATTTTCATCAATATCATTCCTGTAATATGATTTTGAATTGTTTTTTCTGAAATTGGTAAATAATTTTTCAAAAGAATTGAACATATCAGGAACCGAGCGCTTACTTTCCGGTAAAAAATTACCCCTGGCATCGTGCATTCTCACTCCGAGGCATCCAAAATTGGCCTTTGAGCCGGCAAAACTTAAAATATCCCTGAGATAAAACCCTTCCAATTCCGTGTCGGGATTCAAAATCAGGAGATATTCTCCGCTGGCAGTTCTTATAGCTTTATTATTAGCCTTGGAAAAGCCCTCATTGCTCCCCGAAGCTATAAAATGAAAGTGAGGAAATTCAGACATCAAGCTTTTCCATGAAGGATCCGTGGAAGCATTATCAATAACGATCACCTCATACTCTAAGCCAGCAACATACCGTTGAATGGATAAAAGACATCTTCTAAGCAGTTCGGTAACGTTATAATTGACAATGATGATTGACAGCCTGATATCCATTCTAATCCCTTTCGTTATATGGCAACCTGTTGATAATGGATCTTCCCAAAGAGATCTCATCTGCATATTCGAGCTCATCCCCTACTGAAATCCCTCTTGCGATACTGGAAAAGCTTACATTGAATTCTTTAAATTTCTTATAGATATAATACGCTGTAGTATCTCCTTCCATGGTCGCGCTTAAGGCAAAAATAAACTCCTTCACCCTTCCTTCATTCAGCTTCCGCTCAATGCTGGGGATATTGAGCTGGCCCGGCCCTACTCCTTCCATCGGGGAAATTTTTCCGCCCAAAATAAGATATTTTCCTGTGTATTTACCCGTATTTTCAATAGCTATCACATCACGGACGTCTTCAACAATGCATACCAGCTCATCATTCCTTTTGGAATTGCTGCATATCTCACAGATATCAAAATCAGAGAAGTTGTGGCATTCTTTACAGTATTTTATTTCATTGACGAGACTGATCAGTGAATTCCCAAGACTCATCGCCCGGGAATTAGGTTGTTTCAATAAATGCAATGCCAGACGCAAAGCTGTCTTCCTTCCAATTCCGGGTAATCCGGAAATCTCATCCACCGCCTTTGCCAAAACTTTACTAGGGTAATCCATAATTACAAAAATAAGACAAAAAATAATTTATTCATGAAGTCTTAATTTTTTAAATCCTTTATTTTCTGAAAAAACATTTATCTTTGAAAATTAAAATATTAACTGGAAAAAATAAACTAGAATGGTACTTAACAATCTAAATTATCCATTAGATTTCAAATTTAAAATTACAACCTTATCCAGCGATTTCAACATTACGGACAGAAATGGCAATTACGTGGCCTATGTTCGTCAGAAAATGTTCAAATTAAAAGAAGATGTCATCGTTTTTAATGATGAAAGCAAATCAAAGGAGCTGTTCAGAATCCAGGCCAACAAGTGGATTGATTTCAATGCTTCATATTCACTAAATGACCTGATCAACAATAAAAACTTCGGAAGACTGACCAGGAAAGGCATGCGTTCTTTCTGGAAAGCCACTTACAATATTTTAGACTCGAATGACCAGCCAAAATTCATCATTACCGAAGATAACGGATGGGTAAAATTCTTCGACGGAATGGTGGGAGAGCTTCCTATCATCGGAATGTTCACAGGATACTTCCTGAACCCTTCCTACACGGTAAAGGGAATGGATGGAAAAGAATATTTTAAACTGAAAAAAATGCCTTCGTTCTTCGGAAGAAGATTTCAGCTTGACAGATTAATTGATATTGACGACGAAGACGAAAGCCTGGTTGTTCTGTCATTACTGATGATGGTACTTCTCGAAAGAGCGAGGGGATAAAAATAAATTCACGACAATGAAATATCTGATCATTTTCTTCTCAGCGTTCTTGCTGACCGCCTGTAAAAAAGATAAAGAAGCTGCTCAAAGCCCTGCTGCGGCAGATTCCCTGAAGATTACGAAAGACACTGTAAAAGCTAAAGTCCTTTCAGAAAAAATTCTGATTGAAACATTCCCTTTCCCAAAAGAAATCAAAGAATGCTCATGCTATTTTGCCCAAAATAAGGCTGATTTTGAGGCTGAGAAATATATCTATGCAGATGATGCCGGAAAAACCGCCTACATGAAACTGGACGGCAAAAGACAGGTCATGAATCTTATATCCTCAAGCGATATGGAAGTGGATGAAGAGCTGAGCAAGGAAATCGAAAGCGACGGTTATAAGATCTCTGTAAAAGGTAAAAAAATAAAAGGAGAAGAAGCCTTATTGTTTGAAGGTACAATGACTATAGAAAAGCCGGACGGCACTTCCATAACAACCCGTATTTACGGAGAATGCGGCTGTTAAAATGACAAAATGGGAAAAAATAACGGCGAAGGCCGACCTTCTTAATTTTCCAATTTACCGTATAAAAAGACTGCTCCTGTAATTCCGGGAGCATTTTTATTTTGTAATTTTGGGAAAAATAAAATTTCATGGAATTATTTAATATAGAACCGCAAATCATCTGGAAAAATTTCTCCAGACTGAATGCAGTTCCCAGACCATCGAAAAAAGAAGGAAAAGTAATCGCCTTCATCAAGGAATTCGGAGAAAATCTGGGCCTGGAAACCACAGTAGATGAAGTGGGTAATGTTATCATTAAAAAACCGGCCACTCCCGGAATGGAGAACCGCAAATCGGTGATCCTGCAATCACATCTCGATATGGTTTGCCAGAAGAACAATGATATCAATTTTGATTTTGACAATGAAGGGATCAAAATGGAGATTGACGGAGACTGGGTAAAGGCAAAAGGAACAACTTTAGGAGCTGACAACGGGCTGGGAGTAGCTACAATCATGTCAATTCTCGAAAGTTCGGATATTCCGCATCCGGCTTTGGAAGCCCTTTTCACTATAGATGAAGAAACAGGTATGACCGGAGCACTGGGTTTAAAGCCAGGGGCATTGACCGGCGATATCCTGCTGAACCTTGATACGGAAGAAGATGACGAAATCGATATAGGCTGTGCAGGAGGAATTGACGTTACCATCACCCAGAACTACGGATTGGAAGCCTCAAAAGGCCAGATCATAAGAATAGAGGTAAAAGGTCTTCAGGGGGGCCATTCGGGAATGGATATCCACAAAGGTTTGGGGAACTCAAATGTTATCCTCGGAAGATTGCTTTATTCGGGTCTTGAAAAAGAAAATATTCAGCTGATCTCTATTGATGGGGGCGGACTGCGAAATGCCATTCCGAGAGAGGCGATCGCTCTGGTATCGGTAAGAAATGCACACGAATTTATTGAAGAAGCTACAAGACTTAAAAAAGAGATCCTGGAAGAGTTTGCCAGCCTTGAGCCAAGCCTTCAGATTAACATCGAAAACTCTACGACCTCTGAAAAGGCGGTATCCGAAGAGGATACCAAAAAGATCATCCTGGTTTTGAAATCCCTTTATAATGGAGTTTACAGAATGAGCCCGGATGTAAAAGATCTTGTGGAAACCTCAAATAATGTAGCAAGGGTAGAGCTAAAAGCCGGGGAATTAAAGATCCTGAACCTCTCCCGTTCATCGGTGGAGTCTACAAAGTATGCCGTAGCGGAACAATTAAGATCTGTTGCTGAGCTGGCAGGCATGAATGTAGAGTTCAGCGGCTCTTATCCGGGATGGAAGCCGAAACCAGGATCAGAAATCGTTCAGCTGATGGAGAAGATCTATACGGAGAAATTCAATGAAAAGCCTCATGTCGTAGCCTGTCACGCAGGTCTTGAATGCGGAATTATCGGGGCCAATTATCCTGAAATGGAAATGGTGAGCTTCGGCCCGACGATCAGAGGAGCGCACTCTCCGGATGAAAAGGCCAATATCCCGTCTACGCAGAAATTCTGGGGTTACCTCAAAGACATATTGAAAAACATTCCACAAAAATAAATCACAAAAAACTCAATATCCAAAATCACAATGATTTTGGATATTTAATTTTAAAAACGATCAATTATGAAAAGTGTAGCAGTATTCTGCGGCTCCAGTTCCGGTTCGGATAACATTTTCACGGAACAGGCGGTTGCGCTCGGGCAAACTTTAGCAAGACAGGAAATTCAGTTAATTTATGGTGGTGCCGATGTTGGCCTGATGGGAGCTATCGCAGATGCCACACTGGATACCGGAGGAAAAGTGACAGGAGTGCTTCCCCGCTTCTTACGGTCCAAGGAAATAGCCCATAAAAAGCTTACAGAACTTATTTTGGTAGAAACCATGCATGAAAGAAAGATGAAAATGGATGAGCTTTGTGACGGGGTCATAGTGCTTCCCGGCGGTTATGGTACTCTGGAGGAATTTTTTGAGATGATTACCTGGGCTCAGCTTGGTCTTCATAAAAAACCTGTCGCCGTTCTGAATATCAACGGATTCTATGATGATCTGATCAGGTTGGTCCAGACCATGGTTGACAAAGGATTTCTAAAAAAGGCCAATCAGGACATACTTTTAATAAGCAGCAGTATAGATGATCTTCTTCAAAAGATGAAAAATTATCAGCCTCCGCTTGTAGGAAAATGGATTTCCAAAGAAGAAGTTTAATACCTTTGCAATACGTCACAAATATATGATTTATGAAAAATACATTTATACAATACGGCCTTGTATTCGCCGCTCTCCTCTCCGGCCAGTGGGTTCCGGCGCAGTATAACTACCCGGAAACTCCTGAAAAGGCCGTTATGGATGACTACTTCGGAACGAAGATCACTGATAATTACCGTTGGCTTGAAGATCTTAAGAATCCTGAAGTACAGGCGTGGTTCAAGGCCCAGTCTGATTTCAGCCATGATGTCATCAATAAGATCCCCCATCGTGAAGATCTTTTCAAGCGTATGAAGCAGGTACAGGAAATGGTTGGAGATACCTATGGTGATGCCATACAAAGAGGCAACCTGTATTTTTATAAAAAAACAAAAAAAGAAGAGAAGCTTTCCAAACTTTACTCCAGGAACATGGATTCGGGAAAGGAAACACTGATCTTTGATCCGGAAACATATAAGAAAGGAACGCAGCTCACCAATTTTACGGTTGATCAAAAAGGGCAAAAAGCAGCTCTTTTATTTTCCAAAGCAGGAGGAGAGATCTGTGAGCTCAGAATTCTGGACCTCACAACAAAGAAACTGCTTGATGATGTCATCAGCCCTCTTTGGAGCGAATTCAATTTTGAATTCACACCGGACAGCCAGGCTATCATTTACACAAAAATGAGTACAGCGGATCCGGACAGTGACCAGCTGCTCAAAGAGATGAAGGCAATGCTTCATCAGATCGGCACACCTGCGGATAAAGATCACATATTAGCCTCCAGGGAACAGTATCCCGAGCTGGGTATACTGACCGAACAGTTTCCGGAAGTGTATTTATCTGACGACTACCGATACATATTTTTAGGTATAGGATCCGTAAAGTCAGAAAGACCCGTATTTTATGCTCCGCTCAGCGCTATCCATGATAAAAAAATCAAATGGAAGCAGATCGTAAAACCGTCGGATGATATCACCCAGGTTATTATCCATGGTGACAAGCTTTTTTTCCTTACTCATAAGGGTGCACCGAACTATAAAATAGGAGTGACGGATGTATTAAATCCTGATTTTGAAAATGCAAAAATTGTAGTTCCTGAAAGCAATGACGTCATCACCGCTATTCACAGTTCCAAAAATTACCTGTTCTATTCGCTGAGTAACGGCATTACCCAGGATAAATACCAGATTGATGCCGGAACATTGGACATTAAAAAAGTGCCTTTGCCTGCTGGTGTCAACACCTCTAGCCCTCTGAACCCTCATGAAAACGATAATCTTCAATGCTATAACAACAATTGGCTCAGCCCGAATACAATTTACGATTACAATCCGGCAAACGGCGCTGTAACCAAAAATAAATATTTTAACACCGCTAAGGGCTATCCGGACTATGAAAAGCTGTATGATGTAAAGGAAATCGAAATAAAAAGCCATGACGGCACAATGGTCCCTCTATCCATCATTCATCCTAAGAACATCAGAATGGATGGCAGTACACCCGCCTATATTACAGGATACGGAGGCTATGGTATATCCTATACTCCCCGTTTTTCCAACAGGCTGTCTGTATTGCTTGAACAAGGTGTAGTAATTGCCATTGCCCATGTAAGAGGCGGCGGGGAAAAGGGTGAAAATTGGCACAAGGCAGGAATGAAATCTACAAAACCAAATACCTGGAAAGATTTCATAGCCTGTGCGGAATATCTGGTCGCCCAAAAATATACCTCCCCATCAAAACTTATTGGAAATGGGGTAAGTATGGGTGGAGTTCTTATAGGAAGAGCCATTACCGAACGGCCGGACCTGTTTGCAGTTGCAATCGCTGAAGTAGGAATGACCAACGCCTTACGTTCAGAGATCACGGCCAACGGACCTAATCAGATCCCGGAAATCGGAACACTGCAAAATAAAGAGGACGTCAGGTATCTGATAGAAATGGATGCCCAGAGCAAAGTAAAAAAAGGGGTAAAATATCCGGCGGTAATTGTACGTACCGGGATGAATGATTCAAGAATTGTCCCTTGGGAACCGGCCAAATTTGCTGCGGTATTACAAAATGATTCCGCATCAGGGAAACCGGTTTTGCTGTATGTAAATTATGAAAACGGGCATTTTACCAGCGACCTTGATGTTGTTTTCCGGGAGTACGCCGATATCTACGCTTTTGCCTTATGGCAGGCAGGTCATCCGAAATTTCAGCCTGTGAAAAACTGATAAATATAAAAAATAAACCGCCCGAAATCTTCCGGGCGGCTTGTATTTTCAATTGACTTGTTTTTAAGGATAGGGAGCAATTTCCACTTCAAGCCCTTCCATATATGTTGCAATATGCAGCTGGCATCCCAGTCTGCTGTTTTCCTTCACATGAAAAGCTTCCGCCAGCATGGCATCCTCTTCGCCTCCCATGGGTTCAAGGCCCGGATCATTGATTACGTATACCTGACACGAAGCACACATTGCCATTCCACCGCAAACTCCAATAGTTCCTTCTTCCGCCAATTCATAGGAACGGATGATCTCCATCAGGTTCATAGACATATCCGTAGGAGCTACAATATCATGAACCACACCTTCTCTGTCGGTGATTTTAATATTTATATCTGACATAATTCTGCAAAATTAGTCAATTTTTTTCACAACCGCCTTTTCCGCTTCCTTACGGCTTCCGTCGAAACCGTCTACCCCACTCACTGTTGTATACTTCAATACATATTTCTTACCCGGATTCAATCTGTTGTAAACACTCTGACACATCAATGTCGCTTCATGGAACCCGCATAAAATCAGCTTCAGTTTTCCCGGATAAGTATTGATATCCCCGATAGCATATACCCCTTCAATATTAGTCTGGTAATCCAGGGCATTATTTACGACAATGGCATTTTTCTCAATATTCAATCCCCAGTTTCCGATATCTCCCAGTTTTGGAGTCAATCCGAATAAAGGGATAAAATAATCCGTGGCAATATCATAAGCTTCCTGTCCTTCAACTTCCACCGTGATGGCCTCTACTTTCCCGTCACCTTTGATGGCCGTCACCTCAGCAGGTGTGATCAGCCTGATTTTCCCTTGATTTTTCAGATCCTGAACTTTTTCCACAGAGTCCAGAGCTCCTCTGAATTCATTTCTTCTGTGGATCAAAGTAACCTCACTGGCTACATTGGCAAGGAAAATACTCCAATCGAGCGCTGAATCTCCTCCACCTGCAATAACCACTCTTTTATTTCTGAAGTGTTCCGGCTCTTTTACAAAATATTCAAGGCCCTTTTCCTCATAATCAGCAATATTCTCAATGGCTGGCTTTCTCGGCTCAAAAGTTCCCAAGCCTCCCGCAATGGCTACGGCTTTGGCTCTGTGAACGGTTCCTTTGTTGGTAATTACTTCAAACCATTCGTCGTCAATCTTATTTAAAGTAACCGCTGTTTCCCCCAAAGTAAAGCCCGGTTGAAACTGCTTGATCTGTTCCATTAAATTATCGATCAATTCTCCGGCGTTCACCGAAGGATAACCGGGAATATCGAAAATAGGCTTCTTGGGATAAAGTTCGGCTAACTGCCCTCCTGGCTGCGGAAGCGCATCTATGATATGACACTTCATTTTTAACAATCCTGCTTCAAACACTGCGAAAAGTCCAGTAGGTCCTGCCCCTATGATCAATATATCGGTAGTTATCATAATAAGAAGATAATTTAATTATATGTGTAGCCGCAAATTTACTAATTTTAAAGCGAAGCTGATTTAATTGAGTCTAAATAAAAAACTGAGATTTGTCAAATAAAGATAAAAATATGGGCATTCTTATTTTGGCAATGTTTTTGTAAATGTCTTATCATGAAGAAAATACTATTTTTTTTAGCCACCTTCTCATTTTGTCTGGGCTTTGCCCAAATAGACAATATTGCAGATGGTGAATCTTTAACTTACAGGATCCATTACGGAATCTTAAACGCAGGAACAGCTAATCTTACCACAAAAAAAACAACGTACAGGGGCATTCCTCATCTTTATGCCAAAGGCGTCGGCAGAACTACCGGGGCAGTAAAGGCCTTTTTTAAAGTGGAGGATCTATATGAAAGCTTTATTAATATTGATACCCAGCTACCGAGTTTCTACGTCAGGAATGTCCGGGAAGGAGGGTATCGCCAGCATTATGAGACTGTCTTCAATCATGATGACCAGACGCTGATTCTGACTGATAAAAAAAATCCCGCTAACGGCTCGAAGGTTATAAAATCTGTAAAAGGTGTTCAGGATATGCTTTCCTGTTTTTATTATTTAAGGAGTAAAAGCCCCGCTGAGCTCAAAGTAGGAACTGTAATCAATATGAATGTGTGGATTGATGATGAAATGTTCCCTTTCCAGCTCAAAGTAATCGGAACAGAAAATCTGAAAACAAAATTCGGTACTATAAACTGCCTGAAGATTATCCCATCTGTAAAAAGCGGAAGGGTCTTTAAAGAAAAGGAAGGAGTTACCATGTGGGTCTCCAATGATGCCAACCATATTCCGATGCTGCTGAAAGCGGAACTGGCTGTTGGCTCTTTAAAAGCAAGTATCGATGATTATAAAAATGTGAAATATCCTTTGAAATTCACAAATTAATCATATATAACCATTTTTATCTTTACACAAAACCTCCGGGATTCCGGAGGTTTTGCTTATAATGTTTTAAATTGCTGTAAAGTTCTTATATCATTTTCAAAGAACATCCTGATATCGCTCATCTGGTAGAGAAGCATCACAATTCTTTCAATCCCCATTCCGAACGCATAGCCCGAATATTTTTCAGAGTCTATGTTTACATTTTTCAAAACGGCAGGATCTACCATTCCGCATCCCATGATCTCCAGCCAGCCCGTACCTTTCGTAATCCTGTAATCCGTCTCGGAATTTAATCCCCAATATACATCGATCTCTGCACTGGGCTCTGTAAACGGAAAGTAAGAAGGCCTCATTCTTATTTTAGATTTACCGAAAAGTTCTGTTGTAAAGAACTGGATGGTCTGCTTCAGATCCGCAAAGCTTACATTTTCATCGATATATAATCCTTCAATCTGATGGAAAATACAGTGTGAGCGTGAAGAAACCGCCTCATTCCTGAAAACTCTTCCGGGGGATAAAATCCTGATCGGCGGTTGGTTTTGCTCCATATAACGGATCTGCACAGAGGAAGTATGGGTTCTTAAAAGGATGTCCGGGTTCTGCTCAATGAAGAAGGTATCCTGCATATCTCTTGCCGGATGGTATTCCGGAAGGTTAAGCGCTGTGAAATTGTGCCAGTCATCTTCAATTTCCGGCCCGTCAGCTACCGCAAAACCGATAGATTTAAAAATCTCAATGATCCTGTTTTTCACAAGGCTGATAGGATGTCTTGATCCCAGCTCCAATGGGAAAGCAGGCCTGGTAAGATCTTCTTTTTCCGCTACCATAGAAGATGCTGAAGCATTTTTTAAATTCTCCAGTTTTATATTCACAGCCTGCTTCAAAGAATTGATCTTCTGTCCGAATTCTTTTTTCTGGTCATTGGGAACCTCTTTGAATTTTTCAAAAAAATCATTCAGAATCCCTTTTTTACCATTATACTTGATCCGGAAATTTTCAATCTCCTCCTTTGATGTGGCGTTGAAACTGTTTACTTCAACCAGTAATTCATCAATCTTTTCTATCATTGTTTTACCCTTTCAAAATGTTTTGCAAAAATACGTTTTTTCAATTGAATAATTATCATAAAAAATCTGCCTCTTTTTGGGAGGCAGACTTCAATCACTTATTTCACTTAAATAAAAAAATTATTTCTTTTCTAAAGCTTTAACGTTGATCTGAAGTGTTACCTCATTTTTAATGACTCCGTTTTCAACAGGAGCCTGAAACTTCACTCCAAATTCTTCTCTGTCAATATCCTTTGGCTCAGTGGCAATGCTTACTTCTCCTTCTTTTACGGAAACATTAGCTTTGAACTGAACAGGTTTTGTGATCCCTTTGATCGTCAGATTGCCATCTAAAAGCGTATTGTAATCTCCTTCTGAAACAGGGGTAACTTTCGTGATCTCGTAGGAGGCGGTCGGAAATTTCTCCACTTCAAAGAAATCACCGCTTTTCAGATGACCGTTCAGTTTCCCTAACTGATCCGCGTCATCTTTCAGATCAACGGAGGTCAGAGAATTCATGTCGGCAACAAACTTTCCGCTTTCCAGCTTTCCGTCTTTTACCGTAACGTCACCGCTTTCAAACCTGATAGTTCCGAAATGACTCGTATTTTCAGTTTTAAAAATCTTATATCCCTTCCACTCCACTTTACTGTTTAAGGTATCTACGGTATATTGATTACCTTCTTTAGTTGTTGTCACTTCATTGCCTTCGCTTGCAAGAGGCTTCTCTTTTTTGCAGGAAATAACTGCCGCAGCGGCAAAAAAAGCAGGAATAACTAATGTAAACAGTTTTTTTCTCATTTTTGTTTCTGAATTGATTACAAGCGCTAATATAATAAAAAATTTAATTCTTTCCTAAAAACATTACATTTGTAATATGATGCTATTAGAGATAAACAACTTATATTTTTCATATTCAGAGGAAAAACCACTGTTTCAGAATCTTAACCTGAAGTTTGAAGAAGGCCGGATCATTGCCCTGGCTGGAGAAAGCGGATGTGGGAAATCCACATTGTTAAGCCTGATCTATGGACTGCTGGACTGGCAAAGCGGGGAGATTATTTTTAACGGGACAAAGCTTTTGGGCCCTAAAGGAAATCTTGTACCCGGGGAGGCTGAAATGAAATTTGTAGCCCAGAATTTTGACCTTATGCCTTATGCTACCGTGGCGGAAAATGTTGGGAAATTTATTTCGAATATCAATTTGGACAGAAAAAAAGAAACTGTTACAGAGCTCCTGCAAGTGGTAGGTCTGGAGGAATATGCCAATGTCCTGCCCAGATATCTCAGCGGTGGACAGCAGCAAAGGGTTGCCATTGCAAGGGCTCTTTCTGTTTTACCTAAGCTTTTAATTTTAGATGAGCCGTTCAGCAATCTGGATTTCTCCAGGAAAATAGAGCTGCGTGAAAGGCTTTTCAGATATGTGAAACAACATCACATCTCACTGATCATTTCTACCCATGAGCTTCAGGATATCATGCCATGGCTGGATCAGATCATCATTCTTCAGAACGGAAGGCTGATCCAGAACGACAGCCCGGAGGAAACCTACAAGCATCCCTATAATCCTTATGTAGCCAAGCTGTTCGGAGAAGTGAATATTTTTGACAGGCATGAGGCTGATGATTTCCGGATTCCTAAATTCGCCTATTATCCTCACGAAATCAAAATCAGTGATAAGGGTATAGAAGCCGAAGTTTTGGAAAGCCGGTTTGCGGGGAATCATTACTGGAATAAAGTCAGGGCAAAAAACAAGGAGATTGTGGTTTATACAGATCACAGACTGGAAAACCCGGTTACAATTTCATTTGAAGTGTAATATCCACAGCAGTAAAAATTCATCTCTCTGTAATTGTTAGTTTGTGGATAAAAAGTTTCTGAAAACAATTCCTTTTTGAAACTTTTTCTTACATTTGTACTTCACAGCATAAGGAAATTTTTGGTTAATTCTCTTTCTGCCTCTGAGACGAACATTAGCATTTTGCAATCAAGTCTTTTGAAAGATTACACTGTCCAATTTTTTCCTTTTTTTTATGCTGATTCGCCAGCCATATTATAGCAGAAGCGGTCAGCAGATCCCCGAATCCGTACTGTAAATGTTATGCTTTCTTTACAAATTCTGATTTTAAAGCCATGGAACCAAACCCGTCTATCTTACAGTCTATATTATGGTCACTGTCAAAATTGAGGCGGATATTCTTCACTTTTGTTCCCGCCTTCACCGGTTTTGGAGCTCCTTTTACGGGAAGATCCTTGATCACGACAACGGAATCTCCATCCTGCAGCTCATTACCATTAGAGTCCAGTATTTTTCCGGCATTGGACGCATCAGCAGCTATCTCTTCCGGATCCCATTCATAGAAGCATTGGGAACAGACCATCATATTCTCGTCCGGATAGGTAAATTCGGAATCACACTTAGGACAATGTACAGTATCGCTCATATTTTAATTTTTGCAAAGGTAATTTTTTAATACGGAAGATTAAAGCTTTATGAATTTAATTGCATCCGGAGGCTATCCGGAAAAATCGGCAATTCTCAACTATAATTCGTACTTTTGCAGATTCAAAACAGCAGAAGATTTATGGAACTTATTCACAGAAACTTATTAATCGGTATTCACGATGCTTTACAGGAAACGTTTTTTGAAAAAAACAAATATGCTGATAAGGTAATCGAAAGGCTTTTAAAAGCCAACAAAAAATGGGGAAGCCAGGACAGAGCCGTTGTTTCTGAGATCTTCTACAATATCATCCGCTGGAAAAAACGCCTTGAATACTATATGGGTGAAGGTGTGAAACCGGGGAATATCTATAAACTGATCCTCGCTTATCTTCTTTGGAGTGAAACCAAATTTAAAAAGTTTGATGAATTCGACGGCATAAAAACCGCAGATATCATTACCAAACTGAAAAAGAATACGGTTCCCACAAAAGCCATAGAATTTTCCATCCCCGAATGGCTTGCCGAAACTCTGGAAAAAGAACTAGGATCCGGCTGGGAAAAAGAAATGAAGGCTCTGAATGAACAGGCTCCTACCGTTTTAAGAGCCAATTCTCTTAAAACATCAGCCAAAGAGCTTGTTTCAGATCTTTCAGATGAAAATATTGTTTCCCATCCTATAAGCCATTACCCGGATGCCGTACAACTGGAGGAAAAGAAAAATGTCTTCCTTACCACGGCTTTCAAGGATGGTTTATTTGAAGTGCAGGATGCCTCATCCCAAAAAATAGGATATTTTCTTGATGTGAAAGAAGGGCAGAGAGTTGTAGATGCCTGTGCCGGTGCGGGAGGTAAAACCCTTCATCTGGCTGCACTGATGAAAAATAAAGGCCAGATCATCGCCCTGGACATTTTCGATTGGAAATTGGCAGAATTGAAACGCCGCGCCAAAAGAGCCGGGGCCCATAATATTGAAACACGTTTAATTACCGACAATAAAGTTATCAAACGTCTTTATGACAAAGCTGACAGGCTTCTGATCGATGCCCCATGCTCAGGACTGGGAGTTTTGAAAAGAAATCCGGACAGCAAGTGGAAAATAGACCAGGAATTTATAGACAGGATCAAAAAAGAGCAGCAACAGATTCTTCAGGATTATTCAAGAATGCTAAAGAAGGGCGGAAAAATGGTTTATGCCACCTGCTCTATCCTTCCATCCGAAAACAATGAACAGGTGGAAGAGTTCCTGAAAAATAATCCCGGCTTTAAAATGATCAAAGAGGAGAAAATAATGCCCAGCGAAGGCTACGACGGCTTTTATATGGCCCTGATCGAAAGAGTTTCCTGATTATCCTAATTATCCGGAACATAAAAAATTGATAAAGCTACTCTCGTCCGGTAGCTTTTTTACTCTGCTTTCACTTCAAATATTAATTTTTCCGGCTGAATGTAACTTTTACAAAACCATCCTATACCTATCACTAAATGTTAAACTTATTTTAACATCAGCAAAAATCATTATTATGCCCACAAGAATTTTATCAACTTTCTTTATTTTCCTTTTTTGTATGGTTTATGCCCAAACCTATGAGATACAGTATACCAGTTCTTATAACGGAAAAGTCCTTACGGAACAGCCCACCACCCTGGTCTGGGTGAACGGAAAGGAGAACTTCATCCTGAACAGCAAGATCCGGGATCAGAGAAGTGAATATCCTTTTGAAATAACCAAAGTGGAGTTTCCTTCAGAAACGATAGTTTCCTATGCCTTTTTAAAGCCTGATGAAACCATTTCCACCTCTGATACCGAATCGATAGGAAAACAGAGCTTTGAATTTACAAACGAAACCAAGAAAATACTGGGATACCATTGTAAAAAAGCTGTTACCAAGATCAATTCCAATACCATTGAGGTCTGGTACACCAATGATCTTAAGATCAAAGGAGGCCCGTCTACAATTGGTCAGGGGCTGGGTCTGGTGCTGGAAATTGAACGCAATAAAAATTCACTGATCACCGCCAGTGCGATCAAAAAAATTAAAAAATCCGGAATTGACAACATCCTTAAAGGCCCTGTAAACCCCACGGATCAGTTAAGCTACAGGGATTTTCTTTGGAAAAGCAGATTCACCACTTTAAAGATTTTTGAAAATGAAATCATAAATTTCTCTGATGAGTCCAGATCCGATGAGAACATTAAAAGATTCGCCAACGGGACAATTATACTTAAAAAAGTAAAATTTCCACAAATCTCGGAAGGTGAGACCATCTTTGTTGAGCTGAAGCAGCAATCCAACGGTGATGCCTATGACAGAACCGGAACGGTATTTCTGATCCCGCAGGAAAAGGCACAATCCTTTTTTGATGGCCTGGAAAAGGGTGCCAAAACGCTTCCGGTGTATGAGAACGGCAACGGGAAACAGTATTTTGGGGTCATTTCAACCGATCATTACAGCCCGGCCATAGAAATGATGAGATTTTTCACCGCTTTCGGGATCCAAAAGTTCAATCATATTCAATTGAAAGGGAAAAGCTGGCAAACCTTAAGCCCTTACAGACAAGACATTACAGAGCTTAAGCCTGTGATGTCGGGGAAAGAATTATGGATTGGTACGTTTATTGGTAATTATGATAAAGGAGGACATCGGGTGAGCCTTGAGGTCACGATTCACAAAAGCGATCAGGGGATCAATAAGAACAATACCGTAATTCCTTTATTCAATACCCTGAATATTATGGAAATGGCTGGGCAGGATTATTCAACCATGTTTGACCGTGATAAAGGGCTTTTTGTAGAGTTCACGCTGAAGAAAGATTTAAAAAACGCCCAGTTAAGGTACATTACAACGGGGCATGGCGGATGGGAAAACGGCGATGAATTTGTTCCGAAAACCAATTCTGTCTTCATTGATGGAAAAATGATATTCTCATTTGTACCATGGAGAACGGATTGCGGATCTTACCGGTTGTACAACCCTGCATCAGGAAATTTCCAGGACGGGTTATCCTCATCAGATTTAAGCAGGTCTAACTGGTGCCCGGGAACAGTTACTAACCCTGATTTCATTCCTTTGGGCGATCTGAAAGCGGGAAAACATACCGTACAGATAAAAATTCCACAGGGGCCTGTAGAAGGAACAAGCTTCAGTTCATGGAATGTTTCGGGCGTTTTGTTAGGTTCTGAATAAAATAAAAACCTTCTCATAAGAGAATTATGAGAAGGTAAAAACACAAATGATGAAAAAAAATTATTTCGAGCCACAAAGTAATAACTATTTTTTTGATAATTAATTACCATAGATTAATAAATATTTCATTTTTATTTCGTATATGGGCTCATAATATTCTAAATGAAAAAAATCAACTAAATCTACGAATTTATTCAATTTAAATTAAAAATATTCCTAAAAATTAATTATTAAGTTAAAAATTTAAACTTATATTTCTTTTTAATTGCTATTTTTAAACCACAACTTTACTTTTGTTTCAAAAAATAATAAAATGTGTGGAATTGTATGCTTGTTTGATGCCAAACAAAAAACTGAAACATTAAGGCCACGGGTCTTGGAAATGTCAAAAAAGATCCGGCACAGAGGACCGGACTGGAGCGGGGTTTTTCAGGATGAAAAAGTGGTTTTTTCTCATGAAAGGCTTGCCATCGTAGATCCTACTTCCGGAAAACAGCCTTTGTTTACAAAAGACGGAAAAATAGTACTGGCCGTAAATGGTGAGATCTATAATCACAGGCAATTAAGAGAAGAGTTTCCTGATTATGAATTTCAGACCCAGTCTGATTGTGAAATAATTTTAGCACTTTACAGAAAATACGGAAAAAATTTCATAGAAAAACTAAACGGTATTTTTGCTTTTGCATTATACGATATTGAAAATAGCGTATACCTGATCGCCCGTGACCATATGGGGATCTGTCCGCTTTACCAGGGCTGGGATAAGAACGGCAATTATTATGTAGCCTCCGAGCTGAAAGCCCTGGAAGGTGTCTGCAAAAGCATTGAAACCTTTTTACCCGGGCATTTTGTATACAGCAAAGACAGTAACGAGCTTCAGCAATGGTACCGGAGGGACTGGGAAAGCTTTGATAATGTAAAAGACAATAAAACCGATATCGGAAAACTAAGAAAAGGTCTTGAAGAGGCGGTACACAGGCAACTGATGAGCGATGTTCCTTATGGCGTGCTTCTTTCAGGGGGCCTGGACTCTTCCGTAATCTCTGCCATCGCCGCCAAATTTGCAAGGCAGAGAGTAGAAAGCGACGATACGCAGGAAGCCTGGTACCCCAGATTGCATAGCTTTGCCGTAGGTCTGGCTGGCTCTCCGGACCTCGAGGCTGCCAGAAAAGCAGCTGAACATATAGGATCCGTGCATCATGAAATTAATTTTACCATCCAGGAAGGGCTGGATGCCATACGGGATGTGATCTACCATCTGGAAACTTATGATGTGACCACCGTAAGGGCCTCCACTCCTATGTATCTGCTGGCAAGAGTAATCAAATCCATGGGAATAAAAATGGTGCTTTCAGGAGAAGGCTCCGATGAATTGTTTGGCGGATATCTGTACTTCCATAAAGCACCCGACGCTAAAGAGTTTCACGATGAAACGGTAAGAAAGCTTGGAAAGCTTCATCTTTATGACTGCCTGAGAGCCAATAAAGCCTTGATGAGCTGGGGAATAGAAGGACGCGTACCCTTCCTGGACAAGGAATTTATGGATATAGCCATGACTCTTAATCCAAAGGACAAGATGGTAAATGCTTCCGAAGGAAAGATTGAAAAATGGATATTGAGAAAAGCTTTTGAGGACCTTCTTCCCGAATCTATCGTATGGAGACAGAAGGAGCAGTTCTCAGACGGTGTGGGATACTCCTGGATCGATACTTTAAAGGATATCGCTGAACAGGAAGTAACCGACGAAATGATGGCCAATGCCCGGTTCAGGTTTCCGCTGAATACTCCACAGAATAAGGAAGAGTACCGCTACAGAGCAATTTTTGAAGAACATTTCCCAAGCGAAACAGCAGCGGCTACCGTACCTTCGGTACCTTCTGTGGCTTGCTCCACCCCAGTTGCCCTGGAATGGGATGAAGCTTTTAAAAAAATGAATGATCCCAGCGGAAGAGCCGTAAAAGTACATCAGATCTCTTATGAACAGAAATCATAGATCATTTATCAATCCTGTAGCAATACAGGATTTTCTTTTGAACGAACGGTAATAATATTGATATAATTTAACCATTAATAAAAAATAATATCTAATAAATAATTATATTTGGAAAACGAAAATATCAATTATAAAAAAATGAGAAGAAACATTACGATCTTATTTGCTTTATTATCTATAAGTTTTGCTTTCGGACAAGGTAAATACGGCAAATACCTTAACTCAAAGAAGCTTGCCCTGGCTTATAAAAGTGTAAAAGATAATGAAAAAGAAGATTTTTATCAGCAATATTACTGGCTGGTAAAGGCAGAGCAACTTAAAACGTATCCGCACCTTAAAGATGTGAAGCCTGTTGTTCTATATGAGTTCGTAAAAAAAGTAAATCCTCAGAACCCTACCAAAAAACTGGACGAAAGAGGCAAAGAGCTTAGAGAGACCGCGGAGCTTTCTCTAAACCAGTATTTTAAAAATAAAAAATTTGAAAATAATTCTGTCCTGATGTACAACCTGGAAACTTATGTGGATCCTTCTCAGGGCGAATATTTCACCAAAGTTGACCCGGAAAAGATCAAGGAACTGGTTCCAAAAGAATTATTTGCATTCAATTCCCTAAACAGAAAAACCCAGGAAGAAAAAACCTATTACCTCTGGATTGATAAGAAAAAAGATGATTTCCACATTGTAGATATTATTCCTGATGAAAAAGAGAATAAGGAATTTTATACAAGATTGAGGCAATATCTTCCGAACTATAAATTCTCCAAATATGTTCCGTCTGTGAAAAAAGGAAACAAAACGGATAAAACGGATGCTGAGTATTATTACATCATGCCATTTGAGCAAAATACCGATAATATTGAGTATAAGACCAAAGACTTCAAAACTTTTGTGCTAAGCCAGTACAGAAAAGCCGGCGATGAATGGAAAGGGGTTGAAAAGCCCAGAAAATAGATATAAAAGCCCTGTGAAATTCATAGGGCTTTTTCTATGCTTGCCCGCCTGATGCAGCCTATAACAAATCAAAGTTTTTTCCTGCCACAATTTCAAAATTGGCGGAATATTTGTTGAATAAAAATGAGCAACAAATACCTGTAATCTTTAAAAAAGCGCCTCTTACAATGCCAGAAGTAAGCCTGCCCAAAACATCGACAAAGAAAATTCTTCCATTAATCCTCGCAACCGCAATCTTCATGCAAATGCTGGATTCAACTATTCTGAACACTTCCCTCCCGTCGATTGCCAAAGACCTGCATGAATCCCCGCTCAATATGCAAAATGCTATCATCAGCTATGTGTTGACACTTGCTGTCTTTATGCCTGCAAGCGGTTTCCTGGCAGACAGGTTCGGGACAAAAAGGGTTTTTATATTTTCATTGGTTCTTTTCAGTCTGGGGTCATTATTTTGTGCCCTTTCCCAGAATCTTACCCATCTGGTTATTTCCCGGGCTGTTCAGGGTGTGGGAGGAAGCCTGATGACTCCGGTGGGAAAGCTGGCCTTAATCAAAACTTTTGATAAAAATGAGCTTTTAAAAGCAATGAACTTCGCCATTATCCCGGCACTTATCGGGCCTGTGCTTGGGCCACTGGTGGGAGGATATATGGTGGATTATCTTTCATGGCACTGGATCTTCCTGATCAACATCCCTATCGGTATTTTAGGAATTATCCTGGGACTGAAGTTTATGCCGAATTACAAATCGGATGATGTGGATTTTGACCTGAAAGGCTTTTTGATCTTTGCTGCAGCCTCACTCCTTCTTTCGATTTCCCTGGAGCTTTTCGGGGATCTGCAGAATACCACTCCGGTACTTTTGATTTTTATCCTCGGATTCCTGTTCTTATATTATTATTACAAACATGCCCGGAGAAATGAAAGCCCCATTTTTCCTTTAAACTTATTTCAGGTACGAACATTCCGTGTAGGGATTGTCGGTAATCTGGCGACCAGACTGGGGATCAGCTCGGTTCCTCTGCTTCTTCCTCTAATGATCCAGATCGCTTATCAGCAATCAGCGGTAACTTCGGGATGGATCATTGCTCCCATGGCTCTTACAGCCATATTCGGAAAATCATCCGTCATTAAAATTTTAAACCGGTATGGTTACCGCCAGACATTAATGGTCAATACTTTCATTATAGGTACCTTAATTTGCCTTCTTGCCATTCCTGATATCCATACTTCCCTATATTGGTTCATCCCGATCATTTCGGTTCTGGGATTTTTCAATTCCATCCAGTTCACTTCCATGAATACAATATCCATTGCGGATTTAAGGAATTTCCAAACGAGCAGCGGAAACTCACTCTTGTCCGTAAACCAGCAACTGGCCATCGGGTTCGGGATTGCTTTCGGATTGATTGTTTTAAAAATATTCCAGAATTCCGACCTCATCGGAGGGGAAACCCATAATGCTTTCAGATATACCTTTCTTACCGTTGGTATCCTCACCATTCTGTCAGGTCTTGTTTTCAGAAGGCTGCATATTTCCGATGGCAAAAACATGAAATCCAAAGAGGTATAAAAAGCCCGGCAATGCGGATTACTATCCGTGTATTCCGGTCTTACTTACCACAGATCAATGCAATTGATTTCTAACCTGGGTAACTTTGTCATTATAAATAACAATATTATGGCAACTAAACATATAGAAATCATCGCACCTCCAGGTCCTGCACATTTTATAGGTGACGGTTTTAGGGTTCATAATTTTATTCCGGGAGTTCACGGGCTTGGCATGAAAAGGATGGATCCGTTCATCATGCTCGATTATAATTCAAAATTTTATTTTAACGGTTCTGATAAGCCCAGAGGTGTCGGAGTACATCCACACAGGGGCTTTGAAACTGTCACCATAGCTTATAAAGGGAGTGTTGAGCATCATGACAGTGCCGGTGGCGGCGGGGTCATCAGCGAAGGGGATGTGCAATGGATGACTGCCGCCAAAGGCATTCTTCATAAAGAGCATCATGAAACCGAATGGACAAAAAAAGGGGGCATTTTCCAGATGGTTCAGATTTGGGTAAATCTCCCGGCAAAGGATAAAATGAGCAAGCCTAAATACCAGGCCATTAAAAATTCTGAAATGGAGAAAGTGGATCTGGGAAGAAACGGCTATATTGAAATCATTGCCGGAGAATATAACGGTCATAAAGGACCTGCAGCCACCTTCAGCCCCATACATATGATGAATGCGAAACTAACAGCCGGAGGTAAGGCTGAATTTGCATTCCCTTCAGAATTCAATACCGCAGCCCTTGTGATTGAAGGAAGCATAACCGTCAATGGAAAGGACAAGGCCCCTACGGATCATCTGATATTGTTTGAAAACGAAGGGGAAGACTTCGCTATCGAAGCTGATGAGGATTCCATTATATTAATCATCAGCGGAAAACCTTTGAATGAGCCGATATATCCACATGGCCCATTCGTTATGAACTGTAAGGAAGAAATCATGCAGGCCCTTGAAGATTTCAATACCGGCAGGTTTGGCTACCTGGAGGATTAAAAAATCCTGAATTACATAAATTTAAAATTGCATAAATACTTTTTTCTTAACTTTATCTATAGGTAAGGGTAAGTTTTTAACAGTGCCTATATTAACAATCAAATTAAATAAAGATCATGAAACCAGAATTTGAAAATATTCCTCTGAGGAAAACCGATAAGAGATTCGAAATCGAAATAGACGGACATTTTGCCTTTATCGATTACCGTGAAATGGGTCACCAGATCGCCCTGGTGCATACGGAAGCAGACCCGGAACTGGCCGGAACCGGTGCGGCGGCAGCAGTAGTGGAAAAGACCCTGCATTATATTGAAGAAAATCAGAAAAAAGTACTTCCGTTCTGTCCTTACGTTTTTGCCTATATCAAGAAACATCCGGAATGGAAACGTATTGTAGATGAAAGGTTTGAGGGATATAGCCAACTTTAGTTCTCAGCAGCATCAGGAACAACCCGATTAATAATTTAAAATCCACAAAAAATATACTTATGTCAAACATAGGACTTATTATTGAAGAGAAGGCAGCGGATATAGGCAACTTTTTAGTAGGAAGGCTTTTACCTTTCCGCGAGAAAAGAGCCGTTGGACCATTTGTTTTCATTGACCATATGGGACCTTCGGAACTGAAGGATTACCAGAATCTCGACGTTCCACCTCATCCCCATATCGGGCTTTCGACTCTGACCTATCTTCTGGAAGGGTCTATTTTTCACCGGGACAGTATCGGAAGTGCCATTGAGATAAAACCGGGAGCCGTCAACTGGATGACGGCGGGAAAAGGTGTTGTACATTCCGAAAGGACCCCGGAATACCTCAGAACAACAGATAAAAAGCTTCACGGCTTTCAGATCTGGGTAGGATTACCCAAGCATCTGGAACAGAGTGAACCAAGCTTCCACCATATTGAAGCTGATGAGATTCCGGTTTGGGAAGAAAACGGAATCCGGTATAAACTGATCGCGGGAGAAGCATTCGGGAAGAAATCGCCGGTTCCCGTACACAGTAAATTATTTTTCATTGAAATCAAAACCATCGAGCCGAAAAAAATCAGCATCGGTAAGGATTTATATGGTGAGGCTGCCATGTATGTCCTGGACGGGACCGTCAATGCAGAGGGAAACAGCTATGGCTCCAAACAGCTTTTAATAGCCAAAGACACAAGACTCTGTGAGTTTGATATGAGTGAAAATGGTACTGTTTATCTTTTCGGAGGGGAGCCTTTCGATGAAGAACGATTTATATTCTGGAATTTCGTAAATTCAGACAAAGAATTAATTGAGCAGGCTAAAGTCAATTGGAATGATCAGAATCATGATGCTTTTCCTCCGGTACCTGGTGATGAGCATGAATATGTTCCACTTCCCAAGGCTATTTTGAACAGGAAATAATTCGGTCCGGACCTATAAATATTAAGTATGAAAATATTGGCATTTGCAGGAAGTACATCTTCCACTTCCATCAACAGAGAGCTGGTAAAATTTGTTTTAAGGGATTTTCAGAATGAAGAGATCAATCTGATCGACCTCAATAATTACACCATGCCCGTTTTTTCTGTGGATCTTGAAAAGAAAGGATTTCCTGATGCAGCCCACCGCTTTTTAGATGCAATCGAAAATTGCGATGCCATTATATGCTCGCTTGCCGAGCATAACCGCTCTTACAGCGCCGCATTTAAGAATATTTTCGACTGGGCTTCAAGGATTAACGTAAAGGTTTTTCAAAATAAGCCGATGTTTCTCATGAGCACTTCTCCCGGCGGCTATGGCGGTGGAAATGTCATGAATACGGCAAAGACTTTTTTCCCGCAATTCGGGGCTGAGATCAGATACACATTCTCTCTGCCCAGGTTCTATGAAAATTTTGATTTACAGAACGGGGTTACCCATCCCGATATGCTGAAAGAACTTAAGGAAAAAACAGATAACTTTAAACAACAGATTGGAATCTCATGAATAAAGGAAGATTAGAAGCTTTCAGTGATGGTGTTCTGGCCATTATCATTACCATTATGGTACTTGAATTAAAAGTACCCGAAGGCAGTGACTGGTCCAGTCTGAAGCCGCTTCTTCCCAGGTTTCTGGCTTATATATTCAGCTTCGTTTATGTAGGTATCTACTGGAATAACCATCACCATCTTTTCCAGGTGATAAAGAAGGTGAACGGAAAAATGCTTTGGGCCAACCTCCATCTGCTATTCTGGCTATCATTAATGCCTATTACCACCGAATGGATCGGCGAAACGCATTTCGCGAAAAACCCCGTTGCCGCCTATGGCTTTACTTTGATCATGTGCGCGGTTGCATATACCATCATGGAAAATTTAGCCATTAAGAACGAAGGTGAATACTCTAAGCTCAGCGAAGCGATAAACTCTAAATTCAAGGAGTACATTTCCATCGTATTTTATATTGCCGGGGTCGCCACTTCATTTTTTTACCCTTATATTGCCATAGGTTTCTACTATATTGTAGCCTTTATATGGTTCATTCCGGACAGAAGAATCGAAAAATCAATAAAAGAAAGTTAATATGGATACACACGAATACATTAATGGGGATATTACCATAATCTGGCAACCTAAAAAATGTATCCATTCTACGGTTTGCGTAAGAATGTTACCAAAAGTTTACAATCCGAAAGAGAGGCCCTGGATAAAAGCCGGAAATGCCACGGTTCAGGAGCTTAAAAATCAAATAGACCAATGCCCTTCAGGAGCATTAAGTTATAAATCCAATACAGAAAAATAATGGGGGTAACCGTAAAAGCAAGTTTAGGAAAAACAAAATATTACACAGAAGTGATAGCCGGTGAAAACAGGCTTATCACTGATGAGCCGGAAGATAAGGGCGGCCAAAACAAAGGTTTCAACCCTCTTGAAATTCTGGCTACTTCTCTGGCCAGCTGTACGGCAGCCACTTTGAGAATGTATATTGAAAGAAAGGAATGGGATGTTGAGAAAATAAATGTAGAAGTTGAACTGGAAAACTTTCCTCTTACCAGAAGGGCTGTTTTTAAAAGAGATATCAGCTTTGAGGGCTTCAATCTGGATGATGAACAGATGAAAAGGCTTCATACCATTGCCGATGCATGCCCCGTCCATAAAATATTAACCAACGAAATCGAAATACTAACCAAATTCTCATAATATGATTGAAGTAAAGCAAACCAACGGCGAAAAACACGGAGATTTTGAAGCTTTCATACACGGTAACCGCGCAGGTTTAATGACCTATACCTGGGCCGGAAATGAGCGATTCATCATAGATCATACAGAGGTTGATGAAAATTATAACGGCCGAGGTGTCGGTAAGGAAATGGTTTTGGCAGCAGTAGATTTTGCAAGAAAGGAAGGAAAGAAAATCATTGCTCTTTGTCCTTTTGCAAAAGCAACCTTTCAAAAAAACAAGGATATTCAGGATGTTTTAGCATAATCATAAAAGACTATATACCTGCCTTCCGGATCGTGTTCCGGAAGGTTTTTTCTTTTTTATCAGAAGGGAAAAAAGCTATATTTGTAAAATTTTAATCGAAAAACATGTCTCCAATCATATTGCTGTCCATCATTATCATTTATTTTGCGCTGCTGCTTTGGGTAGCCTATAAAACAGGAAAAGGAAGTGATAATGAAAGTTTCTTTATCGGAAACCGTAAAAGTAACTGGATGCTGGTAGCTTTCGGAATGATCGGCACTTCCCTTTCGGGAGTTACATTTGTAAGTGTTCCGGGGGCTGTTGGTAATGATAAATTTGCTTATTTACAGATCACTTTAGGATATCTTATAGGATATATCATTATTGCATACGTCCTGCTTCCCTTATATTATCGTTTGCAGCTAACTTCCATTTATGGTTACCTGCAGCAGAGAATGGGACAACTTTCCTACAAATCCGGGGCATGGATCTTCATTGTTTCCAGACTGGTGGGGGCTACTGCCCGGCTTTATCTGGTGGTCAATATATTACAGGTTTCCATTCTGGACAGCCTGGGAGTTCCGTTTATTGTTACTACCCTGGTCATTCTGGCGATGATCATTCTGTACACTTACGAAGGCGGAGTAAAAACCATTGTCTGGACAGATACTTTGCAGACCTCATGTATGCTGCTGGGGCTGATCATCTGTACGATATATATGCTGAATCATTTAGGTCTGAATATAGGGGAAAGCTTTACCGCTATGCAGGAAAAAGGCTATACCAGGGTTTTTGATTTTGATCCGAATCAGAAAAGCTTCTTTATCAAACAGATTTTAGCAGGCGCCTTTATCACCATCACCATGACAGGGATAGATCAGGAGATGATGCAGAAAAGCCTTTCCGTGACCAAACTGAAAGATTCACAGAAGAATATGGTAACGCTTGGCTTTATTCTGCTTGGAGTGATTTCGCTGTTCCTTTATATGGGTGGGCTTCTGCATCTTTACGGCGCACAGGAAAACGTTACAAGCTCCGGTGACCAGCTCTTCCCGGATATTGCCCTGAATCATATGCCCGCCTTTATTTCAATCATATTCATCATAGCCCTTATTTCCGCTTTATTCCCAAGCGCAGACGGGGCAATGACAGCCCTTACCTCTTCGCTGTGCATTGACATTTTCGGAATGAAGGAAAAGAAAGAATGGGATGACGGAAAGAAGGAAAAATTCAGAAAGAATATTCATCTGACCGTTGCACTTTCCTTTCTGATCATGGTCATCATCTTTAAAGTCATCAATGATAACTCTATGATCGGACTGATTCTGAAGCTTGCCGGCTTTACCTATGGCCCGCTTTTAGGTCTCTTTGCTTTCGGAATTTTCACACAATATAAAGTGAATGACAAGCTGGTTCCATATGTTTGCGTTGCAGCTCCGGTCATCTCCTTCTTTATCGATAAATATCAGGAAAGCATCTGCGGGGATTTTAAAATAGGTCTGGAATTACTGATCATCAACGGATTGCTGACATTCATCGGATTATGGCTGATCAGGAAAAAATAACCCATTCAATCAAATATAAAAACCATGAAAAAAATTATTCTGCTTTTATTATGCCTGTTCACCTTCGGATTGATCTCTGCACAGGATTTTGAAATTTCGACTTTAAGGATAGGGCCTTACCGTATCTTCATGAAAAGTGACGAGACCGATAAACTGGGTCCTAAACTAAAACGGACTGATTATGAATTAAAGAATCTCGTCAAATATAATGGAGAGACCATACTGATCGCCGCTTCCCCGGATTATGACAATCAGGGCAAGGAAACCGGCAAACTGATGATCACAGGTCTTTCTACAACAAGCAGGAAATTTAAAACAAAAAGCGGGATAGGCGTTGGAAATACAAAGGACGACGTTATCAATGCCTATAAAAATTATCCCAGCTATAGTGTATATCCTGGTTGGGATGACAAAGGCAATATACAGAAAAACGTATGCAACTTTATTCTGAATGACTCTGATGCCGGGACTACGCTGACCTTCAAAATAGTTGACAATATTGTTGAGGAAATGTCTGTTTATATCAATGAAGGCTGCTAAAAACAATGATTCAGATCAAATAATTCAGAATCCGGGTCTTAAGCCCGGATTTTACATTTCCGTAAGCCATTAAAAAATTGTAAATTCGCATGCAAATAAATCAGATATAATGAGTAAAAGTATCGAAGAGTTAAAATCTCTTACTACGCAAATCAGAAGAGACATTTTGAGAATGGTTCACGCTGTCAATTCAGGGCATCCGGGCGGAAGTTTAGGCTGTACGGAATACTTTACGGCACTTTACGGTAAAGTAATGAATTATAATCTTCCTTTCACTATGGAAGGTAAGAATGAGGATCATTTCTACCTTTCCAACGGGCACATTTCACCGGTTTACTATTCCACGTTAGCAAGGTTTGGATTTTTCCCTGTAGATGAGCTGAGAACGTTCAGAAAGCTGGATTCAAGGCTTCAGGGTCACCCTACAACTCATGAAGGTCTGCCTGGTGTGAGGATTGCTTCCGGCTCTCTAGGACAGGGCCTTTCCGTGGCGCTTGGTGTCGCTTTAGGCAAAAAACTAGACGGAGATAATGCTCTTGTTTACTCCCTTCACGGAGATGGCGAATTACAGGAAGGCCAGATCTGGGAAGCATTGATGTTTGCAGCAGCCAAAAAAGTGGATAATATCATCTCAACAATTGACTACAACGGGCGTCAGATTGATGGTGATACCGATGATGTATTAAGCCTGGGAAATCTGCATGCCAAGCTTGAAGCATTCGGATGGACCGTTTTGGAAGAGAAAAACGGTAATGATCTTGAAGCGGTGATCGCAATTCTTGAAAAAGCAAAAACTGAAACAGGTAAAGAAAAGCCTGTAGCAATTATTCTTCATACAGAAATGGGGTATGGTGTGGATTATATGATGGGTACTCACGCATGGCATGGAAAAGCCCCTAACGATGAGCAGTTGGAAACAGCTTTCAAGCAATTATATTTAGAAGCTCCTTCTGATTACTAATATCTGTATCACATTATCAAGTTATTCATGAAAAAGATCCTCTTCATCTGCCTTCTTATCAGCTCCCTCTTTGGAATTGCACAGGAAAAGAAAATCTCTTTTACCAAAGAACTGAACTATCAGATGACGAATAAGAATACTTCTTCTGTAATGCTGAAAATTTATGCCAGCAACAATAATGAATTTCTTACCAAGGTAGTTTTCAACGATATTCCTTTGTATTATTATACGGACGGATTGGGCACAAGCGCTGTTTCTCCGGAAATCAGCAGCCGCCTTACAGGTTCGTTCAGGCTCAATTCCTTATTGTATGGATCCGGAGGAAGCTATGATTATGAAGATAAGGATGAATATACCCTTGAAACCCAGAAACTGGATACCAGAGAAACCATCCTGGGTATGCCCTGCTCTCATTATTTGATCACTTACAGATCCAAAGACGGAAATACAAAGGATGACAATCTGAAGCTATGTATTGATGACAAGTCGGTTTACAATAACTTTTCTGTTTTAAACGGTCTTCTCAATCAATATGAGAAAAGAGCCAGGCTTAAAGGTTTCGGTATAAAAGGGCTTATCCTGAAGGCCGGACCAGAGAAAACATATGACCAAGAGTATTTTGCTTTAACTTCCATGAAAGACTCCAAAGACTTTGTCCTGTTTGATCACAAAAAAACGATGACCGAACAGCAGAGGAAGCTGGATTCCATTACGATGGTGTATAGAAATCAGCAGGAAGTGTATGCAGATTCTGCGGTGGCAGTAGTGGATTCTGTAACGGCACCAAGCCTGGACAGTGATTATTACGGCATTCCGGATTATGTATCAGAGTATAAAAGAAGTAAAGAAAGCGAAGGCCTGGCCATCAGCACCCTCTCAAATGATAAATTGTGGAAGGGGCTTCCTAAGCACTGCAGGAATTTTGAAAAGGATCTTCCCGTATTCAATAACCAGGAATTACAAAAGCACCTGAAAAACTATGTAGGACAGATGTGCGACATGTATCTTACCCAGTCTTATGGTAATACCGTAAGTATTAAAATAACTTTGGATGAAATCCGGCGGGAAGTATTATACTTCAATGAAATTCATGATAAACTGAATCAGTCTGATCAAAAGAAATTAACTACTTATTTACAAAACCTCGATTAAAAAATAAAAATGAAATACACCTATACAGAAAAAAAGGATACACGTTCAGGATTCGGAGCCGGATTGGCGGAACTAGCTGACAAAAATCCTAATGTGGTAGCACTTTGTGCAGACCTCATCGGGTCCCTGAAAATGGAAAAATTCATTGAAAAGGCACCTGAAAGATTTTTCCAGGTAGGAATCGCAGAGGCGAACATGATGGGGCTTGCTGCGGGTCTTAGCATTACAGGAAAAATCCCTTTCACCGGAACTTTCGCCAACTTCTCCACTTCCAGGGTTTATGACCAGATCCGCCAGTCAATCGCTTACTCAGGTAAAAATGTGAAGATTTGCGCTTCCCATGCAGGTCTTACTCTGGGTGAAGACGGAGCTACCCACCAGGTACTGGAAGATATCGGGATGATGAAAATGCTTCCGGGAATGACAGTGATCAACCCTTGCGACTACAATCAGACCAAAGCTGCCACTATCGCTATCGCAGACCATGATGGGCCTGTATACCTGAGATTCGGAAGACCTGCCGTACCGGTATTCATTCCGGAAGACATGCCTTTTGAAATCGGAAAAGGGATCATGCTGCAGGAAGGTACCGCTGTAACCATTGTAGCCACAGGACACCTTGTCTGGGAATCTTTGATAGCTGCGGATGAGCTTGAAAAAGAAGGTATTTCCTGCGAAGTGATCAATATCCATACTATCAAGCCTCTTGACGAAGAGATTATCTTAAAATCCGTAGAGAAGACAGGAAAAATCGTAACAGCTGAAGAGCATAATTATCTTGGTGGCTTAGGTGAATCCATTGCCGGAATGCTGGCAAGAAGAAGGCCTACAAGACAGGAATTTGTAGCAGTAAACGATACTTTCGGGGAATCTGCAACACCGGCTGAACTGATGAAGAAATATAAAATAGATGCGGCCGCGGTAAAAGAAGCCGTAAAAAGAGTTTTAGCTAACTAAACTAAAAATTATTCATTAAATAAAAAAGTCCCTTAACCGGGGACTTTTTTATTTTTATATGAAATTATCTGAAAAACTTCCATTTCGGAATGATCGCCAGCATTCCAAATCCTGTGAAAAGAAAAAGGTTGGTGACGTCCGTATATAAGAATGTCGATAAATAATAGTTGTGCATAAAGAAATGCATAACAAGCAAAGCCGGAAATGCAAATATCCCGATCTTCCTGTAAAAAAACATCAGGATTAGGCTGACCACCATTAAGGCATCCATTGCAAAAACCACATAAAAATACCATTCCGGGATGTTAAGGTAATCGTGTTGCAGATATTCATCAACATCAATGCCCGTTCCCATTATTGTAAAAAGTGCCAGGGAGGCCAACGTTAAGATAAATCCCCAACCTTTCTTCGGGTCTTTATCAAAATAACTGTATTCTTCTTCCATAGGTACAAAAATAAAGAACTTATGAGGAATTTCATAAGTTCTTTAATATTTATTTGTTTACTATTTGTTATACAGAAATTGCATTGATCAATCTGTTTTTATCACTTAGGTATTCTTCCATAGAAATCATACTTTCAGTTCTCATAACATCCTGTATATCATCTATCTGATAAATAATTCTTTTCGCGTCATCCGTATTTTTAGCCTTTACCTTACAGAAAATATTATACTTTCCTGAAATAACGCTTGCTTCGATAACGTTCGGAATGGTTGACAGCTCTTTTAGAACCTCCTGTGTGCGGTTGGATTTAGTTAACAGGATTCCTATGAAAGCTGTAAAATGGTAATCTAGTTTACCATAGTCAATATTAAGAGATGATCCCAAAATAATTCCTGCATCCTCCATCTTTTTAACTCTTACGTGAATTGTACCTGCAGAAACATCCATCTGCTTAGCAATTTCAGTAAAAGGCATTCTTGTATTTTCTACCAAGAAATCAAGAATCTTCTTGTCTATTTCGTCCAGTTGATAGTTCATATTAGTTAAATTACAATTTTCTTAAAAAATCAATGTATTTTTTGCAAATTTATAAAAAATAATCTAACTAAAAAAATTATCTTAAATATTAACAATAATTAACACAGATGATAAAAATCATTAAAAATTTTCAATTATTTGTCTGTTGATTTTGTAGAATCTGTTTTTATTTCCGCTTTAGGTTCCGTCTGTTTTTTATCTTTTTTCTTTCTTTTAAATAAAGAATTAAAGCTTTTACTCCAAACAATACCTCCACCATACGCCTGATTAGCAGAACCGTTGGTACCGGCTCCGGCAATCATACCGATATTGGAAGGTTTGGAGTATCCTCTTAAAATCAGACTTCCATCATTCTTTTTGGAGATATCATATTCAACGGTCCCTTCTCCTGACAAATAATTAGCTTCCGTATTCTCGGTTTTGGTTAAGGGGATCCCGAGTCCGGTCTTAACTTTTATTCTTGGGGAAAGGGCAAAGCTTACCCCTGCATTCGCCCGGTCGCCGGTATTGGAATACTGGTCTCCTTTCACATAATTCAGGTCAATCTGGAACTCATTACTCATGGTATTAAGTACTGAGCCCAGCTGCTTTAAAAGCATATTGTAACCGGAAGATTCGGCAACACCTGCCACATCCACATCCACACCTCCTGTATTCGATACGTTAAAGCTGCTTAACAGCAATACAGAACCGAACTGAAGCACCTTTTCACCTTCCTGGCTCATTTTAGCGGCCAGGGTTTCTTTTACCTGGCTGGAAACATCCATAGCGGAGACATTAAGGTCCACTTTCGGGTTTACAAGGGATTGTGTAATATTAGCCTGAAGCAGTATACTGATAGGCTGGAGTTTTCCCATATTAAGATATTCACCGGCATTAGATACCATTCTCACATAGTTGGCTGTAATATCCAGAGCCGGTTTCATGGCATCACCATCCCAACGGATGCTGCTACCTTTCTCAATCTGGAAGGTTTTATTAAGAATCGCCTTGGAGACAAAGGTCCCGTTATCCACCCTATAGGTTCCGCTCATGGCTATGCTTCCCTGTCTGTCCATCTGGAATCTGAGATTTCTCGCTGCTCCTTTCACCGTAATGCTTCCTACATCATCTCCTACCAGCACATTTACCGTAGTTCCTTTGTCAACATCCAGGTTGAAATCTATGTTCATATTCGCCCCGGACTTCTTCTTTTCTTCCAGAGTCACCAGCCCGTCTTTTCCTTCTTTCAGAAACCTCAACATTTTAAATTCTTCCACATTAGAGGTGGAACCTGAATTAAAAGTGAAGGTACTTCCGTTCAGGGCTTTCATATTCGGGGTCGACAGGCTCAATCCTGAAACAGGTCCGTCAACATAGAGGTCTCCCTGGCCATACACCCTTCCCCAGAACAGGTCAAAATCTTTCTGGGTGGTATTCAGCATCAATAAATTATCAGCCCTCATCACAAGGTTTACTCCCATTGAAGAAAGGGTTTCAAATTGGATGGCTCCGGAAATGGTTCCCTTAGAATTGCTTCTTCCATCATGAACTTCTATATTGTTCAGGATCGCCAAACCTTTTGATAAAGGTATCACCGTATCATCAAATGAATAGTCCACACCTGTAAACAGAAGTTTCAGGCCAAATCCTTTCATTGCAATATCTCCACTGTAATCAAGATCGCTTAATTTTCCTGTAATTTTAAGATCCCCTGTTGCCTTTCCCCGCAGGTTCCCGAACACAGACTGTACAAACTGTTGGGCGAAGGCAAGATCAAAATCGCGCATTTCCGCCGTAAAATCAATTGTTGGAGAAGATGTATTGTTGTTTACCGTTCCTGTCAAATGAAGGTTGTTATTCCCCAGAACCCCCGCAGAAGTAACTTTTACGTCAACATCATATACGTTCAATGAAAAACTGTTGGTGGCAGAAATGGTAATGTCTCCCATATTATTGCCATTCATCATGATATCATCAATGGTGACATCCACCAGCGGCTGCAGTGTACTCTTATCCATCCTGATCTTCACGCTGCCGTTAGCCAGCCCTTTGATATTCATTGAGTTTCCTCCGGACTGCATTTCCAATAATTTCTCAATAGCAAAATCATTGATGTCGGCATCTATATAAAAGTCTTTGGCTGATTTAAACTGGGCCTCCTTGATCAGCAAGGCACTGTTTTCAGAATAGACCCTTAGGTTCCTGATGTCAAAGTCACTTGTTTTCTTACGGTAGGTTATGGAATGATCAAACTCCGGGCTTGTATCTATGGCCCAGGTAACATTATTGAATTTCACTTCGGTAGGATCAAACCTGAATACGAAATCTCCTGCCTCATTGGTGGATTGGTTCACATTCACCGCATAATCTTTCAGGTTATCATCCAGTTCATCTTCCGGACTCCCGTGTTTAAACCGGGTAGCTAAATGGAGAACCGCATTATTTTCATTTCTTCCGCTTAATGTAAGATCTTTGATGATATTTTTATTATACTCCACCCTGTTGATCCTGGCATAGATCTGTTCATCAAGGTTGGCCGTATTGATCCTTACCATCACACTATCCACCATTGCGCTATCCTGTGTGATATTGTCCCTTTCATTGATTTTGTATGCGGGATTAGCGGCCGCTAAAGCTTTATCGGCTTCAGTGATCTCAACAGTCCTGGTCATAATATACTTCAAAGAGGTGGCATCCAGATTCAGGATCAGATTATTTGAATTTCCATCATACTGTCCTTCTACTTTTGCTCCTTTTGCCAGCTTCAGCTCCGGCATAAAATAGCTTACCAATCCCTGCTGGACATCAAAATTCATGGCAAAGCTTTGTCCTCTGTACAATTTTCTTGGCGGCGGGCCTACTAAAATCTTACCCAATCCGTTCTCTACCATTCCTGCCAGATCTGCCAGGTTGTATTTTCCTGAGATCTTTCCGTTCACAGCTCCGGGAGCATCCACATCGATCACTCTGTTTCCGCTCTCTATAAATGTTTTTATCTTGGCATTAGGGATGATATATTTTTGGGTGGCTGTTGCAAAGTTTATATTATTTGCTTCAACGTCCAGATTCAGGTCATCTACTGAAGTCATTGACATTTTCCCCGTTACCTGTCCGCTTACTATCTGGTTTCCGGGCTTATCGGTGAAATAATTCATATTCAGATAGTTCACATCGGCATTTACATCCATTGCAATTTTTGACGTACTGAAATCAATCAATCCTTTTATGGTTGCCTTAGCCTGCTCGTCATTTATGGTAATAAGCCCGCTATATTTCTTATGATCCAGCAAACCATCCAGGTAAAGGTTGTTGATCTCCTTATTCATGATCTCAATGCTTGATATCCGGGACTTTGTAGTCAGACGCATGGTATTGACATCAAAACTCTGCCCGTTGACATCAAAATTACCAGAAATCAGACCGACAGATTTATTCTTGGTGATTACTGACGTATTCAGGTCCTTCACTTCAGCATATCCTGCATATTTAGGTAAGGCAGAGCTGTAGTCCGTAAGGGTGAATTTTGTGATCCTAGCCTGGCCAATTCCGGTTATTAAATTTCCGTTCGGGATATAGACCTGACGGGGATCTACCCTTGCTGCGCCATTATATTTGAGTTTTCCGAAGTCATCGGCAAAGTTTTTCATTTTTACAGAGATGAAAGACGGCATCATCGCTTTCAGGTCCTTATAGGTAAAATCTGTGGAAAGGTCATTGGTTTCAATCAAAAAGTTGCCTTTCAGGATATTATTTACCTTCATGGTCCGGGTAGCAATATTTACGTCAGGATTTGAGATCAGGAAATTATCCAGATGAAATTTATTCAATGGCCCGGTCATCTTTCCGGAAATATTGAACGGCACATAGTTATCCCAGTTGGTCACAAAATAGCTGATGTCATAACCACTGAGCTGGCTTCCCTGCCGAATATCCATATCCCAGCGTACCTTATCTGCAAAATCGGCCCATGATCCGTTATGAAGATTGAATTTAATATTGCCTTGCAGCAATGAATGATCCGTATTCAAGGTAAGATCTTTAAGAGACAGGAAATCTTCTGTCATGGAAAGTTCAGTAGAAAAGGTGTCTACAATATGGGATTTTCCCCATCTTTTTGTTACAAAAGAAAAATTATTGATCAACGCAGAAATATTAACTCCATTTATTTTAACGTTCGGAGCTTTTAAATTAACGTTATGGGCAATAAGCCATTTCCCGTTTTCCCCCGGGGAATTCTGATTAACGATAGAAACTTTGGAGTTTATGATCTGTACCCGGGAATTTAACTGGAAAGGTGGTTTATTTGGATCTCTTTTTTTACCACTGTCAAACAATTTTGTAAAGCGGATAAAATTTGAAATACTATCGCCTTTATAGGTAATGACCTTAACATCGGCATTAACAAGGGTAAGCGCATTGAAACTCAAAGAATTGCTATTCCCTGAAATGGCATTTGCAGCAAGAGCCATCCAATCAGAATTGGCCCGGAACTCTTTAGCTTTAATAAATTCAAAGCCTTTATAATCTTTAATTTTTAATCCTTTGATCGTAACATCCCCGAAATAGTCTACTTCCACACTTTCCGTAGACATTTCCGCTTTGAAATCTTTATTGACAATCTGCAAAGCCTGATCTGCCGCCCATTGTTTTGTTGCAGGAAGATTAATGGTAATGAGTACACCTGCAACCAATGCAAGCCCCAGCCAGAAAAGAATCAATAAAAGCTTCGCCCACCAGGAATAGCTTGTAACATCTTTTGCAGCCTGCTTTCCAAACTCCTGGGCCGTTTCCACAGGATGATGAATAGCATCTGAAGCCAGCTCAGATGCTTCTTTTACTGTTTCCTTTACTTTTTCTTCTACATTTTCAACAGTTTTTTGCACCTGATCACCCAAGTTTTCAGCTACTGATTTTTTATTTTCATTCTCGTTATTATTCTCTAACTTTGCCATTATTATGAGCGACTCTATAATTTTAGGTATTGAATCGTCTTGTGACGATACATCAGCAGCGATCATCAGGGGGAATTCTATTTTATCCAATATTGCTGCGAACCAGGCAATCCATAAAGAATATGGAGGAGTAGTTCCGGAACTGGCCTCGCGCGCGCATCAGCAAAATATAATTCCTGTCGTTGAAAAATCTCTGACTAAAGCAAATATACAACAAAATGCAATTTCTGCGATAGGATTTACACGCGGTCCCGGGTTATTAGGCTCCCTTCTTGTGGGAACTTCTTTTGCCAAGTCTCTGGCAATGAGCCTTGACGTTCCCCTGATTGAAGTAAACCATCTCCAGGCCCACATTTTAGCCCATTTCATTGAGGATGCAAATCCTGTGCCGCCAAAATTTCCGTTTTTATGCCTTACAGTAAGCGGAGGCCATACCATGATCGTACTGGTAAAAGATTATTTTGATATGGAAATCATTGGCAAGACCATTGATGATGCAGCCGGTGAAGCCTTTGACAAGATCGGGAAAATTTTTGACCTGGATTATCCTGCCGGCCCTATTATCGACAGGCTGGCCAAAGAGGGCAATCCTGATGCTTTTCAGTTCAGCAAACCCAAGATGGAGCAGTATGATTATTCTTTCAGCGGGATCAAAACTTCCGTGTTGTATTTTATACAGAAAGAAGTAAGAAAGAACCCCGACTTTATCAAGGACAATCTTAATGATCTATGTGCATCTGTCCAGAAGTCAATCATTGATATTTTAATGAATAAGCTGGAGAAGGCAGCGAAAGAGCTCAGCATCAATGAAGTTGCCATTGCTGGTGGGGTTTCGGCCAATTCCGCATTACGAAAGACCATGGAAGAGAATAAACAGAAGCTCGGCTGGAACATTTATATTCCCAAATTCGAATATACTACTGATAATGCTGCGATGATCGCCATGGTAGCCCAGCTGAAATTCGAAAGGGGAGAATTTACGGATTTAAGGACAACGGCTACAGCAAAATATGACTTGTAGAATACGGTTGTAAAAGCAATGGATCGCATTCAGGACCTCGATTCATAAATCAAGCATAAACACAATTTAACAGGAAATGAAGCTATTTTACGGGCAAATAGAAGGTAAGGTTATCATTAATGATGATGAACAGCAGCATATTGTTAAGGTTCTTCGTATGAGAGACGGAGAAGAGATCCATGTAACAGACGGAAAAGGGAATGTCGCCTTCGGAAAATTAGTTTTAGAGGGAAAAAAAGCCGGCTTAGCAGCTTCGGATATAAAAAGAAATATTCCGGACTTTAATCCCAGACTTCATATTGCCATTGCTCCGACAAAAAATATTGACAGGATTGAATTTTTTGTGGAAAAAGCTGTTGAAATGGGAATTTCTGAAATAACCTTTCTACAGACCGAAAAGACGGAACGTAAAAATATCAATATTGATAAGATCAGGAAGCAGGCTATTGCAGCATCCAAGCAGAGCTTAAGATTCCATTTCCCGATTATCAATGATTTAACAAAACTAACGGACTTCTTAAAAAACATACATCCCGAACAGACTTTTGTAGCTCATTGTCATGAAAATCTGAATAGAATTGAGCTGGACAGCGTTCCAGATTTAGCTGGCTATACTTTCCTGATCGGTCCCGAAGGTGATTTCTCTGAAAAGGAGATTCAATATTTGGCTCAGCACGCCGTAAAAGCGGTATCCCTCGGTAACCAAAGACTGAGAACGGAAACAGCCGGAATATTTGTTGCTGCCCGGAATTATATGCTGATAACGGATAAAAGCGGAGTGAGATAAATTGATATCAAAATTCAGCGATACAAAATCCCATAGAATAATAATATAATATACAGATCCTATAAAGAGTTTGTATATTCTCGCCCTTTCTATTCGCTTTCAGATAAATAACGGTCCAGGATTTCCTGTCCGCTTCTGATGGAATTCACAGCCCAACGGATCTTCATTTTCAGAAGCTTATCTTCAGAAAGTTTATAAGCTATGGAGGAATTGAGAAGCTTCTGTTTCAGTTCATACATGCAAATTCCTGCTGCTACAGAAACATTGAAGCTTTTGGTGAATCCATACATGGGTATCGCCAGGGTTTCATCAGCAAAGTCAAGAACTTCTTCGGAAACTCCTTCCAGTTCAGTTCCAAAAACCAGGGCAACAGGCTCTTTGATCTGGTAATCAGGAAGCATCACTGCATTCTTTTCAGGTGAAACGGCAAGTATTCTATACCCCCGGCTTTTAATTTCCTGTAATGAAGCAATATTTTTAGGCATTTTTTCTACCTCCACCCATGTTTCAGCGCCTTTGGTCACGGTAAGGTTCGGATTAAATACATTTTCCTCTTCCATAGCCACCACTTTATGAAAGCCACAGGCTTCCACTGATCTTATAATTGCCGCGGCATTTCGAAACTGATATACGTCTTCCATTACAGGAAGAACAAAATCTGAGCTTTCCCGGGAAAAATATTCGATTTTCCTTAGTCTTTCTTCTGTCAGAAACTGTTTTAGATATTCAAAGGTCTGTGCCAGGCTTTCCATGTATTCTTCAACTTCTTTTTTATCGTTTATAATCCTGTTCTTTTTCCGAAAGAGCTATTCTTTTTTTGTCTTTCTTAGCTGGTCTTTTGTATTTTCTCTTTATTTTGGGATACATACAACCATTTATTCCGGCTTGTCCGGAAAAATTTCGTCTAATTTATAAAAATCAAAGGTAACTTTACAAAGGTCTAGCATTAAACCTGGAATATACCTCATATTCAGGCAGGCTATTGCTGTATATATCACTTCCGGATGGCTCGCCCAGGATGCAAATACCTGAAAATAATATGTTTAAGACAACAACCTGAACATACTAAATTTTATATAAATCCGATTATCTACGACTATCAAATTTATATATCATTTCACAAAATCATTCTCAAAAACATTCCACTTAAGATTCTTATCACTTCCAATTTATGAGGATGCTTTCATAAAAACTAATTTCTCTCTTAAATTTTATAAACATTTTATTCCACAGCTTTTTATCTTGTTGCTTAGATAATACCTTAATTTTTCATATCGACCTTGATAAAATTTTAATTCTTTTTGAGTAAATCTAACAATCAACTTTTTAATCGATACAATTATTAGTCATATCTTTGAGGAATAATTAACTATAATTAAAATACAATTGAAAAGGATAATGGGAATTATAATTTAAGACATTTAAATTTACATTCCCATCTCTAATTGAGCAAATCTGCATTTGCTATTAATTACATCGAATTTTAAATTATTTCAATTTATCTGAATATATTAGGGATAATATTATTATTTTTGTCAAAATTTGACAAGTCAATATTTTGACAAATGAATAATCAGCAGTCAAAGTTAGGTAGGTATCTTAGAGAACTCCGAAAAGGGAGAGAAGAAACACTTTATCAAGTGTCAAAAGGAACTGACATTGACTCTCCTATGCTAAGTAAAATTGAACGTGGCGAAAGGTTACCAACCTCTGAACAGCTAAAGCGACTTGCTAAATTTTACAAAGTATCAGAAGCGAGCCTTAAAGTTCAGCACACAGCTGACAAAATTTTGAAAGTATATGGTTTAACCGAAACAACGTACCAAGCAATACAATTAGTCAACGAACAATTAGTTACATACTTAAAAAAGTCAAAAGAGAAATAACTGTGAAGCAGAAAATAAAAAGTCTTATAACTCAATTCATCGGATGTTTGACTCCTATTGAGAGAGAAATTCCTATCCAGGATTTGAGTATATTTTTCTCAGTTCTGATAGCAACATTGACTCTTCGTAGAAATACAAATATCCAATCAATCTATTCAGATTTCCATTCTCATTTTAGCGATGAAATTCACATCATCAGTCAAAGATTCCCTGACCTTTATAAAACATTTTTAGAAATAGAAAAAAAAATAGATAAAGCATTACTTAGTGTAACTTTTGAAAAACTAAAAGATGCTTTTGAAAATCCTAATATAGATATTGACGATATTATCTCTTGGTCATACCAATTTTTGAAAAGAGATCTAGAGAAAGCAGCCTTTAAAAAACTTGGAAAAGACAAAGCAAAAATTGAAAATGCAGAGTTATTATTTACCACTCAATTTTTCACTGATAAATATATGGTGAAATACTTGGTTGATGAATCGCTTTCAAGTTTTGAAAAAAATGAGATTCAAAATGTAGTTTTAATCGACTGTGCTTCTGGTGGTGGCAATTTCCTGAACTATTCCTTTGAAAGACTTTTTGGTATTTATAAAAAGTCATTTAAAGATTGGTCTAATCAAAAGATTGTTGATACAATTTTAAATTATGCAATTCTCGGTTATGATTTGGATAGTAACCTTTCAAAAATTGCATCCCTTTCATTGTTTGTAAAAGCATCTACCTATGCAATTCCTTCAAAAGAAACACAGATAAGAATTTACGGAGGGGATCCAAATGATAAGTTGGGCTTTTTGAACCAAACTATTACTTCAAACAAAATTGCTAATTCAACTTTCAAATCTCAATTGGATAAAATAAATAGAGAAAAGAAAGTTAAAGTTTTTGTTACAAACCCCCCATTCATGGGAAAAAGGGATATGGATATTTCACTGAAAGACTTTATTCTACAAACTTTTCCTGAAAGCAAGGGCGACTTGTGTGTTTCTTTTCTTCAAAAAATCATTCAGTCTATGAATGAAAATGATGTTTTAGGAATTGTTTCTCAAAATAACTGGATGTATTTGTCATCTTTCAAAGATTTCAGAATTTTTTTTCTATCAAAGCAGACTCTCAAAAAATGTGTTGACTTGGGTAGCAATGCATTTGGAGATATAAACGGAGAAAAGACTAATGTTGCTCTTTGCTTGATTAGTCGCTCCGAGTCAACAAAATTTTTCAACTTAAAGAACTGCAACCTTTCGGAGAAAAGAGATTTGGTTTCAAATAAAAAATTCCCTAGCCAATTAACCTTTGAATTGAACCAAAACCAGTTTCTAAAAAATGAAAATATTGAATTCAATTATCAATTAGAGCATCGTTTTGAAAATATACAGCACTTGAAACATTATGCTGAGTTTGGGAATCCAATGCAGGGAACTTCTACAGGAAGCAACAAAGAGTTTGTAAAGTTTGCATGGGAAGTTAATGGAAGTCCTGACTGGAAATTGGTGAGCAAAGGAGGGGGATTTAGCAAATGGGCAGGTTTGAATTATTACAAAGTGTATTGGGGTAAGAATGCTGAAAAGGTAAAAGCGAATAAAGGAAGCGCATTGAGAAATATCGACAAGATTGCTACAACACAACTTGTCTATAGTGACACAGGAACTTTGGGATTAAATGTGAGAGTACTTAAAGAAACTCAGGTATTCATTGCATCAGGCCCTGGAATCCAGGTATTGAAAGGAGATAAATATGCTCACCTTGCATTTCTTAATTCAAGAGTTGCAACATTTTTGCTAAAACTAATTAATCCAAAGTTTACAATAAGTGCAGGATATATTTCTAAAATTCCCGTTGCCCCGAATATTCTCGATTCTAAATATATTTCAACACGAAGTAAAAAATGTTTAGAGTTAAAGGAAAAATATCTACAGAACAAGTTGCCAAATTTCGAGTTTCAACACTCTAATTACTCTAGTATCAAAGATATTGACAATTATATCGAAACATTGATTTTATCTGATATCCAAAATGATTTCCGGAGATTACAACTTGAATCAGAAATTGAAAAGGAAATTAGAAAGCAGTATCAATTTAATCCAAAGGAATTAAATGAAATAAAAAGTGTTGTAGGAGAATCTCCATTTTTCAACAAAAGGAAATCATTGAAAATAGACGTTGAAAAACTAGATTTTCTTCTGTCAGGAAATATTGATTTGAATTGTCTTTCTAAAAGCCGTGCAATAAATGGCTATTCTGTAGGAAGTGAATCAATATTTGAAGATTTATCCTATAAGCTGGATGTGAACCCAATAACAATTCTTGATTTAATTAAAAACAATGTTACTCAGCTCAAACAAACAAAAGCAAAATACTTCAATGATTTGCTTCACAAGATTATTTTGAATGAGATGGGAATTAAGCAAATTTCAATTTACAAGTCTGACAAAATCAATATTGTAAGTTTAATTAAACAATTAGAAAACAATTATCCGTTTCTAAGAAATCAGGCGAACTTATCAGCAACTGTTTATACAATTTTATCGCAACATCACAAAGCCAGTTTCTTCAACAAACCTTTGGTTTTATTATCGAAGGAATTTTTAACAGTAGGTCAATTACATAATGGATAAAGCACTGGAAATATATACCAATATCTTGAAAGAATATCTTTCAAAATGCTTCTTCAATCAGCAAATAATAAATCCTATTGAACTTAATAAAGAAAGATTTAAAACAAAAGCGATTTTTACCGCTTGTATTTTTTATTTAAAAAATAATCCAAAGAGAGAAGATTGCAAGATTGTAAAAGCAACCAATGACTGGCTGACAAACACTTTTGCAGATAAAAACTTGTTTTCATTAGTTATTTCCCAATGCAATTCATTTCTTACTAAACTGATTGATGAAAAACTATGTAGTTTAATTAATCTTGAGTCAATTGATATACCTACACTATATGAAACCTTGTTAGGAATAGAGTCTGAAAATGAGAATAATGGAACAAAAACCTCTAACGCAAAAAACTATAGAAACAAATTAGGCAGTTACTACACACCTGCCGAATTAGCTAACTCAGTTACTAAAAAAACAATTGACACCTTCTTTCACATCAATTTTGGGATTGAAAAGATGTCGTCTGCCAAAATTGTTAATGAATCTGTGCTTAATAAAATTCCTTCAATCACTTTTGCTGATTTCTCTTCCGGTGGAGGTAATTTCTTAACTGAAATATTGCAATATTTTGAAACGGTTGCCCACAATCTTCAATTACCAATTGATAGAAAAAACCAACTATTAAAATCCATTGCAAAAAATATTTCAGCGTTTGATGTTGATTGTTTGGCTTTGGAAGTTGCAAAATTGAATTTACTTTTACGAATTTCCCAACCTAAAGATTATTCAGAATTCTCAGAAAGGTTTGTCCACGGTAATTTTCTTTTGGTTACTGACTTTCCTACTAATGAAAGTCTAAAAATTGATACTTTCGCAAGTGGGTTTATTTATCATGAGAAACTTTCAATTAGCAAAAACAAACTTAAAAAATATGATATCGTCTTAGGAAATCCTCCTTGGGAAAAAATTCGTTTTGAAGAAAAGAAGTTCTTTGCTCTTTATTCTCCTTCAATTTCAAGCAATCATTTCAAAGCAAGTCGTACAACTGAAATAACAGAAGTAATTGAAAGAAATAAACATTTGGCAGAGTTTTCAAAAGAGTTTCAATTGCAAATTGAAAAAACTAAGAAGGATTTAAAACGAAATTCCTTTTTTGAATTATCAAACAATGGGGAATTGAACACTTACGCTTTGTTTACAAATGCTGCAATTAAACTCAAAACACAACGAGGAGTTGTCGGATTAGTTTTGAAAAGTGCAATTGTAACAAGTCAGGTAAATCAAAAACTGTTTCAGTTCATGACAAAAAATAATCTTGTCATCGCAGTTTATGATTTTATTAACCGCAAAAAGATTTTTAACATTGATAGCAGAGAAAGATTCTGTTTTCTTTTGCTTGGAAACGCTTATAAGAAACAATTTCAAGTTGCAATGAATCTTAGCGTTATAACAGAAATTGAAACTATTGTTCCTAATATTGAACTGTCATATAACAGATTAAAATTGCTCAATCCGTTTACCGGAATGCTCCCAAATCTTTCCACAAAAAGTGAAGCCAACTTTCTTCTTAGAGTTTCTCATGAGTTTTCATTCTTCAAAAATATTTTTGACTCTGTCAGATTTGGAAGAATTGTTCATTTAACTAGTCATTCTGAATTCATTTCAAAGAGAAAGTCAGATGATAACACACCTATCTATGAAGGAAAATTCTTCAATCAATTTGATGGTAAATATTCTGGCTTCAATGGTATTGATGATGAATTGAGATATGGAAGTAAATCTTCTTCAGTGCTATTGGACGAAAACACAAAAAGAGAAAAAAATAGTTTCCCAGAATCCAGATTCTTTATAAATACTGAAAAGTGGTTGCAACTTTCAAAACATCACAAAGAGAAATTTATGTTGGCATGGAGAAGCCTAACATCCGCAACTAATTCAAGAACTTGTATAGCAACTATTTTACCTTTTATTCCTGCATCGCAGTCTGTACAATTTCTAACTACGAATGCAAATAATTTACTGTACCTCTGTGGACTCTTCAATTCCGTAGTCTTTGACTTTATTTTAAAGAAAAAGTTAAGTGGAATTGATTTAACACAATCGGTTATAAACCAAATGCCTGTACCAAACATTGAACAAATTACAAGTATTATAACTTTTAATGGAAGTAAAGCTTCCTTTAAGCAACATATTTCTTTGCTAGTTTTTTCTCTTCTACAAAATGATATTCGATTGAATCCGCTATTTAAAACTTTAGATTTGAAAACACCAATAAACGAAAGTCGTTTTGAACTTATCCGAAAGATTGACTTACTGTTTATGCTTCTTTACAAGTTAAATCATTTAGAAGTAGAACTAGTTCTTTCAGCATTTCAAAAGCAATATTCAAAAGAAGATTTAAAATGGTTTAATCTAGAATTAAAAAAAAATTATTCAGCAATAATTCCATAAGCTCTACCATTTCCACTGCCACCTTTAGCCCAGTCAACTGAGTTTTCAATTAGTCGTGGCATATCATCTTGTTCTAAAATTTCAAGTCGAAAATCATCATTATTTAGTTTTGTGAAAAGTAAAATCTTATTTTGAAATCCACCATTTTGACCCAAACTTGGAATGGAAAAAGTTGTAAGTTTTTTTCCATCTTCTGTTTTACCATTCAAACGAATCCTCCAATTACTATTTCCATCTGTATAAAATATACGATTACTTATATAAGTTTTTCCTCCAAAAATTATATTAATATCTTTAGTTTCATTTCCATTTTCAGGGTCAATCCCAAAATAACTCACACTTCCAAATTTATTTACTCCATCTAACTTCCCCTTTTTGGAAAGATCAAGAATGTTTCTTGAGCCACCTGTCATCAAACCTGTTTCAATCCACATTGCACCAGCTGTCAATTCTGTAGTTTCTTCAACAATTCTCACTTCAGAAGTTACTTCTTCGACCATTTCTTTTTTTACAACTGTTTTTCTAAAACCTTTAGGTGGTCGCTTTGGCTTTACTTTTCCAAATAACTGAAGCAGTCTTGTATTAGCATTTTGCTCTTTCTGTGTAAATTCCCTATTAATTTTATTATTCTTTACTCTGCTTACCATTTCGGGTAAAACAACTTTACTCTCCACAAGAATATCTAAAACTTCTTGTGTAAGAAGTTGACAACTTGGATGCTCTAGATTGATGACAGCATTAAAGTGGTCATATATGTCAGACAAAAATTCATTCCCGTTTTCATCATCACTATCAAAATCTACGCAAACGGACGCTTCTATGTTTTGGAACAAACCACTTTCAGTCAGATTTGATGAACCAATAATAGCACGCTTTTTTTCGTTTCCTTCAAAAGCGTAAATCTTTGGGTGGTAAATAATATTGTTAGGTGAATAAACAACATAAGATTCTATTCCATGTTCAAGCAACTGCTCCAATGCTTCTTTTGAAGTTGCATTTAAATTAACCCCACAATACAATTTTATTTCGCCACCATTTTCTTTAAAAGAATGCAGTTGGTTTATTATATTTCTAAGTCCGCCTGTGCTAACAAAAGCAACAAAGGCATTGAATGAATTATATTTCTCGCTTTCTAATGAGTCTATGATAAAATTCCCTGCGGTCATGTCGCTTTCCGGATTTAAACCTTGTCCTATAAACTTTAATTCCATATTTATTTAATAATCAGCTAAATTTAATCAAGTTTTAATAATCTTAATAAATCATTTTTTTATTTAGGTATAGAATTTTATTCATTAGCTAAAATTCTATAGAAAACGAATAAGACTAAGATTTAAATAATCATCAAAACATTAACGAAAAAAAAAGAATCTATTCAATATACAAGAATAAATTATAACAAAACCACCTATAAAAACTTCCCTAATCACTCCCCTCAAATTCATAAAACAACAAAACCTCATAAAACAACAAAACCAGTTGATTTCAACCGGTTTTGTCTGAATAATGCAGAGAGGAAGGGATTCGAACCCTCGATACAGTTACCCGTATACTACCTTTCCAGGGTAGCTCCTTCAACCACTCGGACACCTCTCTTTTTGAGATTGCAAAAATAAAGTAATTTATTGAATTAACAAATTATTTGTTCAATAATTACTCTGAAATTTCTCCACAAAGGCTTCTGGTGAAATTCTCAGCGAACGTCCCACTGTAATTAGGGTTGTCAATTAAGTGCATCGCTTTTGTAATGGCACTTTCGGCAGTAATATCTTTTCCGCTGATAGCCCCGATCCGTGAAAAAATATTGCTGTTTTCATATTTCCCGAAAGAAATACCTCCCGAAATACATTGGCTTACCACTACGATCTCAGTACCATTATCTCTGATTTCCTGAAGGGTTTCCCGGGTTTTTTCATTGTTGAAAATAGTTCCGGAACCAAAGACCTGGAGAATGAGCACTTTCATTTTTGGAACTTCTTTAAAGTGACTTAAATGCATCCCCGGAAAAATCCTCCAGAACAGAATATTTTCAGAAATATGATCATCCACATGGAATTCAATATCAGAAGTACTCCGGTAAAGATTTTCCTTAATGATATTTAAATGAACCCCGGATTGTCCGAGAATGGGATAGTTTGGACTGGCATAAGCATCAAAATATTCTGCAGAGTATTTCAATGTCCGGTTTCCCCTTAGCAGCTTATATTCAAAATAAATGGCAACTTCCTGAATGACTGCCTCGTCATTTTCATACAGGCTTGCATAATATAAGCTTGTTAAAAGATTTTCTTTGGCATCGGTTCGCAAATCTCCGATAGGAAGTTGAGATCCGGTCAGGATCACCGGCTTTCTGAGCCCTTTTAGCATGAAACTCAGTGCAGAGGCGGTATAAGACATGGTATCTGTTCCGTGGAGGATCAGGAATCCATCATATTGATCATAATTTTTATGGATATAATGGGCTATAATTTTCCATTCTTCCGGCCCCATATCTGAAGAGTCAAGCGGTTCTGCAAAGGGATGTACAAAGACCTCACACTCCATCAACTTCATTTCAGGCATTTTTTCAAAAATATTTCCAAAATCAAATGCGCGCAGGCTTCCGGTTTCATAATCTTTCTCCATACCAATAGTGCCACCGGTATAGATGATAAGAACTTTTCTTTTCATTCGTTTTATCAGATATAGGTTCAAAAATACGTTATTTCTGCTTTCGTAAAGAAAAAAATCAGTATTTATGATCAATTCGAACACCTACTGGAGCTTTTGATCCAATAGCCCTTAGAAATTAATTGCTCATATGAAATATTATTTATAATAATTTTTCTGCAGACATTTTCATTTGTATTACGTCAAGTTATGGCGTAGTTATCATATACTTTTGCTTTGATCAAACAGATATTCTTGCAAGAATTGTAAAATAATAACTTTAACACTAAACAAAATGATTTATACAGAAGACTTTTTTGCTGTGGGAAGTACGTTTCCCAGTGATGACCTCGTACAGTTGGTAGACAGCTATACACTTGAAAATGTAAACTTTAAAAAAATTCAAAGCGGTACTGCCAACCCTGACGGAATTATATACAGATCAAAAGGAAATGACTTGTATGTAGATATTGACTGGCTGACAAACAGAACAGTGTATGCCAGAAGATTCGGTGCAAAAGGAGATGGAGTAACTAATGATGCCCCTGCCATAAGAAGAATGATCAACTTTCTTCCTGCCAGTAATTTTATCATAGTATTTGAAAATGCTACTTATCTGCAGGGAGACAGTACTTATGACAGATATGGTATTGTGAATGGAAAATATTCAGGAGATGAAAATATAGGAACGCCAATTTTTTTCAGCTTCGAAAATAAATCAGATTTCATTATCTATGGAAATGGTGCTCTTGTAAAAGCGCACCAGAATAACGCCCCTATTAATAATGCCAGAGGATTTGAATTTTTAAGGTGTAATAATTTCAGGGTGCAAGATCTTAACTACGATGGTTCCAAAAGTACCAGAATGCCTAACGGAGGGGATGATTATCCTTACAACAATCAATCCGGATTTAAAATCAGCTCAAGTAAAAAGTGGGAATTCATTAATTGCCGATCAAATAATACTTGTATGGATGGCTTTATTATTACTTCTGATGATATATTCCATCCTATCGGATTAAATAATTGGAATGAAGACGGCATACTAAGAAACTGCCATGCGGACAATAGCTATAGACAAGGATGCTCTATTCTTGATACCAGAAGAATGAAAATAATAGGAGGTTCCTATACCAATAGCGGAAAGACATATGGAACAGCCCCTAAAAACGGAATTGATATAGAAGAAGGCGATCTTAGTCCTTATGGTTTTGGAAGAGGGAGCAGCGATACAGTGATTGATGGCGCCCTGTTTGCTGATAATTTAGGTGATGGGCTTGCTTTACACGTAGGCACTCATGATGCCGTAGTAACCAATTGTGTTTTCAAGAATAATCCGTTTTTTGTAGCTCCCGATGAGTTCGCATTAAGTTGTAACAATACTATCTACAATAACAATTTTTACGATTCCAACATCAGATTATGCGGTGGTGGTGAGCATTTTTATGGCAACAGAGTTTATCTGTCTCCTACCTATAGTTTTAATTTTAACCTGGAGAATGAATATCCTCATTACCTCAACAAAAAATGCCGTGAAACGCTTATATATGACAATTATATCTATCGTGACGCTGGCACCGGTTTTATCGGAGATGTAGTAGGGGCTGTTATAATCGGACAATATAAAAATGGTATCCGGTTTTTCAGCAATACTTTTATCAATTTTGCATCAATAGCCAGCTTCCTCTATATATATGGTTCTGAAGACAGATCTGTGGAATTCCATGATAACGTATTTCATAATACTGAAGAGTTTAATACCAATACGAATCTGAATTCTAACAATATTTATTATACCAATGCTGAAGCCTATCTTAAAAAGGCTTACAACAACAAAATAGAGATTACGGGAATGCGGCCAATGGTTTCCGTAGCCGGAAGAACTAAAGGTGATAAGCTGGTTAAAAGTTTCAAACATGAAAGAATCCCCTCAGGAAAATTTATAGATATTACTTTTGATAACATTACTTCTGATTTTGGGGCCAGTGATCTTTATCTGAAAATCACAACAAGTGGCTATTGGTTTCAGGATGATTCCACACAGTTAAAGACTGAGATCATGTCCCTTTCAGATGTTAAGCCAATTACCTATACCGGAACGCTGAATGATTTTAAAAAACTTCCGGTTTCTACAGGACTTTATATTAAAAATAATAAAGCCACCGTTACTTTTGCACAAAGCAATTTTGATAATAATAATCTTTTATGGACTCTGGATATTGTTGTTGAAGTGCTCGGAAGATATACCGATGATTTTACAATAAATATTTCAGATTATTATGACGCGAATAGCCAGCCAATGATCACTGAGACACCTATTACAAAGTCAATCAGCCAGGCCGATTCATCCGCTGTAGACATTGCAACACTCCGTAGTGATTTCAATAATCTCTTATCCAAATTGAAAAATGCCGGAATAATGCAGAGTTAAAAAATATCCCGGCCAAAGGCCGGGATATTCATATAGCCATAATGTTATTTACAAATAGACAGTTTTTGCCCCCAGATATATGTAATTATTCCGTACTTTTTACAGGCTCTAAGTTTGCCGATAAGATTCCTTGCTTTTTTTCTGTAAGTAATGAACTCCGATTCTTATCAACCTTTATAAGGTTTCTTCTTAATAGGCTGGAACACAGTGTTTGTTTTAATTTTTATTCTAATTAGTTTAATATAAAGCATTTCAGAACAGGACAAAATAAGCATATAGATTCCAGGCCAAATACTGATTGGATTAAAATATCAACAAAATTTAATTCAAAAACGTTAAATAAAAATTTTTAAACTACAGCGTGTTAAAATAAACATACAGGTCTACATTACTTGGAATATC
>NZ_JBGCUR010000024.1:0-57202 GCF_041361455.1 Chryseobacterium gossypii | reverse complement strand
ATAGATATACGAAGATCAGTGACCAGAAGTGGATGATCGAAAGTTTATAAGAGAAAACAGGACGGTCAGCTGCTTTTGGAAGGAAATAATACATAAGACCTAAAACAGGTGTCGTCAGGATGAATGCTACGGCATTATGTCCGTACCACCATTGTACAATAGCATCTTTTACTCCGGCATACATAGAGTATGACTTCCATCCCGTGAATGATAATGGAACCTCCAGATTGTTAAAGATATGAAGCATGGCTACAGCAATCCAGGTACCGATATAGAACCATATGGCAACATAAAGGTGTCTTACCCTTCTTTTTGCAATGGTAAGGAACATGTTGATCCCGAAAATAATCCATGAGAATGCGATCAGGATATCAATCGGCCATTCATGTTCGGCATATTCTTTGGAAGTATTGATCCCCATCAGGAAGGTGATAACCACCGCTATGATCATGATCTGCCAGGTCCAGAAGTGGATCCAGGACAGCGTATCGCTGTACATCCTTGTCTTCAATAATCTTTGTAATGAGTAATAAACACCAGTATAAACAATATTACAGACAAATGCGAAAATTACCGTACTTGTGTGTAACATTCTGATTCTACCAAAACCAAATGCACCATGAGTATTTATTAAACCTTGAATATTGCCAGAAGCTAAACTTTTAATGGTTGTATCATCTGTCCCGAATAAAAATTCAGGTAATTCCGGATAGAAAAGCATTAATGCCGCTGTAAGCCCGAACAAGAACCCAATGACCCCAAAAACCACGGTCGCATACAGGAATGCCCGAACAATACTGTTGTCATAACTAAACTTTTGTGTTTCCATATCAACTATTCACTTTTTTCTTCAATTTTATTATTCTCTCCTTTCTCTTTCTCGTCTTCTTTGTTGCCGCTGTCTTCTTTTTCCTTGATTTCATCGGAGTCGAAGAGTATTCTGACAGCCGGAGATTCGTCATCCTCAAACTGCCCTTTTTTGGCATTGACTATAAATACGACCAAGAAAATTGCAGCTAAAGAAACACTGCATAGGATCATTAAATATAGAATATCCATTGGACAACAAAATTAACCTATTTTCGGGGTTCAAATTTAATGAAAAATAATGACATTCATCACGAAATGCCGATTTCACTTAATTTAAAATCAGTCTAAATAAGGGCTTTTAAGCCCCTTTTTTAAAATACTTTCTTCCAAGAATCCAGGTCGAAAGAGTAGTGAATGTAACCACCGTTATAGAGCTTATAGGCATAAGGATGGCAGCAAAAAGAGGATGCATATGTCCTGAAACAGCGTAGCTTAATCCTACGATGTTGTAAAGGAAGCTGATAATAAAGGTCATTTTTACAATGGTAATCGATCCCTTGCAAACGTTCAGATAACGATCAAGAGAAACCACCTTGTCCCCATTCATGATTACATCCGAGGAAGGGGTGAAAGTATTGGTGTCGTCAGCAATGGCAATTCCTACATTACTTTGTTTCAATGCTCCTGCATCATTCAGACCATCGCCAAGCATGGCCACCTTTAAGTTCTTGTCCTGGAGTTCTTTAATGTAATTCAGCTTGTCTTCGGGGCTTTGATTGAAAGCCATTCCCTGGCAATTAGGAATGAGGTCTTTTAGCTGGCTCTCTTCCGAGGCATTATCACCACTCAGGATGAAGACTTTATATCCTGTAAGCTTTGTAAATAAGCTTTTAAGATTTTGACGGTACTCATTTTTGAAAATGAACTTTCCTAAATATACGTCATTTTTACTGATATAGACGGCAGTTTCAAGGTTTTTGGATTCCTGGTTGTTATAGCGTGCAGAACCGATTTTATAGATATTTTCTCTCACACTCGCTTCATAGCCCTTTCCTGAGATCTCCGTGAAGTTTTCCACCGGAAAATAATCATCTTTGATATCCAGAAATTCATAAAGGGACTTGGAAAGAGGGTGGTTGGAATTTTTTAATAAAGTTTTTATGTTTGATAAGTCAAATTCTTGTATCTCAGCACCTTCATATTGAATATTGGCTTTTTTCCTGTGGGTGATTGTTCCTGTCTTGTCAAAAACCAGCGCATCCAGCCTGGCGATCTTCTCAATGGTCAGAGTATCTTTTACATAAAATTTATTCTGTCCTAAAATCCTCATGATGTGTCCGAAGGTAAATGGTGCCGAAAGGGCAAGCGCACAAGGGCATGCGATGATCAGAATGGCGGAAACTACCTGAAACATTTTTTCCAGATCGATAAACGACCAGTAAATTCCCGAGATCAGAGCAATACCTAAAATAATGAAAGTGAAATGTTTACTGATGTGGTTCGTAAGGGTGTCAAGTCCTGTTTCATGCTTTTTGAATGCTTCCTTGTTCCAAAGTTGGGTTAAATAGCTCTGGTCAACATTTTTGATGACCTCCAGTTCTAAAGAAGACCCGATCTGCTTTCCGCCGGCAAAAATCTTGTCGCCCGGCTTCTTGCTGATGCTTACGCTTTCTCCGGTAATGAAGCTGTTGTCAATATTTCCATCCCCGTTGATCAGGATAGCATCTACAGGAATGATTTCCTGATTCCTGACTAGTATCCTGTCCCCAACTTTAATGTCTGAAAGAAGAATGTTTTCCTGTTTGCCGTCGAAATCCACTTTGGTAACGGCGATGGGATAGAAAGACTTATAATCCCTGTCATAAGAAAGGGCACTATAGGTCCTTTTCTGGAATATCTTCCCCAGAAGCATAAAAAACAAAAGGCCGCACAGTGTATCGAAATATCCCGGGCCATAATCCGTCACTACTTCATAGATACTTCTTCCAAACAGAACAAAAATCCCTAAAACAATGGGTACATCAATATTTACGATCCTGTTTTTTAGACCGTACCAGGCAGATTTGTAGTAATCCGATGCCGAGTAAAATACCACCGGACACGCCAGTAAAAACATCAAAGTTCTGAAAAGCCCTTTGTAGTGATCCATCCAATAATCCTCTCCCCCTACATATTCAGGAAAAGCCAGGAACATTCCGTTCCCAAAGGCAAATCCGGCAATAGCAAACTTTACGAGCAGGGATTTATCCAGGTGATCAACGTTTTTATCTGCCGTTTCCAGGCTGATAACAGGCTTATAGCCCAGATTGGTCAGGAAATTAGCTAATTCACTTAATTTCAATTCATTATGACTGAAGGAGATTTGCAGGGTCTTCCTTGTAAAATTAACCTCGGAATACTTAATACTCTTGTTCAGAGTGTGGAGGCTCTCCAGTAGCCAGATACAGGAAGAACAGTGTATTACAGGAATTTTGAATGTGACCAGACTGGTATTCCCCTCCGAGAAGTCCGTAACCTTTTCGAAAATCTCAGGAGTGTCCAGATAATCAAACTGGGAGGAATTTTCATCACTGGGACGGATTCCTGCCCTTTTATTTAACTCGTAGAAATTGGTTAAATTATTGGTATTCAGAATTTCATAAACAGATTTGCAACCGTTGCAACAGAAAATCTTTTCATCAAAAAGAATCCTTTCCTTTTCTATACCTTGACCACAATGAAAACAGTTCTCGCTCACCTTCATAAAATATTGAGATACAAAATTATAACAATTTTTTTTGTTTATCGAGTTTAAATTTTCTATTTTTGTGATAAATGTCATATAAAATGCCGCAGGAACAACAGATAGCAATTGAAGAGAGGTTCGCCAGAGTTTTTAATGATAAATCATTTAAAGAAAGACTTTCTAGCGCAGATTTTGAAAAATATATTAACGCGAAGAAAAAACTGAGTTTCCACAAACATGATACTATTTTCGAGGACGGGGAAACTCCCAAGGGAGTGTATGTCTTGGAAAAAGGAGCTGCCAAACTATCAAAGTCAGGAGCTTTTGGGAAGGACCAGATCTTAAGATTTATCAAAGAAGGCGATATTATCGGTTACAGATCCTTGCTTTGCGGGGAGAATTTCCAGGCTAAAGCCGAAGCAATGACAGATATTGAATGCACCTTCCTTCCTTCCGAGGTTTTTATGCATCTTTTAGAAATAGATTCCCAGTTAGCATTTGTAATGCTTCAGAAAATTGCTTATGAGCTTGGAGAATCTTCCAATACTATTACTTTCCTTGCCCAAAAGACCGTAAGAGAAAGACTCGCCGAAATTTTGCTCCTCCTTGAGCAGAAATTAGGTGTTGATCCAGAAGGGTTTATCAAAATATCCTTAACAAGAGAAGAGATCGCAAATATCATTGGAACGGCTACCGAAAGCGCCATCCGCCTGATCTCGGAATTCAAACAGGATAATCTGATTGAAGTAGATGGAAGAAATATTAAGATTCTCAATCACGATAAACTCATGAAACTAGGTCACGTAGTTTTATAATTCCAAATAAATATTAAGTCGGCGAAAGCCGACTTTTAACTTTAAACATAGTACAATTATGTCTGTTCACTCTGAAATTAAAAAAGTTACAACCGAGACCTTACGGAAAATGAAATTCGATAAGGAAAAAATAACCATGCTTACGGCATATGATTATACTACCGCGAAGATGGTGGATGCAGGCGGGATCGATGCTGTCTTGATCGGAGATTCTGCAGCCAACGTAATGGCCGGATTTGAAACCACCCTGCCCATTACCCTCGACCAGATGATCTATCATGCGCAAAGCGTGGTACGCGGAGTAAACAGAGCCCTGGTTATAGCGGATCTTCCGTTCGGAACTTACCAGAGTAATCCGGAAAAAGCTTTGGAGTCAGCAGTGAGAATGATGAAAGAAGGCGGTGCCCATGCTGTGAAAATAGAAGGGGGTAAGGAAATTTCAAAATCCATAAAAAAAATCATTAATGCCGGGATTCCGGTAATGGGGCATTTGGGGCTCACTCCCCAATCCATATACAAATTCGGAACCTATAAGGTGAGGGCTAAAGAAGAGGCTGAAGCTGAAAAGCTGATCAGTGATGCCCAGCTTTTGGAAGAATTGGGATGCTTTTCTGTGGTTTTGGAAAAAATTCCTGCCGCTTTGGCTAAGAAAGTAACCGAAAGTATTTCTATCCCGACCATCGGAATCGGAGCCGGAGGCCATTGCGACGGGCAGGTGCTGGTATACCATGACATGGTAGGAATGAATAAAGATTTTACTCCAAAATTCCTGAGAAGATACCTTGATCTCTATGCGGAAATCACAGGAGCAGTGGCTCAATATGTAAAAGATGTAAAAAACCTTGATTTCCCGAACGAAAACGAAAGCTATTAGTTTTGGAGGATTACCGATCATGGAGGAACAGATTGTTTTTGAGGACAACCATCTGATAGTGATTAACAAAAAGGTTGGGCAGCTCGTGCAGGGTGATAAAACCGGAGACGAATCACTATTGGAATCAATTAAGAAATTTATAAAAACAAGGGATGCCAAACCCGGGAATGTTTTTCTCGGCCTGGTTCACCGTATAGACCGGCCTACTTCAGGTCTGGTTATTTATGCCAAAACATCCAAGGCGCTTTCCCGCCTTACCCAGATGGTAAAAAACCGGGAAATTAAAAAGACATATTGGGCAATAGTGGCTAAGGAGCTGATCCCTCAAAGCCAGCGCCTCGTACATTTTTTAAAGAAAAATGAGAAGAACAACAAGGCTGTTGTTTTCCCTAAAGCGACGGATGGAGCAAAAGAAGCCATGCTGACCTATAACATCATCAGGAATCTCGATCATTATATGCTTCTTGAGATAGATCTGGAGACCGGAAGACACCATCAGATCCGGGCACAGTTATCCAAAATCGGGGTTCCTATCAAAGGAGACCTGAAATATGGCTCGCCGCGCTCAAATCCGGATGGCGGAATTAATCTTCATGCGAGAAAGCTGGAATTTATTCATCCGGTTACCAAAGAAAAAATTGAAATCACGGCTCCCGTTCCTCAAAATGATGCGGTCTGGAGGGCCTGTGAAGATTCATAGACTTCTAAATGATTAAAATTGTATAATTAAGGCTTCTGTTTTAAGAAGCCTTAATTATTAACATTCCATTTTGTCTGTTCTAAAAAAATAATTAACTTCGTCCCATGCTTTAGGGGTGTCTGTAAAAACAGACTGAGATTTTACCCTTTGAACCTGATCTGGATCATACCAGCGTAGGGAAAAGTAGATGACTTTCTTGTGCATTCTATTGCATAATTACAGCCATTCCTAAAGTGTATTATGTTTAATTAAAGCTTAGGAATGGAACTCACAATCAATCACACCCGAAAAAACTTTGATGTACTTCCGGAAAATCTGGAGGTACTGATGGCTATTGAGGCACCGGGGAAAAAGAAAGGTGTAGCAGTGGCTCTTAATAACCGTATTATTCCGCAGCCTTTATGGGCGGAAACATTTCTTAAGGACAAAGATTCAATTTTAATCATTACAGCCACCCAGGGTGGTTAAAACTCACAAATACCTATACTTATGGCTCATTCAATCACACGCTCACCATTTCCGAACTCCAAGAAAGTCTACATCGAAGGAGAAATACATCCTATCCATGTAGCCATGCGTGAAATACAGCTAAGCCCCACCAGGCTCAGCAACGGAGGCCTTGAACATAATCCTCCCGTAACCGTTTATGATACATCAGGGCCTTATACTGATGAAAATGCAGAAATTGATATTCTGAAAGGGCTTCCGAGAATCAGGGAACAATGGATACTGGACAGGAATGATGTAGAAGTTTTGGATACGGTAACTTCAGAGTACGGAAGGGCCCGTCTTGCAGACCCTTCCCTTGACGAATTGCGTTTTTCCTATAACCATAAACCCAAAGTAGCCAAAACGGGAAAAGAAATTACCCAGCTGTATTATGCCAGGCAGGGAATTATCACTCCGGAGATGGAATATGTGGCCATAAGAGAAAACCAACGTATAGAACAACTGCATTCTGTTTCCGAAGAAATGGCTTTCCAGCATCCCGGAAACAGCTTTGGAGCCAGAACACAGAAAAATAGAATTACCCCCGAATTTGTAAGAGATGAGATTGCGGCCGGCCGGGCGATTATCCCGAATAATATCAACCACCCTGAAAGTGAACCGATGATTATAGGCAGGAACTTCTTAGTTAAGATCAATGCCAATATCGGGAACAGTGCCGTAACCTCAAGTATTGAAGAAGAGGTGGAAAAAACTGTCTGGGCTTGCAGATGGGGAGCGGATACTATTATGGATCTTTCCACGGGAAAAAATATTCATGAGACCAGAGAATGGATCATCAGGAACAGCCCGGTTCCTATAGGGACAGTGCCTATTTACCAGGCTCTGGAAAAGGTGAAGGGTGTACCTGAAAATCTTACCTGGGAAATTTTTAAAGATACTCTGATAGAACAGGCGGAGCAGGGTGTTTCCTATTTCACGATCCATGCAGGGGTTCTGTTGAGATATATTCACCTTACTGCCAGCCGGGTAACGGGAATTGTTTCCCGGGGCGGCTCCATTATGGCTAAATGGTGCCTGTATCATCATAAAGAAAACTTTTTATATACCCATTTTGAAGAAATATGCGAGATCATGAAGAAATATGATGTAGCCTTTTCTTTAGGGGATGGTCTCCGCCCGGGTTCAATTGCCGATGCCAACGATGCGGCCCAGTTTGCCGAACTGGAAACATTGGGGGAGCTGACAAAGATCGCATGGAAGCATAACGTTCAGGTCATGATAGAAGGTCCCGGCCATGTTCCGATGCACATGATCAAAGAGAATATGGATAAGCAGCTGAAGGAATGCCATGAAGCGCCGTTTTATACCTTAGGCCCGCTCACAACCGATATCGCTCCCGGCTATGACCATATTACCTCAGGAATTGGAGCTGCCATGATCGGCTGGTTTGGCTGTGCAATGCTTTGCTATGTAACTCCTAAAGAACACCTGGGGCTCCCCAATAAAAAAGATGTAAAAGACGGAGTAATCACTTATAAGCTAGCCGCCCATGCCGCAGACCTGGCTAAAGGACATCCGGGAGCCCAGTACAGGGACAATGCCTTGAGCAAGGCCAGATTCGAGTTCAGATGGGAAGACCAGTTCAACCTTTCGCTGGATCCGGATACGGCGAGGGCTTACCATGATGAGACACTTCCGGCAGAAGGTGCAAAAATAGCCCATTTCTGCTCAATGTGCGGTCCGAAATTCTGTTCCATGAAGATCACACAGGAAATCCGTGAATCAGCGGAAAAAGGGATGCAGGATAAATCAATGGAATTTATTGAGAATGGCAAGGAGATTTATTTATGATCATTGCCATTACCCCTGAAGAAATGATCACAGGTGAAACTGAAACTATCAATCAAATGTTTCAGGAAGGGCTTGATTTGCTTCATATCAGAAAGCCGTTGATTAGCAAAAACGGATTGGAAAAGTTTATCAGCGGAATAAATGCCTCTTTCCATTCCAGGTTGGTTTTGCATAGCCACTATGATGTAGGAAGTAATTTCAATATTTCCCGGATCCATTTCAGGGAGGCTGACCGGCAGAGCGGGTTGTTCAGAAAATATGCTGATAATATGATTATATCTACATCGGTACATAGCATAAGTACCTATAATGCCTTAGGCAGTGAATGGGAATATTCACTGATAAGTCCCGTTTTTCCAAGCATTTCTAAAAAAGGATATGGGAAGGGCACAAGGATACTGGAAGATATACGGCACCGGGGCCACCCGGATGTCGGGTTAATCGCTCTGGGAGGGATTAATGAGAATAACATTCATACCGCATTGGACGCCGGAGCGGATGGCGTCGCCCTTTTAGGGGCAATATGGGAAAGTGACCAACCTATAAATGTTTTCAAAAAATGCAGAATGAACGCCCTTTTGTAATGACGGTCGCCGGCTATGACCCTAGCGGGGGAGCGGGCTTATTGGCTGATATCAAAACCATGGAGCAGCTGGAGGTTATGGGGCTGGGAGTCTGTACGGCAATGACCTTGCAGACAGAATCAAGGTTCCTGAACCTGGAGTGGCGGCCTCTGGACGAAATATTGAGAACCATAGAGGTACTGATGGAAAGTTATCCTGTAAAGGCCGTGAAGATCGGGATCGTGAAAGATGCATCAATGTTGGCCGGAATCCTGAATACAATCCGTTCATGCGATCCCTTGGTAAAAGTTGTTTGGGATCCGGTGCTTAAAAGTACTTCGGACTTTGTTTTTTTTGATATGGAAACGCTTCCTTTTTTAAGAGAGCTCCTAAAAAAGATCGATTTAATAACGCCGAATTATCCCGAATACAAAATTCTTAAAGAAAACGGACTTTTTCCGGAGCAGGAAGATCTGGCCCCGGTGCTGGTAAAAGGGGGGCACAGGGAAGACCGACCGGGAACCGATATTTTAATGGAGAAAGGAAACACAGTATCCCTGGAAATAAGAGAAGATTTTGTGTATTATTCCAAGCACGGTTCAGGCTGTGTGCTTTCTTCGGCAATTGCGGGCTGGCTGTCAAAAGGGAATACCCTGGAAGAAGCCTGTAGAAATGGGAAATTATATATAGAAAAATTTTTAAAAAGCAACCCTTCATTATTAGGGTTTCATTCAAATCAATAATGGAAAGATTACAATACATATCACAGGGAAGTACGATCCGGGAACAGGAAGCTAATATTCGGAAAGCTTTGGACAATGGGATAAAATGGGTACAGGTAAGGTGGAAAAATGCTTCTCAAAATGAGCTTATCCGGCTGTGTGAAACCTCAAGATCACTTTGCTTGGAATACGGAGCCCTTTGTATTATCAATGACCATCTTCGGCTTGCAGCCCGGATTAATGCGGACGGCGTACATTTGGGGCTTACTGATGCCCCTGTAGAAGAAGCAAGACAGGTCCTGGGAGAAAATAAAATTATTGGCGGAACGGCCAATACATTCTCAGATGTCTGGCAGAGGATCAATGAAGGCTGTGATTATATCGGTCTGGGCCCGTTAAGGTTCACTGCCACAAAAGAAAAGCTTAGTCCTGTTTTAGGCTTTGAGGGATACCGGAAAATCATCGGGGAACTATCGGAAAAATCGCTGGACATTCCCAAAATTTTCGCTATCGGCGGAGTTACCTTGAATGACGCGGAAACATTACGGGAAGCCGGAATATATGGAGTGGCCGTTTCAGGACAGATCACCGGCAGGCCCTCTATCATACATGAATTTAAAACGATATTAAAATGAATAATAAAAAAGACTTAACAATAGCAGGCAGGAGCTTCAGTTCAAGGTTGTTCCTGGGAACCGGGAAATTCGGCAGCCTTCAGGAAATGACGGATTCTATCATCGCTTCCGGAACCAATATGGTGACCATGGCATTGAAACGCATTGACGCCCGGTCCCCGGAAGAAGGCCTGCTCCACGCCTTAAAGCCTACGGCAGCACACCTTTTACCTAACACTTCGGGAGCCAGAACGGCAAAAGAAGCCGTTCTGGCAGCTCAGCTGGCGAGGGAAGCCCTGGAAACGAACTGGGTAAAGCTGGAAATACATCCGGATCCCAAATATTTATTACCGGACCCTGTTGAGACTCTGTATGCTACGGAAGAGCTTGCCAAGCTTGGCTTTGTGGTGATGCCTTATATCCATGCTGATCCCGTTTTATGCAAGCGTCTTGAGGACGCCGGTACTGCAGTGGTAATGCCTCTCGGAGCTCCGATAGGGACCAATAAAGGATTACGGACACTTGATTTTTTAGAGATCATCATCAGCCAGAGTAAAGTTCCGGTTGTTGTTGATGCTGGGATCGGGGCACCTTCGGATGCTGCAAAAGCTATGGAAATGGGAGCAGATGCAGTTCTGGTCAATACAGCGATCGCGGTGGCCAGAAATCCGGTAGCTATGGCCGTGGCATTTAAGGAAGGCGTTATTGCCGGAAGAAGGGCCTTTGAATCCGGGCTTGGATCAATTAAGGACCATGCAGAAGCTTCCAGCCCGTTAACCTCTTTTTTATTTGAGTGATATGAGCAGCTTTAAAAACCTTTTTGAACGTTATCACTGGGATGAAGTAAAGCGGAAGCTTGAAGAAGTGACCCCGGCCGATGTGGAATACAGCCTGCAAAAGAGGAATAAAACCGTAGAAGATTTCTTAAACCTGATTTCCCCGGTTGCTGCCCAAAAGCTGGAGCAGATGACCCGAATATCCCAGTCTGTTACCCGGAAAAGGTTCGGAAAGACAATACAGCTGTATGCTCCTTTGTATCTCAGTAATGAATGTCAGAATATATGTACTTACTGCGGTTTCAGTCTGGATAATAAAATCAGGAGAAAGACGCTTTCCGACACAGAACTGATGATAGAGGCAGCAGCGTTGAAGTCGATGGGAGTCAATCATGTATTACTGGTAAGCGGAGAAGCCAATGCTACGGTAGGGATGTCTTATTTTCTGAACGCAGTTCATGTATTAAAGCCTCATTTTGCCAATATTTCCATTGAGGTACAGCCACTATCTGAAGAGGAATATCTCAGGCTGCATCAGGCAGGAGTGCATTCTGTCTTGGTATATCAGGAAACTTATCATCAGGAAGTTTATAAGCAATATCATCCGAAAGGTAAAAAGTCGAATTTTCATTTCCGTCTCGAAACTCCCGACAGAATCGGAAGAGCAGGGATCCATAAGATAGGTTTGGGGGTGTTATTAGGATTGGAAGACTGGAGGATAGATAGCTTTTTCAACGCCTTACATATAGACTATTTACAGAAACAGTACTGGAAAAGCAGGTTCTCAGTTTCCTTTCCGAGATTGAGACCGGCGGAAGGAATTATAGAGCCTAATTTTGTCATGGAGGACAAAGACCTTTTGCAGCTCATCTGTGCATACAGGATCTGGAATGAAGATCTTGAAATTTCGATATCCACCAGGGAAAATGAGAAATTCAGGGATAATGTCATTCCTTTGGGAGCTACCACCATGAGTGCCGCATCCAAAACCAATCCGGGCGGGTACGCTGTAGATAAAGGATCTTTGGAACAGTTTGAAACCAGTGATGAAAGAAGTATGGAAGAAATAAAGAATATGATCCTAAAAGCAGGGTATGACCCTGTAATGAAGGACTGGGATCCCGTTTACAGTGGATCAATCTGAAACCGCTTATGAAAAACGACATATTTAACCGCTACAGCCGGCAGATTTTTATTGAAGAGATTGGTCTGGATGGCCAGAGGAAAATAATGGATTCCAGAGTGCTTGTGATCGGCGCAGGAGGGTTGGGAAGCCCCGTTATTCAATATCTCACGGCTGCAGGGATAGGAACTTTGGGGGTGGCAGACTTCGATCGTGTTGAGCTGCACAATTTAAACCGGCAGGTCATTCACAGTGAGGAAAGCATAGGTGTCCTGAAAGTAAAAAGCGCGGAGCATTTTGTTAAAAAGCTTAACCATCAGGTGGAATTCATGGGATTTGAAGATAAAATTGACGATTCCAATGCCGGGGAAATCCTTTCCCGTTTTGATATAGTCATTGACGGGTCAGATAACTTCAAAAGCAGGTATCTGATCAATGATACTTGTGTGAAATTACGAAAACCATTGGTGTATGGAAGCATACTCGGCTTCACGGGTCAGGTGGCTGTTTTTAATCATAACGGTAGCAAAAACTTAAGAGATATATTCCCTGAGCCGCCTTTCAATGAGGATATTCCGGATTGTGACAGCCAGGGTGTGCTGGGTGCCCTGCCGGGTATGATAGGCAGTATGATGGCCAATCAGGCATTGAAGATTATAACGGGCCTATCTGTAAATGTAAATCAGATAACCCTTGTCGATACATTAAACTGGAGATTCCAATCCATTGATTTTTAAGAGGAGTAAATAACCTTACTCCTCTTTACATTTATTACTGGCCGGGTTGCTGCATAATCCCTCCGTTGTCATCTTTTTTGGTGCTGTTCAGGATATTCGGATCCTCTTTCGCAAGCTTGTTTTTTGTCGGGATCTTATAATTGATAGACAATCCGAAATTTCTGCTATCATATTTATTTCTCAGATATACAGATTCTCCGGATGGCGGGTTGGATCGTACCTGCATTACCTGTCCGTTGAAAATATCATTGGCAAAAACAGAAACCGTTAAGCGGTTATCAAGAAATTTCTTGGTCAAGGTAAGATCAAAGGAATTATTGAACGGCTTTTCTGCCGTAAAGTAGAAATATCCTGCTTTTGGGGTAAGATAGCTGTAATTGGCGGTCAGTTTGATATCTTTAGGTAGAATGAGCTGGGTCATAACGTTGAAAATCCAAAACCCTTTATTATTAAGATTGTCAATATCATGCTTCTGGTATCCTGCATACAGGTACATAAAATTGATTTTATCCGGGTTGAAATTGAACTTCATGATTTCGCTTATCGGTTTGCTGAAGATCATGAATGGTACAGGAAGACCAATATTGAAGTTGTGGATTTTCATATCCGAAATATTGATCTGCTCATTATAAAGATTTTTTCCGTCCTTTCTGATGATTTGCGCTACCTGGTTTTTAGCCGAGCTTACACTGTATCCGATAAAGGCATAATCAAAAGCGGAAACCTTCAATTCATAATTATCAAAGATGGTTGGCTGGAGATTTGGATTACCGGTGATCTGCGTATTAGGTCCCTGGAAGGTTGTATTATTGGGGTTGAGGGCGGAGATGCTTGGTAAACTGATCTTCTTGTTATAGTTCGCTGCTACGTACACCTGGTTCATCAGATTGTACTGAATGCTCGCGTTCGGGAATAGTTTGAACTTATTGAACGGGATAAGGTCTTTTTGTACTACTGATCCCGTGCTGTCAATGACCCTTGTTACTCCAGAAATATCATAATTCTCGGCACGGCTTCCTAAAATAAAATCAAATTTTTTCAATTTGGCCTGAAACTCCAGATACATCGAAGCTGTCTGCCTTTGATATTCCAGATTGGTGAAACCTTTACTTTCCGTATCAAAATCCTGCCTTTCATATAAGCCTCCGGTGCTTACTTTTCCGCCATCAAGGATTTTAAGAGGCTGGGCATAATCTACCTTGAAGTTGGCAATTCTCATTGTAGACTTATTATTCAGAACATCCTGGGTGCCCGGATTAAAGAAATGTTCATTGAGATCCGTATAAGTGCCCTGCTGGAAGAAATTATCCTGGGAAAATTTGTTATCCGACCTTGTATACCCGAACTGGAAATCAAGTTTTTGGGATTTGTCGTCAAACCGTTTCTGATAAGTAACCACAGCTTCCTGTCTCACATTGTTGGTATGGGCGGCATCTGAAGCATCAAATCTGGCTTCCCTGAACGTATTATTTTTCTTGTCCGGAACATCGGCAAGTCCGTTACTTAGGGTGGAGTTATCATTATTATTATGATAAATATCGTAGTTCAATAGCAATCTGTCCTGCCCCAGATCAAAGGTCAACCCTGATTTTGCAAAATATCCTCGTCCTGTCCTGCTTGTATTGCTTAGCAAAAGATTATCCTGATCTGTGTTCAGCATGCTTTCACGATAGTTTTGTCCCACATTCAGCTGCCATCCGAATAATTTATTTCTGGCATTCAGGTTCAGGGAGTGGCTGGTTCTGCTCCTGTACTTATCATAATCAGTGAAAGAATAATTTCCTGAGTACGTTGCTGTTAAATATTTATTGGCATTCTTATTTGTAATAATATTCATAATGGCACCGCCTGAAGTAGCAGGAAATTCAGCTCCGGGCTGGGTAATCACTTCAATTCTGTCCACTGAATTGGCAGGCATACCTTCCAGAAAAGAATTCAGTTCGTTAGAGGTGATATTCAGAGGTCTGCCGTTGAGGTAAACATCCAGTATTTTACCCTGATACATCATTCCTGCAATATCCGTGGAAACAAGACCCGGAAGCTTTTTGATTCCCTCCAGTACATTTCCGTTGTTAAGCTGAGGTTGCTCGGAAAAATCAAAAATGGTACGGTCGGCTTTTTGTTCAACAGCCTTTTTTGTTTTGGTAATGGTAACTCCCTCTATTTCTTTTTCTTTGACCTTGTTGCCGGGTTTCTCTTGTGCATGAATAATTACAGAGCCTAAAAGAGATAAAGCAAAAATTGTTTTTCTCATAATATTTGTATTATCCAGTTAGACGCCGGAAAATAATTTTTGTTACAAACTATCGTTTATTTAAGGATGTAAAATAAAAAAGCGGCCTCAATTGAAGCCGCTTTTTTTATGATTAATCAATCTAACAATTAATTTTGTTTTTCCTGTTGTTTGATTAAGTTTAGTGCAGAACCTGCCTTAAACCAGTCAATTTGCTGATCATTATAAGTATGATTGGCTATGATGATATCTTTAGTGCCGTCAGCATGAACAAATTCCAGGGTAAGCTGTTTTCCCGGAGCAAATTGGTCCAGATCTAAGAAGTTTACGGTATCGTCTTCCTGGATCTTGTCATAATCAGCTTCATTGGCAAAAGTTAGTGCCAGCATTCCCTGCTTTTTAAGGTTGGTTTCGTGGATCCTTGCAAATGACTTCACTAGTACAGCTTTCACACCAAGGTGTCTTGGTTCCATGGCCGCATGCTCTCTTGAAGATCCTTCACCATAATTTTGGTCTCCAACGACGATTGACGGGATACCGGCAGCTTTGTAAGCTCTTTGTACAGCCGGAACCTCACCGTATTCACCGGTTAGCTGATTCTTAACTTTATTGGTTTCCATGTTGTAAGCATTTACAGCTCCGATCAACATGTTGTTAGAAATATTATCAAGGTGACCTCTGTATTTCAGCCATGGTCCTGCCATAGAAATGTGGTCTGTGGTACATTTTCCGAAAGCCTTGATCAAAACCTTAGCTCCTTCAATGTTTTTTCTGTCCCAGGCCGGGAATTCTTCTAATAGCTGAAGTCTGTCTGAAGTAGGGCTTACATTGACAACCACTTTCGAGCCGTCCTCAGATGGTGCCTGGTAGCCATTGTCTTCCACGGCAAATCCTCTTGTTGGTAATTCAGAGCCTTTTGGCTCATCCAGTTTTACCTGCTCACCGGCTTCATTGGTCAATGTATCAGTGATAGGGTTGAAGTCCAGTCTTCCTGAGATGGCTACTGCAGCCACCATTTCAGGAGATGCTACGAATGCATGCGTATTAGGGTTACCGTCAGCTCTTTTCGCAAAGTTTCTGTTGAAAGAGTGGATAATGGAGTTTTTCTCTCCTTTTTCTGCTCCTTCTCTGTCCCACTGCCCGATACAAGGGCCACAGGCGTTGGTAAAGATTCTTGCATTCTCAAATTTTCTGAAAGAGTTCAGGAATCCGTCTCTTTCTGCAGTATATTTTACCTGCTCAGATCCCGGATTGACACCTAAAATAGCTTTAGGCTTCACTCCTTTTGCCACCGCATCTTCTACGATGGAAGCAGCTCTTGACAGGTCTTCATAAGAAGAGTTGGTACAGGAGCCGATAAGAGCCCATTCAACCTCTAATGGCCATCCGTTGGCTTCAGCCTTAGCCCTGAATTCAGAAACCGGAGTAGCCAGATCCGGAGTAAAAGGACCATTTAAATGTGGGGTAAGCTCAGAAAGGTTGATCTCGATTACCTGATCAAAATATTGCTCAGGGTTGGCATACACTTCAGGATCTCCCGTTAAGTGCTCTGCAATTTTATCTGCTGCATCTACCACATCCTGTCTTCCCGTAGCAGATAAATATCTTCTCATGGAATCATCATATCCGAAGGTTGAAGTAGTAGCACCTACTTCCGCTCCCATATTACAGATAGTACCTTTACCGGTAGCAGAAAGAGATTGTGCTCCCTCTCCGAAATATTCTATGATGCATCCTGTTCCTCCTTTTACAGTAAGGATACCTGCTACTTTTAAGATAACGTCTTTTGCAGCAGTCCATCCGTTCATTTTACCGGTTAATTTTACACCGATAAGTTTAGGCATTTTAAGTTCCCAAGCCATTCCGGCCATTACGTCCACAGCATCAGCCCCTCCTACACCAATAGCCACCATACCAAGACCTCCGGCATTTACGGTATGGGAGTCAGTACCAATCATCATACCGCCAGGGAAAGCATAATTTTCCAATACTACCTGGTGGATGATCCCTGCTCCCGGTTTCCAGAAGCCGATTCCGTATTTATCACAAACAGAACTTAAGAAATTAAAAACCTCAGAGTTTTTATTGATACCTTCTTGTAAATCTTTATCAGCACCTACCTTTGCCTGGATCAGGTGATCAGCATGAGCTGTTGAAGGAACGGCAACCTTAGCTTTTCCGGCCTGCATAAACTGCAAAAGAGCCATCTGTGCTGTAGCATCCTGCATGGCTACTCTGTCCGGAGCAAAGTCCACATAAGAATTTCCCCTCTCATAAGCCTGCGTAGCATTCCCTTCCCAAAGGTGAGCGTATAATATTTTTTCTGATAATGTAAGAGGTTTTCCCACTACTTGTCTTGCGGCAGCAATCCTTTCCGGGTAACGCTCGTACACTTTTTTGATCATATCAATATCAAATGTCATATCTCAAAAACGTTTTAAAATTATCAAACAATTAAAAATGTCCTCAAAATTACGAATTTTTAATATTTTATCAGAATGAAATTATTTAGATTGTTTATAAATATGAATTTTATAATTTCTATTTTTGGTCGTATTTTTGCAGGCAAATGGTGAGTATGGAAAAAGTGATCAGTTTTTTATGCATAATGATTTCGGTAGCGTTCTTTTCGCAGACAAAATCTGTGAAAAAAGTACCCGTTAAAAATATTTCAAAAAATACGGTTAAACGCACATCTCCAAAATCTCAGGCTAAACTTGATCTGCCCCTGATCAATAAAGACCTCCCGCTCCTGATCCCAAAGAAAAAAGACGGGAAGTTCGGATACGTCAATCAAAACGGAAAATTTGTTATTCAGCCGGAATATCATATCGCTGTTTTCTTTTATGAAGATTGCAATCTTCTGAATTCACCCAATGAAAAGGTAAGGAAATTTGGAACGAAAGACTATGCCACGGTAGAAAAGGATATGATTTCCTATAGGATAAACCAGGCAGGAAAAAGAGTTTATAAATTCAATGAGGCAGACTTTGGGAAATGTAAACCCTCGGAATATACGCAGCAGCTGTATCAGGCATATATTTTAAATGGCTTCTACGGGATCATTGAGAAGAAAAGGTTTGTAAACGCAGCCGACTACAGAGACTATCAGATTTACCCGCAGTATCAGTACCTGTTTATCCTGGAGGGAGATGATGTGGCCAATCCGATGATTGTTGCCTCCTATAATGATAAGTTCGGGGTCATTGATGTACACAACAAGGTGATCATCCCTTTTGAATATGATGACATCAAACGTAATTTCAGTTGGAAACTGGGTAAAATGTTTGAAGTTTCCAAAGACGGAAAAAACTATTACTACGTAGATTCAAACAATAAGGCCTATTAAGACCCGGATTAAATAATTGCTCATGGCGATCTTAAAAATGTGGTAAAACAATAATATTTTTCATTAATTAAAGACTTTTCATAAATTTTTGTAATTTTGCGCCTGAAATAAAGGGGTGCTGTAACAGGCTGAGATTATACCCAATGAACCTAGAACAGGTAATGCTGTTTAGGGATGGTTGTACCATATTGTATATCTTATCGATCCCCTTTTATTCATTAAATTTTAAAAATTTATAGAATGAAAGGTTTATTTTTTTTAGGGCTTGCCGCAAGCTCTATGGGTTTGGCGCAAACCCGTAATACAGATTCTTTAAAAACAAAGGATATTGAGGCAGTCAACTTCACAAGAAGATTGCCGGTAGCCAAAGAAGTTATCAATGTCCAGAGGGACCTGGACAGTAAAAATCTCGGCCAGGACCTTCCTATTCTTTTGAAAAACCAGACCTCTTTAATCTCTACCTCGGATGCAGGAAACGGAATAGGATACACCGGTTTCAGGATCCGGGGCGTTGCCGGGAACAGCATCAACGTTATGATGAATGGTGTTCCGTACAATGATGCTGAAAGCCAGGGTACTTTTTTTGTTGATGTGCCGGATCTTACCAGTTCGGCTTCCCAGATTGTCATCCAGAGAGGGGTAGGGACTTCCAGTAACGGGGTGTCGGCTTTCGGGGCAAGTATCAATGTGATCTCCAGAGATCCGGAAGAAAAATTTTATCTTAAAACGGATGACAGCTATGGCTCATTCAATACGTACAAATATTCGGCGGAGATAGGCTCTGGAAAATTCTGGAAGAATCGTCTCTCTGTGATGGGAAGATATACCCATATCCATTCCGATGGCTATATTGACAGGGCTTTTTCCAACCTGGATTCCTATAATTTTGCGGCTCTGTTTGAAGAAGGAAAAACCAAGTTGCGACTGCTCGCATTTGGAGGAAAGGAAAAGACTTATCAGGCCTGGAACGGGATCGACAGAAAAACCTGGGAAACGGATCCTAAATTCAATTATTCAGGAGCTATTTATGATGCCAATTGGGAAAATATCGTAAGCTTTTATGATAATGAAACGGACAATTACAGGCAAAATCATTATCAATTGCTCTGGAACCAGGGATTTAACGATAACTGGAGCCTGGAAACTACCTTACACTACACCAAGGGAAAAGGATATTATGAGAATTATAAGCAGGGAGATCCTTTTTCAAGATATAACCTGCCGGATATTGAAGAGAACGGGCAGGTGATAGATTATTCGGATTTTATCAGGAAAAAGTGGCTGGATAATGATTTTTACGGGATCGTTTCAACACTTTACGGGAAGCTTGAGAACCTGGATCTTAATTTTGGGGTTGTAGCCAATCAGTATTACGGAAGACATTATGGAAATGTCACCGGGGTTTTCTATCCTCAGATCGATGAACATGAATATTACAGAGGGCGTTCTGTAAAAAGTGAAGTATCTGGATATGCGAAAGCCTTGCTGAAAGTAAATGACTTTGAGTTTTTTGGGGATTTGCAGTTAAGAAATATAGACTACGATACCAGGATCCTGTTAGCGGGCGACGATGAAGGGGCTAACCTTGATAAGAGCTGGTTGTTCTTTAATCCCAAAGCAGGGGTTAACTATAGAATAGAGGGGGGCAAAATATTTATTTCCTATGCTCATGCCCATAGGGAGCCAAACAGAGATGATCTTATCGCCAATAATGATGTGAAGCCGGAAAAGCTTCACGACTTCGAAGCCGGATTGGAAAAACAATTCGGGGTTCTTTCCCTGACGGCTAACCTATATTACATGTACTATGTCAATCAGTTGGTCTTAAATGGTGAGCTTAATAATGTAGGAGCCTTCATCAGAACAAATTCAGGGAAAAGCTACAGAAGAGGAATTGAAATTGGTGCCCTGGCAAAAATTTCAAGACAATGGGAGGTTTCCGGTAATCTGAGCTTGAGCCAGAACAGAAATCTGGATTTTAAAATAGAGAATGATACAGAAATAAAAGACCTGGGAAACACACAGATCTCATTTTCACCCAACGTTATTGCCAATCTTGGGTTGAAATTCAGCCCTTCCAAAAGTTTCCGGTTTGCCTTGATGAATCAATATGTGGGTAAACAATATCTGGATAATTCAGAAGATCAGAATCTGCAATTAAAAGACTATATGCTTACCGATTTTAATGCCCAATATGAATTCAGTATCGGCAGTAATGATATTGCGTTGAAGCTGTTGGTTAATAATATATTCAACAAAAAATATGTGAATAACGGGGCTGTTTATGACGAGGCACCCTATTATTTTTCGCAGGCAGGTACGAATTTTATGTTTGGGATAAGCTGGAAGATTCAATAATGATAATTCAAAAATAATCAGTAATTATTTTCAAAAATGCAGTAAACAGGATCAAACGGTTATATAATATTGCAAAGGCTGTCCCGGCAGCCTTTTTTCATGTCAACAAATCTCCTAAAAAGTCATGAAAAAGTTATAAATTTGCCAGCAAATGAATATTTCGGCTTACATTTTAGAATACCTGAAACAATTTGGTTCTGTTACAGTTCCTGGCTTTGGAGTGTTTTCTTTAGAAAATTCCAAGGCTATCATCAATTCTGAAAACGGAAGCATTCTTCCCCCTGCAGGCCAGATTGCATTTGCCCCGGATTATGAAGTGCAGTCTGATGAGCTGACTGCCTTTATCAGCAGTCACAAACAGATCACCCTGGAAGCTTCCGGAAGCGATCTGAAAATTCAAACGGATTTCTGGAAGAAAAAGCTGCAGGCAGATCAGAGCCTCGAGATCCAGAATCTTGGAACCCTCTTTATTGAAGACGGAGAAATTCGTTTTAAAGGTAAAAGGCTGGAATCTGATCATCCTGACTATTATGGTCTGGAAGAGATCAGGATTTCGGATATTCATAGCGGAGAAACTAAGACAAAACCGGAAAATGCGGATAAAGATTATAAATTCAACAGGTCTGTCCTGTGGATATTTTTGCTTATCCTTCCCGTTTTAGGGTTGCTTTTCCTGGCATACACCCAAAGGGAGCTTCTTTTCGGGAAAAAGTCTTTCGGTAATGTCTCTGTCCAGACCAAAACACATAGGATTGAAAAAGATACAGTAAAGCTACAGGTACATACCCCGGTAATTCCCGATAGTCTGAAAAAAGACTCATTGCTGGAGCCTGTTCAAAAAGACGTCAAAATTAAGACTACTTCAAAACAACATTAAAACTGCATGGCAAAAGTAAAAAAAGCGTCAGAGTCTCTGACTATTATGACCAATATTGTTCTTCCTAATGAAACCAACTCTTTAAGAAATCTTTTTGGTGGTGAACTTTTAGCAAAAATGGACCGTTGTGCATCCATCTCTGCTGCACGGCATTGTGAAAGAAGAGTGGTTACTGCGTCCGTGAATCATGTGTCTTTCAACCATCCGATTCCTGAAGGAGGAGTAGTTGTTTTGGAATCTAAAGTTTCCAGGGCCTTTTCCACTTCCATGGAAGTTTACGTAGATGTTTGGCTGGATGACCCGATTAATCAGAAAAAAATACATACCAATGAAGGGATTTATACTTTTGTGGCTGTAGATGAATTTAACCGGCCGATCCCGATCCCCGAGATGGTTCCGGAAACCGAAGTGGAAAAACAAAGGTATGCGGCTGCTTTCCGAAGAAAGGAACTTTCACTGATTCTTTCCGGCAGAATGAAGCCCCTGGAGTCGGTGGAATTAAAAAAGCTCTTCCAGGAACCGCAAGGTTCGGATGAAGATAAAAAATAAAGGAACCAGCGATTTATAAGCTTAAGAATCTTTTAAAAGCCTGTATTGGCCCATCTGTATGAAAATCCTGCTTTTAGATAAAAACCACCCTCTCATCACAGAACAGCTTTCAGCGCATCACTTTATCCTGGAGGAAGATTTTTCATCTTCCTATGAGGAGGTCTGTCATAAAATTAAACATTATGACGGGATTATTATAAGGAGCAGGATCCCGATAGATCAAAATCTTCTTGCAAAGGCAAAGAATTTGAAATTTATTGCAAGAGTAGGAGCCGGAATGGAAAATATTGATGTTGAGGCTGCTGAAAAATTAGGAATCCGGCTGATCAATTCCCCTGAAGGTAACAGAGACTCTGTGGCAGAGCACGTGGTAGGCATGCTATTGGTTTTAATGAACCGGCTTTTTATTGCTTCTCAGGAGGTAAAGAACGGAATATGGAAGCGGGAAGAGAACAGGGGGGATGAGCTGCTTGGGAAAACAGTCGGACTGATAGGGTATGGAAATATGGGAAAAGCAACGGCCAGGAGACTTTCCGGCTTCGGATGTAAGGTGATCTTCCACGACATCCTTCCCGGGCTCTCTGATGAATTTGCCACCCAGGTTTCCCTGGAAGAGCTGAAGGCCTCGGCAGATATTCTGAGCCTGCATATTCCATTAACTGAAATTACCTATTATCTGATAGACGGGAAATTCATCTCGGATATGAAAAAGGATTTTTACTTTGTCAATACGGCAAGAGGTAAGAATATTGAAACAAAGAGCCTGGTTGAGGCGTTAAAGTCCGGAAAGGTGAAAGGGGCATGTCTTGATGTTTTGGAATATGAAAAATCATCTTTTGAAAATCTGGAACAAGAAAATGAGGATCTGAAGTATCTTCTGGAATCCGAGAAGGTGATCGTTACTCCTCATATTGCCGGCTGGACCCATCAAAGTAAGGAAAAACTTGCCCAGGTGATCGTAGATAAGATCGTAGCCTCTTTTTGCTGATCAGTGATGATCTTCTGAATTTTTGTCTTTCCCGTTCAATATGAGTGTTAAATAATTCATAATTTAAGCCTGGGATTTAGTATTTATTTTGAGTTTTATTAAATTGCCGCTCATTTTTAAATCATGGGGGTACGTAATTTTATATTTGCTTTAACAGCTTTTTTATTTCTTTTTTCATGTAAAAATAAATCTGAATCCAAAGAACCTTTAACGCAAAATACTACCAGTCTTCCTAATTTTGGAAATGTTGATTTAAACAAGATCTTTACAAAAGCTGATGACGAGCTGGCCAATAAGCCTTCTGTGATCCGTTATATAGATCAGTATTATCAAAAAGTTTGGGAGGGAAGCGATTTGAGTGGTGGCATTTTGGTGGCCAAAGGAGACGATATTCTGTATGAAAAATACAGGGGATACGGAAGAGAAGGAAATCAGATGCCCATAGACAAGAATACGGCTCTGCACGTTGCCTCCGTTTCCAAAACTCTTACGGCAATGGCTATGATGAAGCTTGTAGAAGCAGGTGAAATAAAGCTGTCGGATCATTTGACGCAATACTTTACAGGTTTCCCTTACCCTGACGTTACCGTTCAGAATCTGCTTACCCAAAGAAGCGGTTTGCCAAAATATGAATATTTTATTACGAAAATCCAACCTGCCCCGGAAGAGCTTTCCAAAGCGTTTATCACGAATCAGGATATTCTGAACATGCTTGTAAAATACAAGCCCGACCTGGTGAAAGAGCCCGGCACAGGTTTTATGTATTGCAATACCAATTTTGCCTTACTGGCCCTGCTGATTGAGAAAATCACCAAAACTCCTTTTCCGCAGGCTATGAAAGAGATTGTTTTCACCCCGCTGAAAATGAATAATACCTATATTTTTCAGGAGAAAGATATCCCGACTGCAGCCCAGTCTTTTTACTATGGCGGGAACAGGCTGTATCCTTTGGACAGGCTGGACCTTATTTATGGCGATAAAAATGTGTATACCACACCAAGGGATTTGCTTAATTTCTCAAAAGCCATGTATTCCAAGGATTTTCTGAAACCTGAACTGATGGATATGGTATTCAGGCCTTACAGTAATGAAAAGGCAGGAATGAACAATTACGGGTTAGGCTTTAGAATGAAAATTTTTGACAACGGTGAAAAGCTTACCTACCACAATGGCTGGTGGCATGGTACCAACTCAGTATTTGCCCATCTGTTGAAATCAAAAGTTACCATTGTGGCGATCGGGAATAAATATTCCAACAGGGTGTATACTGCGCTTGCGTTATCAGGCTTGTTTGAAGACTTCCCCGTACAAAAAGACAAGCTGCACAGTGTGATGAACGATAATAAAGATTCTTTAAGCAGCCATAATGAAGTTTTTGGAGAATAATGTTTACTTTTGCTGTATTCATGAAAAGATTTCTTCTATTATTCGTCATCGCTTTTCTTGCTCACTCATGTGCAAGGGTGGGTTCTCCTGTGGGTGGAGGAAAAGATACTTTAGCTCCTAAATTTATCGGCTCCAATATAGATACCACAAGGGTAAATGTCCGCAGGGATATAAAGGAGCTTCGTCTAGATTTTGACGAATATGTGAAGCTGAAGGACATTAACAAGAACCTGAATATTTCTCCCCCGATAAAAAATATCAAACGTATTCTTCCTTCCAATATTGCAAATAAGTTTGTCCTGATCCAGTGGGCGGATACCTTACAGGAAAATACGACCTATAATTTCAATTTCGGAAACGCTATTGTGGATAACAATGAGGCTAATCCCCTGCCTTATTTCAACTTTGCCTTTTCTACGGGAGATAAACTGGATGATCTGTATATAAGCGGCGAGGTTAAAGATGCCATTGCCGTGAAAAAGCAAACTAAAACTACGGAAAATAAGCTGGTAGTGGGCTTGTACAAGGTTCAGGATACCATGGATTACAGGCAGAAGCCTTATTATATTACAAAAGTAGATCCTGACGGTTATTATGAGCTTAATTACCTTGCTCCGGGAAAATATAAGATCATAGCTTTCGAGGATGAAAACGGAAATTCAGTATATGATCCCGGAAAAGAAAAGGTAGGTTTTCAGAAAGATCCGGTAAATGTGGAAAAATCCATTTCCGGACTGAACCTGAAGGTGTATCCTTCCAAAAAACCGCTCAAATATGTTGAAATGAAAGAAATGCCGGGAGGAATTACCATGACGTTCGAAGGAGCGCCTGATGACGTGAAGGTTCTTTCCCTGAACGATAAGCTCCAGGATATCAGAGTGACCCACCGCCCGAAATCAGATACCGTAAGGATATGGTTTGATGCTGTGAAGAATAATGTGGGGCAGGATACAACAGAAAACCTGAAATTCAGCTATGATGCTGATAAAAAACAGGATACCGTTTCCGTATTTTATAAATACAATGCTAAAAACGCTATGGATATCAGCAGCGATAACGGAGGCGGACTGCTGGCCCCGAAGGCAGACTTTAAAATACTTTCAAACTATATCATAGATAAGATTAATCCAGAGAAATGGGTACTGAAAAGTGATAGCCTGACCACTCAGGAATTTACGGCGAAAATCTCAGAGACCAATCCGTATCAGATTATTATCCAATCTGATTTTACCACAGGAAAAAAGTATCAGCTTACTGTACCTAAGGAAACCGTATCCTCTTTTTATACCAAAAATTCGCAATCCAAACGTTTTGACTTTGAAGTGGATAAGGTGGAGAACTACGGAAGCCTGACGATCAAGCTCCTGAATGCCCCTGTTTCCAACTATTGGATCCAGCTATTGGACTCTTCGGAAAAGGTGCTTTATCAGAAATATACCCAGGGAGATCAGATAAAATTCAATATTTTAAAGCCTGGTGAATATGTGGTAAGGATCCTCGTGGACAATAACGGGAATAAATATTGGGATGAAGCTGATTTCCAGAATGAGATCTTTGCGGAAGATTCCTATGTGTTTTACAAGGTTGCTGTAGTAAGACCACTTTGGGACACCAATGAAACATGGGATCTGAAAGATACCAGGACCCTGGATAATCCTAAAGGCAGTATTCCTCCTGCTGTTCCGGCAGCGGATGCTTCCGAAGGGCAGGAACAGGATGATGATACACAGCAGGGGCCGGTACAGCAAAATGGTAATGATGCCGGTAAAAATAAGCCAGTAAAATCAGCAAGAGATACTTTGATCCCTTTAAAGTAGGCTATAAATGAAAGCGGTAAAAAAAACAGTTTTTTGGGTTCTTCTTGTATTTATACTGATCCAGTTTATCCCTGTAGACAGGGTGAATCCGCCCGTTAAACGTTCCGTAAACTTTGTTGACTCCAAAAAAACACCGGAGAAGATCAAAAACCTGATCAGGGGAGCCTGTTATGATTGCCATTCCAATGAAACGGTCTATCCCAGATATGCGTTCATCGCCCCTGTTTCATGGTCTGTAAAAAGCCATGTCAATGAAGGCAGGGAGCATCTTAATTTTTCCGTTTGGGAAACCTATAACAAGGACCTGAAAGAAAATATGCTTATGCACTCCATCCAGACGATCCGGAATAAAACCATGCCTATGCCGGGCTATATTGTTTACCATAAGGAAGCAAACCTTTCCGAGGCGGAAAGGACCCTGCTGGTACAATATTTTGAGAACATGCTGAAGTCGAAATCTTATTAACCTTCTTTGCAGCCATTACTTGTCCGGACAATCATATACGGTTTTCCGGATTAAAGAGATTGGTTGTTTTTTAAATAGCTTTCAAAAAATTTCTTCTGCGAATCAAAGGCGATATCATCAATATCCAGTTCCTTCAGCGGGATCCAGACGGCCTCTGATATCTCGGAAAGCTCAAGGTTTACTTCAAACTTTTCCGGAACATTGTACTCATAAAACAGATCAATGGTATTGTACTCGATTTCCTTGTATTGATAAATATTCGGCAGACTTGTTATGTATACGAGCTTTGAAATATCAATATCAAGCTGAAGCTCTTCAAAAAGTTCTCTTTTACAAGTCTCTTCGGCACTTTCTTTCGGATCTACAAATCCTCCGGCCAGATCCAGCTTTCCTTTTCTGGGATCCCTGTTTCTTCTTGTCAGATAAACTTCTTCACCATGCCTTATCACAACAGCAACGGCACCGGCGACATTGTTATAGAGAGTGAAGTTGCAGTTGGGACAGCTCCATTTCTTTTCACCATCCCAATGCAAAGATTCTTTGCCGCAGCTTGGGCAATATTTCAATAATTTCATTAAGCTATATTAATATTTCTCGGGTGATAGTTCAAAATCACATCCCTGAGCTCCTCTGTTTTTAAATGGGTATAGATTTCCGTTGTTGTAATGCTGGAATGCCCCAACATCTCCTGGATATACCGTAAATCCGCTCCGTTCTGTAGTAAGTGGGTGGCAAAGGAATGTCTGAAGGTATGGGGAGAGATCTTTTTGCTTACACCAGCCTTGTCTGTAAGTTCTTTTATAATAAGGAATACAATTACTCTGGACATGGAGGTACCCCTGCTGTTTAGAAATAATACATCTTCGTACTTTTTATTGATCTTGTTTTTGGAACGTACATTCTGGATGTAGTTTTTCAGCAGTTCTGCCGTATAGTCGGCAAGCGGGACAAAACGGGTCTTATTGCCTTTTCCGTTGACCTTAATATAATGTTCCTTGAAATTGATGTTTGAAATTTTCAGATCAATAAGTTCTGAAACACGAAGTCCGCAGCCATAGAGAACCTCAATGATACACTGGTTTCTTTTTCCTAAATCTGAATTTACCTCGATGGCACCGATGATTTTGTTGATATCCGGCAGGCTTAATGTATCAGGGAGATACAGCCCCAGCTTTGGACCTTCCAGCAACGCGGCCGGATTATCTTCCCGGCACTCGTCCTCCAGTAAGAACTTGAAGAAAGCTTTTATGGAAGATATCCATCTCGCCTGAGATCTTTCACTGAATTTCTGTTTGGAAAGATTAAAAATGTATTCCTGCAGATTTTCATACCCTATAGTATCTGGTCCGACATTATCCAGATCTTCTTCTGCATACTCTTTTAATTTTTTGATGTCTCGTACATAGGCGTCGAGAGTGTTTTCTGAAAAATTTCTTTCGAAACGAAGAAAGATTTCAAAATCCTTAATTTTTTCATCCCAAGTCATTGTGTGTTATTTTTTTAGTTCACAGTCCGATATTTGCTCTATTTCAATGTTATGGTTTCTTAAGAATGATATTCCGTCATCATCTGAATATTCATTAATATACACAAGCCTGGTAATCCCTGCCTGTAAGATCAGTTTACTACATTCCTTACATGGGGATAGCGTCAGATATAACGTTGCACCTTTTGCAGATTGTGTGGAAGCGGCTAATTTTAATATTGCATTAGCTTCTGCATGCAGCACATACCAGTGTGTTTTCCCTTCTTCATCCTCACAGCAGTTTTCAAAGCCTGAAGGAGTACCATTGTAACCATCTGAAATAATCATCCTATCTTTTACGATAAGAGCTCCTACCTGTTTTCTCTTACAGTAGGAAAGTTTTGCCCACTCCTGGGCCATCTTTAGATAAGCTTTGTCAAACTTATTCATACCACAGCATTGTTTTGTTTTTCGAAATAATTTGTATTAAGGGTTTTGATCTTAGAAGTTCGGCTTTCTTTTTTCCATAAAAGCGGAAACTCCCTCTTTCTTATCTTCAAGTTCAAAAAGCTCTCCGAAATATTTCATCTCGGTTTCAAAACCTTTATCCGTATCTGATAAGTTTACGGCATGTATAGCCTTAGTGATCGCCATAGGTGAGTTATGGGCAATAATGTTCGCTAATTCTTTTGTTTTGGTTAATAAATCTTCAATAGGGTATACTTCGTTCACCAATCCGATCTCTTTGGCTTTTTGAGCAGGGATCATTTTGGCTGAGAAGATCAGTTCGTTGGCAAGACCTTTTCCGATAAGCTTTGGAAGCCTTTGGGTACCGCCGTACCCGGGAATTAATCCCAAAGTAACTTCAGGAAGTCCCAATTTGGCATTTTCCGATGCATATCTGATATGGCACGCCATAGCAAGCTCCAGACCGCCACCTAAAGCAAAGCCGTTTACGGCTGCAATTACTGGCTTGGTCATATTTTCAATTTTATTGAACAGGATGTTCTGCCCGTTCCTGGCCAGCTCCTCGGCTTTCTCCCGTCCAAAATCACTGAATTCCTTTATGTCTGCCCCGGCAACAAAAGATTTTTCCCCGCTTCCTGTAATGATGATTACCCTGCAGGAATTATCGGATTTCAACTCCTCCAATGCCGAGCTTATTTCCTGAATCGTTTTAGCATTAAGTGCATTTAAGCTTTCAGGCCGGTTTATAGTGATAATAGATATCTTATCTTCTTTATTTAGCAGTATGTTTTCGTAATTCATTTTCCACTTTAAAAATTGTATCCTGCAAATTATAAATTTTTTATAAAAAAAAAGGAAAAATGTTGTTTTTTTTCCTCTTTAATTGAATTATTTTTCAAAAGCTTATTTGGAATGATTCATCATATTAGAGTCAATATTAACGTTTAACCGCGATGCCACTTTCATGCCAAGTTCAATATTCGCTCTGAAAAAATGACATAACTGCCGGTTTATAATATCAGCTTTTTTAGGTCCGTCTATTCCTTTCATGCTTTCAACGATATTGTGAACCAGGTGTCCCCTGTCCTCGGCGTTCATCGCCTTGGTATATAGCAGGCCGGGCTGGGTGTAGTGGTCATCATCATTTTCATTCCTGTTATAGCTGGCCACATGTGTGCTGTCTAGCTCATATTCAAAGCTTTTATATGCCGGATCCGGTCTGATATCGTCAAAGCTGTTCGGATGATAATTAGGCTTGTCGCCATAATCTCTGGCATCAGCCATAAAGCCGTCCCTCTGATAATTGTTAACGGCGAAAGGACAACGGTTCACTTCAAGCTGATGGGCATTTACGCCTACCCTGTACCGGTGGGCGTCAGGATAGGAAAAGAGCCTTCCCTGAAGCATTTTATCAGGAGAGAAACTGATTCCGTTGATCAGATTGCTCGGAGAGAATGTAGACTGTTCCACATGGGCAAAATAATTCACGGGGATCTCATTCAGTTCCATTTCTCCGACTTCAATTAACGGAAAATCATCCTGGAACCATACCTTGGTAATGTCAAAAGGATTCCATCTGAATTCCTTCGCCTGTTCTTCGGTCATCACCTGAATATACATGGTCCATTTTGGATAATCACCACTTTCAATGGCGTTGCACAGATCCTCCTGGGCAAAGTCTGGGTTTTCTCCTGCCATCTTTATGGCTTCCTCGTGGGTAAAGTTCTTAATTCCCTGTTTTGTTTTCAGGTGAAACTTTACCCAGACCCTTTCGTTATTGTTGTTGATCATGGAAAAAGTATGCGAGCCGAAACCGTGCATATGCCTGTAGCCATACGGGGTTCCCCTGTCAGACATTAAGATAAGGACCTGGTGGAGCGATTCGGGATTCAGGCTCCAGAAGTCCCACATCATGGTTGCACTTTTCAGATTGGTTTTCGGAACTCTTTTCTGGGTATGGATGAAATCAGGGAATTTTTTGGCATCCTTAATAAAGAATACAGGGGTATTGTTTCCTACCAGATCCCAGTTTCCGTCTTCCGTATAAAACTTCAACGCAAAACCTCTGGGATCTCTTGCCGTATCTGCACTTCCTTTTTCTCCTCCCACTGTTGAAAACCGGGCAAACATTCTGCATGAATTTCCAACCTTTGAAAAGAGCTTTGCTTTTGTATATTGGGTGATATCGTGTGTTACGGTAAATTTACCGTAGGCACCGCTTCCTTTGGCATGAACAATTCTTTCAGGGATTCTCTCTCTTACGAAGTGGGCAAGGTTTTCCTGAAGGATGAAGTCCTGTAACAAGACCGGACCTCTAGGGCCTACCGTCTGCGAGTCCTGATGCTCAAAATAAGGAGCACCGTTGCTTAATGTTAACTTTTTAGAATCCATATGATTATGATTTGAATGATTATCTCCCCTCTAAAGTGAATAATTTTGATATAATAATCATCAAATTTAGTCGAAATTTTGATTGCTAATAGCAAAAACGTTATATCTTTGTAATAGATAATATTAATCAGATGAACATTCAGCAACTGGAGTATCTTATCGCCGTAGATAAGTACAAACATTTTGGCAAGGCAGCCCAAGCATGCTTCATTACCCAGCCTACACTAAGTGCAATGATACAAAAATTTGAAGATGAACTGGATGTCAAAGTTTTTGACAGGACCACTCACCCGATCCGAACCACGGATGTAGGGCTTCAGATCATCGATCAGGCCAAGGTAATTATAGAATCTGTCAATGAGCTGAAGAATAAAGCCAATTTGTTAAATAATATTTTAGGAGGAACAATCAATATCGGGATCATTCCTACCGTATCCTCTTTCATCCTTCCCACTGAGATTTTCAAATTCCTGGAAGATAACCCGAAAATCCAGATGAATGTAAAGGAGATGACCACAGATAATATTATTAAGGCATTAAAAGCTGGAGAGCTTGACGCAGGAATCATTTCAACGCCTTATGATACGGCTGATGAATTTTATCAGGATTTCCTGTTCAATGAAGAGCTGATGATTTACAGTTCAGATACGGAAGCCAATAAAAAGAATTCTTATGTGGTTCCGGAAGAGCTGAACGTGGAAAAGGTCTGGCTTCTTGAGGAAGGCAACTGTTTGAGAAACCAGTTTGAAAATATCTGTCATTTAAAAGAAAATACTCTAAAGCCCAAGAACCTGGATTTTCTGGCCTCCAATATCCAGACACTGGTACATATGGTGGATAAGGTGGGCGGAATCAGTATTTTGCCGGAACTGGCCTTAAGCCAGCTTTCTGAAGAGCAGAAAGGTAATGTTTTCAGGTTTAAGAAGCCTTTTCCATACAGGGAAATCAGTATTATTTATTACAAGCCTACCTTCAAGCAAAAAATTATTGATGAATTGGCCCATTCCATTAAAAGTTCTTTGGAGAAAAAGCTAAACTATAATGAAAACCCTAAAGAATACGTAAGCATAAAACCTCAATAGTTCTTTTGGGTAGAAGAAGGTAAATCATTCATTTAAAGAATATGATTTGTAGACAAAAATTTTGAGTATTAAGAAATAGTACTTAAATTTGCCCCGTTTACAACGAGGAAAAATTTGACCTGATTGCAACCTCTATAAAAAAATGCTAAAACAGTATTTCTTTTTGAGCTTCCTGGCAATTTATCTTATTTTTCTTCAAAATTTTAATCTAAAAAACAAGGAATAATATGTCTTATTTATTTACGTCTGAATCTGTTTCAGAGGGACATCCGGATAAAGTTGCCGATCAGATTTCCGATGCTTTAATTGATCATTTTTTAGCCTATGATAAAAATTCAAAAGTAGCCTGTGAGACACTTGTTACAACAGGGCAGGTAGTACTGGCCGGCGAGGTGAAGTCTGAGGCTTATCTTGATGTTCAGAGCATTGCGAGAGAAGTTATTAACGGGATAGGGTATACCAAAGGGGAGTATATGTTCAATGGAGATTCCTGCGGCGTCATTTCCGCGATCCATGAGCAATCGCCAGACATCAACCAGGGGGTTGACAGGGCTGTATCCGATGACTCTTTTGAAGCGAAAGCGAATGCACAGGGAGCCGGAGATCAGGGGATGATGTTTGGCTATGCCACTAATGAAACGGCGAATTATATGCCTTTGGCGCTGGATCTGGCGCATACTATTCTTAAAGAACTTTCTGCGCTTAGAAGAGAAGGTAAAGAGATCAATTATCTTCGTCCGGATGCCAAAAGCCAGGTTACCATCGAATATTCGGATGATCACAAACCAATCCGGATTGATTCCATCGTTGTTTCTACCCAGCATGATGATTTCGGAACCGAGGAAGAAATGTTGAACAAGATCCGGGAAGACGTGAGAAATATCCTGATCCCCAGGGTTGTTGCACGGCAAACGGAAGAGATCAGGGCTTTATTCAATGATCAGATCAAATATCATATCAATCCGACCGGCAAATTTGTAATCGGTGGCCCTCATGGAGATACGGGACTTACCGGAAGGAAAATTATTGTTGACACCTATGGTGGTAAAGGAGCTCACGGAGGTGGTGCCTTCTCAGGGAAAGACCCTTCCAAAGTTGACAGAAGCGCAGCCTATGCCACAAGACATATCGCTAAAAATCTGGTTGCCGCAGGTGTTGCTGATGAGGTCCTGGTACAGGTTTCCTATGCGATAGGGGTTGCTGAGCCTTGTGGCTTATACATCAATACTTTCGGAACTTCCAAGGTGGATCTTCATGACGGAGAAATCGCCAAAAAGGTTTCTGCTATTTTTGATCTGAGACCTTACGCCATTGAGCAGAATTTAAAGCTAAGGAACCCGATCTATCAGGAAACGGCTTCTTATGGGCATATGGGAAAAGAATATTATATTGCTGACAAAACCTTTAATAAAGGCCAGAAAAATGAGCTTACCCTGAAAAACCTGGAGTTTTTTACCTGGGAAAAGCTTGATAAGGTAGATGAAATTAAAGCGGCTTTCGGAATTTAATTTTCTCCAATGATAAATACCACTGCTTTATCTGTATCAGGTAAAGCAGTTTTTTTTATTTTTACAATTAAATAAATTAAAAACAGATGACGAACTTTCGCCAGGTAGTTGCCATCCTTGCAGCATCCTTCCTGAGTACTTTTGCAAAAGCCCAGTATACCATGCACAAAATGATCAATGTAGGCTACGTGTACCAGAACCAGAGCTTTGGGGAGATCGGCGGCAAACTGCTTTTCCTGAAAAACGATGATGTGATTTACAGATTGGGAGGTTCCGCATTAATGGGATCCACGCATTCCGAATTTGCCATCATGCCGAAGCTGCAAGCCGATGTTCTCCTTAATTTTGAAAAGAACGTAGATTTTTATCATTCTTATTACTTCCTGATAGGAGCGGAGGGAACCAACAAATATATTGCTCCGAAGATAGGAGTCTCTCTTTTCGGGATTTTAGACCTTACCGGAGGGTATGGTTTTCCGGTTGGTAATGCTGAATCCCATGGCAAACAACTGAAAGGATTAAATATCAATTTCACACTAAATATTCCTACCGTGTTTATTCATGATATGCTTAAGTGATTTTTTTTAAATATTTTTTGTAAAAAATTAATAATAGGTTAACAGTTATTAAAATTTTATTATATTTACACAGTTAAAAAATTGTACCGCCTATTGATTAGACTTTACTCTGGAAAACTATTTTGTATTTACAGCAGAAGCCGGATAAAATATCTGGAAGGATGCTTATCTGCAAATATATATTTATTGAGAAGAGTTATGAAATCAAAATCAGATAGTTTATTAATTTCCCTTTATCAGAAAGGAGATGAAGAGGCGTTGTCAACCCTCATTCATCGTCATCAGAGAGAACTGTTTACATTCATTTTTTACAAAATTAATGATGAAGATTTAGCCAATGACGTATTTCAGGATACATTCATGAAAATTATCGTAATGTTGAAAGAAGGACGCTACAATGAAGAAGGAAAATTTATTCTCTGGGCCAAAAGGATTGCCCATAATCTGATTATTGACCATTACAGATCAAAAGCGAAAAACATCAAGGTTTCCGAGACTACCTTTGAATCGGACGAGTTTTCTATTTTTGATCTGATCAGAGAGCCCTCTGAAAATATTGAAGACCAGCTGGTAACCAACCAGATCCAGGAAGATCTGCTGAAAATGCTGCAATATCTTCCCCAAAATCAACAGGAGGTAATCAAACTAAGATTTTTCGACGGACTAAGCTTTAAGGAAATTGCCGAGCATACCAATATGAGTATTAACACTACTCTCGGAAGAGTGAGGTATGCCCTGATAAACCTGAGAAAAATCATGGATGAGAATAATATTATACTTACCAGATAATAATTCTTATTATTTCTCGTTTTAAGGAAAAACATTTTTAGCCTATGAGAAAAAATGATTCCTTAAAAGTGAAAACTTTGAAACCAAAAAAAGAAACAATTGATTTTTTACTTAGCTTTTCAAAGAATCTTGAGATAGTGAAAATCAAGAATAAGAATTATCCGATTACCAAAAATTAAAATTATTAATTTTGTGCTGTATGAAAATTCAGCACATTTTTTTTGACCTGGACAATACGCTCTGGGACCACCGCAAAAATGCCTATCTTACCATTAAAGACCTTTTTGAAAAAGAAGAAATCACTTTAAAATATAATATTGATTTTGAAGCGTTTCATTCTGTTTACCATGAAGTTAATGAAAGCCTTTGGGAAAAGATCAGGGACGGGATCATTGATAAGGAATATCTCAGACAGCATCGTTTTTATGATACGTTCAGGCACTTTAATGTAGATAATAAAAAGCTTTCGTTGTATTTTGAAGAACATTTCTTGGATAAAATCCTGAACCATAATGAATTGGTAGAAGGTGCAGAATATATTTTAGAATATCTTACATCCAAAAATTACACTTTGCATATTATCTCCAACGGATTCAAGGAAGTGACGGAAAGAAAATGTATTTTATCAGGAATTGATAAATACTTCCAAACCATTACAAGTGCAGACACTGTTGGGGTAAGAAAGCCCCGGCCGGAGATTTTTGAGTATTCCTTAAATCTTGCCGGTGCCCACAGGGAAAATAGCATTCTGATCGGTGATGATTGGATTGCCGATGTGGTTGGCGCCCAAAACTACGGAATGGATGTAATTTTCTTTGATGTTTTAAATGAGAACAGAGAAGAAAAAGGATTAAAAGTCATAAAACACCTCCTTCAGATAAAGGAATATTTATAAAGCAAAGCCTCTCAAATACTGAGAGGCTTCCTTATGTATAATTAAATAAAACGAAATTAAATTCCTAAGCTTTCCCTTACTCTTTTAATGGTTTCGCGCGCAATAGGCCTTGTTTTCCCGGCTCCCTCCTGAAGCTTTGCTTCCAGCTCATCCAGGTTGTTCATATAGTAATTGAATGTTTCTCTTTCTTTGGCAAAGCGGGTAAGTATCAGGTTTAAAAGTTCCGTTTTTGCATGGCCATACCCGAAATTGCCGGCTAAATATTTAGCCCTCAGTTCCTCAGTTTGTTCGGGAGTTGCAATCAACTCGTAAATAGCAAAAACTTTATCCGTTTCAGGATCTTTAGGCTCTTCCAAGGATTTGGAGTCTGTTTCTATGCTCATTACCTGCTTTTTCAGCTCTTTTTCGGGCAAGAAAATATTGATGATATTCCCTCTGGATTTTGACATTTTGTTTCCGTCTGTTCCCGGAACGTACTTTGTATTTTCCTGAAGCTCAGACTGGGGGAGAACAAATACCTCGCCCATCTGGTTATTAAATCTGGATGCTACATCACGGGCGATCTCCAGGTGCTGAAGCTGATCTTTTCCCACGGGAACAATTTCCGCGTCATACAGCAATATATCCGCTGCCATCAGGATAGGGTAAGTAAACAGCCCTGCGTTCACGTCCTGGAGTCTGTCTGCCTTATCCTTAAATGAATGGGCCAGAGTCAGTCGCTGATAAGGAAAAAAACAGGATAAATGCCAAGAGAGTTCACAGGTTTCAGGAATATCACTTTGCCTGTAGAAAAATGTTTTTTCGGTATCCAGCCCACAAGCCAGCCAAGCCGCAGCAATCTCGTAGGTGTTCTGTTTTAAAACTTTTGCATCTTTAATCTGCGTAAGCGAATGTAAGTTTGCAATAAATAAAAAAGATTCATTTCCTTCCTGCTTGGAAAGCTCAATTGCGGGGATAATTGCTCCCAACAGGTTTCCAAGATGGGGTGTTCCGGTGGCTTGAATGCCGGTAAGAATTCTTGACATTGGTTTGAAATTATTTAAAATTAATGAACCGCAAATTTACGAGAACATTTTGAATTTGAAATATTGTTGTTCCTGAGATAAGAGTATTGCTCCCCAGATCAGCGGCCTTGTTCATTAGGGGATAAGGACCTTATTACCGCCGAATTTAGGATCCACTCCGAAAAGCAAATCCCAATAGACCTTAGCCTTGGCAATATATTCCCGCATATTGGTTTTAAAGCCCGCATATTTATTAACATCCTCCGCATTATATCCATATGCTTCAATCCCGTTTTTCCGTGCTAAAAAAATAGCCCGTTCATTATGGAACTTTTGCGGAATGATAATGAGTCTGGTCTGCCCGAAAATTTCTCTGGCCCTGATCACGGAATCCAGAGTCCTGAAGCCGGCGAAATCCAGGAAGATCCTGTTCTTTGGAACTCCGTATGCCATTAAGGCAAGCTGCATATCTTCCGGCTCATTGTAATCTTTTCTGCTGTTGTCTCCGCTTACAATGATATATTTTACCTTTCCGCTTTTATAAATATCTGCTGCCGCCTGAATCCTGTTATTGAAATAAGCATTGGGCATTCCGTTACTTAATGTTTTACTTGTTCCCAGAAGTAGGGCCGTTTTAGTTTCAGGAATCCCCGCAACAGTATCAGAAATATAAGGTTCACTTTTCAGTTTGATGTTATAGTTGGCGAAAATGATAAAAATAATTCCTGCAACCAGAAGAAGCAGGAAAATTTTAAAAATATTTTTAATGGTTTTTCTCATTTTGAGCTCTTAAAATTCAAGGCCGTTAGGGAACGCCTTTTTTCTGAAAATTAACAGCAGAATGGCTCCTATCGTGATGGAGGAATCAGCAACATTAAAAATATATTTAAAAAATTCAATGTGTCTGCCCCCGATCAAAGGGAAATCTTTGGGAACATACCAGTCTACCAGAGGAAAGTGGAGCATATCCACCACACATCCCTTCATAAATGTAGAATATCCCTCACCAAAAGGGACAAGCTTGGAAATCCCGCCATAGCCGATCCAGCGGTCGATGCTCGGGTCGTAAACCGTTCCGCTGTCGAAGATCAGTCCGTAGAACATCCCGTCGATAAGATTACCGATAGCCCCGGCAAAAATCATGGCCATCGGGATGAGAAGATAGTTTGATTCTCCTTTCTGTAACCATTTTCTGAACAGGTAGATCATCCCGCCGATCAGAAAAATCCTTACGATAACAAGAAAATATTTACCGATGATACCTCCGAAATGCAGGCCGTAAGCCATTCCCGGATTTTCTACAAAAGTAAGCTTGAAGCCCGGAAATACGGAAATGCTGTCGTCAAGATTGAAATGGGTCTTAATGTAGATTTTTGAAGCCTGATCGATTAATAATATAAGAAAGGTTACGGCTAAGATTTTTTTCAAGATTTCTAAATTTTCTGCTTAAGTTACTTTCTGGACAATTCATCAAGCCTTTTCCTGTCTTTTTCAGACAGGTCATTAATGCCGTTTTTGCCCATTTTATCTAAAAGTTTGTCAATTTCTTTTTCCCTTTCGCGCTTCTCTGAATTGAATTTATCATCGATCGTATAGTTCTTCTGTTGATCGGGGAAGAATTTATTTCTGACCCACGTTCTGTTGAAAAACCACAATACTATGATCAGAATGACAATTAAAATCAGAAACTCGCTCATGGACGTGCATTAAAAATTAGGTTTATAAAGTATCCGCGAATACAATATAAACCCAAAATTATTTTACAAACCTACGGTTATTTTTGCATATTTTTTGCTTCGATGCTCAGCGTGGCGTGAGGTACGGCGAGAAGCCTTTCCTTTGGGATCAGCTTACCGGTTACCCTGCAAACGCCGTAAGTCTTGTTTTCAATCCTTATTAAAGCGTTTTTCAGATCTCTGATGAACTTTTCCTGTCTGCCCGCAAGTATCGCGTTCTGCTCCTTGCTCAGAGTCTCCGCGCCTTCTTCAAACGCTTTAAAGGTAGGAGATGTATCATCCGTACCGTTATTTTGATCATTAATAAAACTTTCGTTGATCAATGCTAGATCTTTTTCGGCTTTTGCGATCTTTTCTTTGATGATTGCTTTAAACTCCTGTAAATCAGCATCGCTGTATCGTACTCTTTCGTCTGACATGTTCTTTTCTCTTTTTTAATAAAATTATGAATTGGAATTTGAAATGCAATAACTAAACGTTAATTTTTTTCAATATTTACTTTAAAATTAACTTCATCTATTTCAATTTCATTAAAATTTGAAAGTGAAGATACAATTTCTATTTTACTTGACAAGACTTCTGAAGAAATATATTCTTCGTTTTTCTTCACATCATTCAGGAAAGGTGAGGTTTCTTCAATGAAGATGTTTATCCGGTCTGTCAGTTCAAAATCCTTATCTTTTCTCAGGTTTTGAATTCTGTTAATGAATTCCCTTGCTATACCTTCAGACTTTAATTCATCTGTTAACGTCAAATCTAATGCCACAGTTGTTTTTCCGTCTGAAGTTACCGTCCAGCCCGGTATATCTTTTGTCGAAATTTCCACATCATCAAGGGTGATCTCATAACCCTGGATATTGATTTTACCTTCTTTTTCAAGACCTGAGATCTGCTCCGGGCTCAGATTGGTGATTTCGCCTCCAACCACTTTCATATCTTTTCCTAATTTAGGGCCAAGCGCTTTGAAGTTGGGTTTTACCTGCTTTACGATTAAATGGGATGCTTCTTCCGCATTGATCAGTTGCAGTTCTTTCACATTTACTTCCTGTTTGATCAGGTCTGCCACAGCGAGGATCTGCTCTTCTGTTTTGGCATCCAGCACAGGGACCAATATTTTTTGTAACGGCTGACGAACCTTCACGTTCTCTTTTTTTCTTAAAGAGAAAACCATGCTCGTGATATTCTGTGCCAGGTGGGTTTTTTCAACAAGATCCTGGTCGATCAGGCTTTCATCAGCAATCGGAAAATCTGTCAGATGGACAGACTCACGGCTTTCTTTTCCTGTCACTTTATTTAAATCCTGGTACAGCTGATCCATAAAGAACGGAGCTATAGGTGCGGATAATTTAGCAACCACTTCAAGACAGGTATATAAGGTCTGGTAAGCAGAAATTTTGTCATCGGTATAATCTCCTTTCCAGAAACGCCTTCTGCACAATCTTACATACCAGTTACTCAGATTGTCGTTCACGAAGGTGTTGATGGCCCTTGCCACCCTTGTCGGCTCATAATCTTCATAGAATCCTTTTACCTCTTTGATCAGAAGATTCAGCTCGGAAAGTATCCATCTGTCTATTTCAGGACGGTCTTCCACTTCTTTCTCTGAATAGTTGAATCCGTCAACATTGGCATACAATGCGAAAAATGAATAGGTATTGTAAAGGGTTCCGAAGAATTTTCTTCTTACCTCATCTATTCCTTCAATATCAAATTTCAGGTTTTCCCAAGGATTGGCATTGGAGATCATATACCAGCGTGTGGCATCCGGGCCGTAAACGGCCAGCGTTTCAAAAGGATCCACCGCATTCCCTAAACGTTTTGACATTTTCTGGCCGTTCTTATCCAGAACAAGCCCGTTGCTCATTACGTTTTTATAGGCAACCGAATCAAAAACAGCAGTTGCTATCGCATGAAGAGTATAGAACCAACCACGGGTCTGGTCGACGCCCTCGGCAATGAAATCAGCGGGAAACGCTTTATGATTGTCAATCAGTTCTTTATTTTCAAACGGATAATGCAATTGTGCATACGGCATTGAGCCTGAATCGAACCAAACATCAATCAGGTCACTTTCACGTTTCATGGCCTTTCCGGAGTCTGAAACCAAAACTATCTTGTCCACTACATTTTTATGCAGATCTACCAAAGCATAATTCTGCTCAGACATATTTCCGGCTACGAAGCCTTTGAAGGGGTTTTCTGTCATGAATCCGGCTTCAACGGATTTTTCGATCTCGTTGTATAATTCCTCTACAGAGCCTATGATTTTTTCTTCCCTGAGGTCATCCGTTCTCCAGATCGGTAACGGGATGCCCCAATAACGGGATCGGGATAGGTTCCAGTCATTTACGTTTTCCAGCCAGTTGGCAAAACGTCCTTCACCTGTGGCCTTAGGCTTCCAGTTGATTTCTTTGTTCAATGCCACCAGCCTGTCCTTTACAGCGGTCATCCTTACGAACCAGGAATCCAGCGGGTAATATAGTACCGGCTTGTCAGTTCTCCAGCAATGAGGGTAGCTGTGAACGTACTTCTCAACTTTAAAGGCCTTATTTTCTTCTTTTAATACGATTGCCAGATGTACATCCCAGGATTTTTCCGGGGCTGTCCCGTCATCATAATATTCATTTTTGATATATTTTCCTGAGAATGCTTCAGGAACATTTTCTCCCCTGATGAATCTGCCCTGCAAATCCACCAAAGGAACAAGATTGCCGTTCTCATCCTTTACCAGCATGGGAGGTATCCCGTTCTCTTTCGCCACTCTGGCGTCATCTGCACCAAAAGTAGGGGCGATATGAACGATACCCGTACCGTCTTCCGTGGTTACAAAATCCCCGATGATCACCCTGAATGCCTTTTCAGGTGTTTCAGACGGTGTGAACCATGGGATCAGCTGCTCATATTGTGTACCGGCAAGTCTTTCTCCCGTAAATTCTTTCAGGATCCTGTAAGGAATAGTCTTGCTTTCCGGAGTAAAGGCGGCAAAGTCCTCATCAGTTCCTTCAACATATTTTTTACCGAATACTTTAGGCAGAAGTACGTTGGCTAAAACAACAGTTACGGGCTCAAATGTGTACTGATTGAAAGTCTTAACCAGGACATATTCAATATCTCTGCCCACTGCCAGAGCGGTATTGGATGGCAAGGTCCACGGAGTGGTTGTCCATGCCAGGATATGCACGTCTCCTTCAGCGTCTTTCAATAGGTCAGAAGCTCCTTTTTTTGCTTTGAACTGGGCTACAATGGTAGTATCTGAAACATCGCGGTATGTTCCGGGCTGGTTCAGCTCATGGGATGAAAGCCCTGTTCCCGCTTTGGGGGAGTACGGCTGAATGGTATACCCTTTATACAGCAAATCCTTATTATACAGCTGCTTCAGCAGCCACCAGACAGTCTCCATATATTTTGACTTGTAGGTGATGTAAGGATCATCCAGATCTACCCAGTATCCGATTTTTTCCGTAAGCGAGTTCCAGACGTCCGTATAACGCATTACGGCTTCACGGCATGCTTTATTATAGTCTTCAACGGAGATTTTTTTGCCAATGTCCTCTTTAGTGATCCCCAATTCTTTTTCCACACCCAGTTCTACAGGAAGCCCATGGGTATCCCAGCCTGCCTTTCGAAAGACCTGCTTTCCATTCTGGGTCTGGAAACGACAGAAAATATCCTTTAACGCCCTTGCCATTACGTGATGAATCCCGGGCATACCATTTGCTGAAGGCGGACCTTCATAAAATACAAATTCAGGATTGCCCTCACGAATCTCAACACTTTTATTGAAAGTTTTGTTCTGCTTCCAGAATTCCGCTATGTTTTCCGCTATGTCAATAAGATTGAGGCTTTTGTATTCTTTAAATTGGCTCATTGTAATATCTCAATATCGTTGATGATTAATTAAGTTTGCAAATTTAGTGAATTTTGTCGGTTTATAATATATATGTTTTTTAGGTTCTGTCTATTAAAAAGTTCTTTTTCAGAATATAAACGGTGCAGACTGCAGCAATGGTGAGCACGGCTTATGGGGATTCCGTCAATTAGCATTTGACCTCCAAAATACAATTTAGGATTAATATGCAAGAATTAATAAATTTGTTCATTAAAATTACAATCATTGGAATTCTATCCGTCAATCGAAAGATCAGATATTCAGGAGATCAAAAGGTTTCAGGAACATAAGCTCCGTGAGCTTTTAGTCTATCTGGAAAACAACTCACCTTTTTACCAGAGGTTATTCAAAAGCAATGATATCCGCATCACCGATATCCGGACCCTGGAAGATCTGCGGAAAATCCCCGTAACAACTAAAAATGACCTGCAGCAGCATAATCAGGACTTTTTTTGCATACCTGGTGATAAGATAGTGGATTACAGCACCACCTCCGGAACTCTTGGGGATCCGGTAACGTTTGGTTTATCGGATAATGATCTTGAGAGGCTGGCGTATAATGAAGCTATATCTTTTGCCTGTGCGGGAATACGGAAAGGCGATGTGGTTCAGATGATTACTACGATCGATAAAAGGTTTATGGCGGGGCTTGCTTACTTTTTAGGACTCCGGAAAATGGGGGCAAGCGTAATCAGGATGGGACCCGGAATCCCGGAGCTGCAATGGGATTCTATTTTCAGGTATCGTCCGAAATATCTCATTACGGTTCCGTCATTTCTTTTAAAAATGATCGATTATGCGGAAAAGCACGGTCTGGATTACAGGAATTCCGGTGTTTACGGTGCGGTTTGTATCGGTGAAAGCATCAAAAACCAGGATTTTACAGATAATATTCTGGCTCAGAAAATTAAAGAAAAATGGGATATTCAATTATTCTCAACCTATGCTTCCACAGAAATGAGCACGGCTTTCACGGAATGTGCATACCAACAAGGAGGCCATCATCATCCGGAGCTGATCATCACAGAAATTCTTGATGATGAAGGCAACCCTGTTCAGCAGGGTGAAAGCGGAGAATTAACGATTACCACATTAGGTGTGGAAGCGCTTCCTTTATTGAGGTTTAAAACAGGAGATATTGTAAAAGCACATTATGAACCATGCCGGTGCGGACGGAATACAATGAGACTAGGGCCTGTTATCGGCAGAAAACAGCAGATGATCAAATACAAGGGAACAACCTTATACCCGCCTGCCATGAATGATATTTTAAATGATTTCAATGACATCTCATGTTATCAGATCGTTATTCAGTCGAATGAAATAGGGCTGGACGAAATCATTATTAAACTGAGCACGGAAAACAGGCAAGAGAATTTTGTTAATGAAGTAAGAGACCATTTCCGGGCAAAGCTGAGGGTTAGCCCGAAAATTGAAATTGTTAGCTTTGATGTTTTGTCAAAAGCGGTTCATAACCCGAGCCATAGGAAACCGATTACTTTTATAGATTTAAGATAACCATAATATTTAAATGCAACGCGTGAAACTTATTTCAGGCGATTACCGCTTTAAAAGGAGAAAGTTTTTCCGGTGTCCCAAGCCGTAAGACAGAATAAATAGCAGAATGTTATGCAAAGACGGCAAAAATGCTGTCTTTATACAGAATAAATAAGGGACCTGTGCAACCTTATGGCTGCTGTTTTTCCAACTTAATAAGGTTTGCAAGATTCTTAATTACCGTATCATGCTTTTTTACAAACGGGTTATCTTTGTTCCAGACATAGCCTGCTAAAACGGCGCAGATTTTCTTTTTAACGTCAGGGTTTTCCGGCTGGTGGAAAAATAATTCTTGGAGATTTCCCGTATACCATTCTTTTACATAGGTTGTGAAAACATCAACACCGTATAAAATATAGTCCGTATACTCTGTCTGCCAGTCAACTCTTTCACCGTTCAGTTGTCTTAAAGCCAGTTTTGCAGCCAGCATCCCGGATTCCGTGGCAAAAGCCATCCCAGAAGAAAAAACAGGATCAAGGAATTCCGAAGCATTGCCGGTTAAGGCAAATCCGTCACCGAATAATCTTTTTACCGAACATGAATAATCTTTCAAATGTTTCGGCTCAAAAAGAAAATCCACATTCCCGAAACGCTTCACATAATAATCGGAAAGAGCAATTGCTTTTTTTAGCGCTTCTGCGGTATTGCCGTTCTCAGATAACTTTTCAATATAATCCGTTGGGCCTACAATTCCTACACTGGTGTTGCCATTAGAAAAAGGAATTACCCATAGCCAGACTTCAGTTTCAATAATATCGAAAGAAATCAAAGTTCCTTCTGTTCCTTCTTCACGGTTAATGTCTTTTACATGAGAAAAAATCGCTGAGTGTGGGGATAACTTTGAAGGCTTTTCCAAATCCAGAAGACGAGGCAAAACCCTTCCATATCCGCTGGAATCAATTACAAATTTTGCGTGAATTTCCTTTGTTTCCCCGTTTTTATTTTTCACGGTGGTTATAGAATCTGTCCCGTTAAACCGAATGTCAATAACCTCCGTTTCAAATTCAAGATCAATGCCTTTACGGATCACTTCCTGGGCCAAAGTATTATCAAAGTCAGCTCTTGGCACCTGCCAGGTCCAGTCCCAGCCTTCCCCGAATTTATTGCTGAAGTCAAAAATACAGACCTCCTGCCCACGGAGAAAACGTGCGCCTAATTTTTTTTCAAACCCCATTTTATCTAAAGCAGGGAAAAGACCGGCCTCATCGAAATGATCCATAACTCTGGGAATTAAGCTTTCACCTACCACCAGCCTCGGAAACCTTGCCTTTTCAACCACTTTCACATTCACATTGTTCTTCTTCAGGTAAGATGAAGAGACACATCCTGAAGGCCCGGCTCCAATGACAAGAACATCAACAAATTCTTTGCTCATGTTTGATTTTTTATTTTAATAATAACTTTTATCTTTGCCGCAAAATTAGTGACAATTAATTAATATTTATCTCATTATCACTTTTAATTGATGAAAATAAACAACTTTTTAAAACTGAAAGATTTTCAAAGGGTTATTGTTGAAAATGAAAAAATAGAACTGGATGAGATGCTTCTAGCCAGAGTGGATGAAAGCTTTCAGTTTTTAAAGGAATTTTCAAAAAATAAGGTAATATATGGTGTGAATACCGGTTTTGGACCGATGGCCCAATTTAAGATCAGTGATGAAGATACCCATCAGCTTCAGTATAACCTTATAAGAAGTCACTCCTCAGGAATAGGAAACCCGTTGCCCGCTGAAGAAGCTAAAGCTTGTATGCTGGCAAGGCTGAATACTTTATCCCTGGGGAAATCAGGAGTACATCCTTCTGTGGTCAGCTTACTTAAAGAATTAATAAACAGGGATATTATCCCGTTGATTTTTGAGCACGGAGGGGTTGGAGCAAGTGGGGATCTGGTTCAGCTGGCACATCTTGCTTTGGTTTTGATCGGGGAAGGAGAGGTTTTTTATAAAGGAGAAAGAAGATCCACGAAAGACGTATTTGAAGTTGAAGGATTGGAGCCCGTTAAAGTGGAAATTCGCGAAGGGCTTGCCCTGATGAACGGAACCTCGGTCATGTCAGGGATCGGAATTGTTAACGCATACAAGGCCAGTCAATTGACTGATATTTCCATTAAGCTCTCCTGTGCTGTTAATGAAATTGTTCAGGCTTATGATGATCATTTATCAGAAGCTTTAAACGGAACCAAAAGGCATTACGGACAGCAAAAGGTTGCGGAAAAGATGCGGCTGCACCTGGCAGACAGTAAACTGATCAGGAAAAGAGAAGATCATTTGTACACCCGTTTTGAAGAGCAGGAAAAGGTATTTAAAGACAAAATCCAGGAATATTATTCCCTGAGATGTGTTCCGCAGATTCTGGGACCCGTTCTGGATACTTTGGAGTACACGGAAACAATTCTTGAAAATGAGATCAATTCGGCCAATGACAATCCGATCATTAATGTAGAGGACCGGCATGTTTACCATGGTGGAAATTTTCATGGAGATTATATCTCTCTGGAAATGGATAAGCTGAAAATTGTGGTTACTAAATTAACAATGCTTGCGGAACGGCAGCTGAATTACCTTTTAAATGCCAAGATCAATGAAATTTTGCCGCCTTTTGTAAATTTAGGTAAATTAGGATTCAATTTCGGAATGCAGGGAGTTCAGTTTACGGCCACGTCCACCACGGCAGAAAACCAGATGCTGTCTAATCCGATGTATGTTCACAGTATACCTAATAATAATGACAATCAGGATATTGTGAGCATGGGAACCAATGCGGCCGTAATCTGCAGAAAGGTGATAGAAAATGCGTTTGAGGTGTTGGCGATTGAGACGATAGCTGTTGTCCAGGCGATAGAATATCTTGGCTTTCAGGATAAAGTATCATCTGCCACCAAAACATTATATGAAAGGATAAGGGAAATTATTCCTCCTTTTTCCGACGATATGGTGATGTATCCTTACCTCGAGGAAGTAAAGAAATATTTAAGGGCAATGTAATTACTGCTGCTGCTTAATTGTCAATTATTAAGGATGATATCTGATCAAAACTGAAAACTATCAAATGAAATGTGCAATTGTAACAGGAGGCTCCAGAGGAATCGGAAGAGCGATCTGTATAAAACTGGCTGAAGAAAAGAAATATCATATACTGATCAACTACACAGCGAATGAATCTGCGGCCGGGGAAACTCTGGCCCGGATAAAGGAGCTGGGAGCAACAGGTGAGATCATGAAGTTTGATGTGGGGAATGCTGAAGAAACCCGGAAAGCTCTGGAAGAATGGCAGGAAAGGAACCCTGATGCGATTGTAGAGGTGATTGTAAATAACGCAGGGATCACAAGAGACGGGCTCTTTATGTGGATGCAGCCTGAAGACTGGAATAGCGTAATCAATACGAGCCTGAATGGCTTTTATAATGTGACCGGTTTCTTTATCCAGAAGCTGCTCCGCAATAAATATGGAAGAATCATCAATATGGTTTCTGTTTCCGGAGTGAAAGGTACTGCCGGGCAAACCAATTACTCCGCAGCAAAAGCTGCCCTTGTGGGAGCAACTAAAGCACTCGCGCAGGAAGTAGCTAAAAGAAATATCACCGTAAATGCCGTTGCCCCGGGATTTATCAGGACAGATATGACCCAGGAGCTTAACGAGGATGAGCTTAAAGCAATGATTCCGGCAAACAGGTTCGGAGAGGCTGAGGAAGTGGCGGATCTGGTTGCCTTTTTAGCCTCTGAAAAAGCTTCTTATATTACGGGGGAAGTTATTAATATTAATGGAGGAATTTACTCATAATCATTACAGGTAATGGAAAACAGGGTTGTAATTACGGGAATGGGAATTTATTCGTGTATCGGAACATCTTTAGAAGAGGTAAAGAATTCCTTATATCAGGGTAAATCCGGGATTATTTTAGATAAAGAAAGAAAAGAGTTCGGTTATAGGTCGGGCCTGACAGGCTATGTTCCAAAACCGGATCTGAAAGCTCTTCTCAGCAGAAGGCAGCGTGTAAGTATGGGGGAAGAAAGTGAATATGCCTATCTTGCTACTGTTGATGCCTTGAAACAGGCCGGTATAGAACAGGATTTTCTTGATGCACATGAGGTAGGGATCCTTTACGGGAACGATAGTGTTTCCCAGGCGGTAGTAGATGCCATTGATATTGCAAGAGAAAAGAAAGACACCACGCTCATGGGCTCGGGGGCCATTTTCAAATCAATGAATTCCACCGTTACCATGAACCTTTCCACAATATTCAGACTGAAAGGGATCAATATTACCATCAGCGCGGCATGTGCCAGCGGCTCCCATTCTTTGGGACTGGCTTATCTGATGATCAAGAACGGATTACAGGATATCATAGTTTGCGGTGGCGCCCAGGAAACCAATAAGTATTCCATGGCAAGCTTTGACGGTTTAGGAGTGTTCTCAGTAAGGGAAGACGAGCCGGCAAAAGCTTCCAGACCGTTTGATTCTGCAAGGGACGGCCTCATTCCGAGTGGTGGTGCGGCTACTCTCATCGTTGAAAGCCTGGAATCGGCTCAGAAAAGAGGGGTACCCATCCTGGCTGAAATCGTAGGTTATGGTTTCTCTTCCAACGGTGGACATATTTCCACTCCGAATATTGAAGGTCCTGCTTTGGCTATGGAAAGGGCTTTAAAGCAATCAGGGCTGAAAGCCGGAGATGTTGATTATATAAATGCTCACGCCACCTCCACACCCATTGGCGATGCTAACGAAGCTAAGGCCATTTATGAGATCTTCGGAGGAAAGGTTCCGGTAAGTTCTACAAAATCAATGACCGGACATGAATGCTGGATGGCCGGAGCAAGCGAGATCATTTATTCGATGCTGATGATGCAGAATGATTTTATTGCACCGAATATCAATCTGGAGCATCCTGATGCTGAGGCCAAAATGATTAATTTGATCTCGGAAACAAAAAGTCAAAAAATTGATGTATTTTTGTCAAATTCTTTCGGATTTGGGGGGACTAATTCAGCATTAATCGTTAAAAAATTTAATTAAAAACATGGAAAGGGAAAAAATTGTTGCCATTGTCAATGATTTCTTAGTTAATGAATTTGAGGTAGACAGAGATGAAATCAGCAATGATGCCAACCTTAAAAAAACTCTGGGGCTTGACAGCTTGGACTATATTGATATGGTGGTCATCATTGAATCAAATTTCGGGGTGAAATTAGGAGAAGCGGATTTTAAGAAAATGGTCACCTTTGATGACTTTTATGCTACGATTGAAAATAAAATTTTAGAAAAAAACGCTTAATTATTGATTAAGGTCTTTTTTAATCAATACCGGCCTTGCTTACAATATGAACAAATGGAAAGGTAAGTCTAAAGGAACCTTATTAGGGTACAGAATATTTGTTTACTGTATTAAAAATATCGGGATCCGGAGTTCTTATTTTGTGCTTTATTTTGTAGCGGCCTACTACTTTCTGTTTCTTAGGAAGAGCAATCAATACATTTTTTACTATTTCCGGGACAGGCTTAAATACGGTTTCTGGAAATCAAAACTTTCAATATTCAAAAGCTATTTTACCTTTGGGAAAATCCTGATCGATAAAACAGCTATTTTCGCCGGCCTCAGAGATAAATATTCCTATGAATTTGACGGGATTGAGAATCTCAGGAATCTTTTAGCAGAGAAAAAGGGAGGCATTCTTATCAGCGCCCATATCGGTAATTTTGAAATTGCGGAACATTTCTTTGCCGATATAGATTTTGACTGTCAGATCAATCTGGTAACAACTGACCAGGAGGTGACGGCCATAAAAGAGTACCTCGAAAGTGTTGCTGTTAAAAAAAGCAATATCAAATTTATCTATGTTAAAGAGGATATGTCGCATATTTTTGATATCAATGAAGCCTTATCCAAAAACGAGCTGATCTGCTTCACAGGTGACCGTTACTTTGAAGGCTCAAAATATCTTGAAGCTGATCTGCTGGGGAAAAATGCGAAGTTCCCGGCCGGCCCTTTCCTGATCGCCTCAAGACTGGGAGTTCCGGTAGTATATGTATATGTGATGAAAGAAGAAAAGCTTCATTATCATCTCTATGCAAGAATGGCACAAAACGTTAAAAAACGGGATGCCCAGGGACTCTTGGATTCTTATGCCGGAAACCTTGAAATGATGCTCCGAAAATATCCCCTTCAATGGTTCAATTATTTTGATTTCTGGGATGATATTGATTAATTTTCTAATTTAGCCTTTGAAAACTAATACCATGGCTACATTAAAATATCGGATACCTCTCAAATTAAAATTTAATTTTTATCTTCACTCCGGAATCTAATTAAACATATTTCCTCCTTTGAAAAAAGAATACGACATACTTGTGATCGGAAGCGGTTTAGGAGGCCTTGTTTCGGCTCTTATCCTGGCGAAAGAAGGTCTGAAAGTCTGTGTTCTGGAAAAGAATAACCAGTACGGAGGAAATCTGCAAACCTTTTCCCGGGATAAGCAGATCTTTGACACAGGTGTGCATTACCTGGGAGGCCTTTCGGAAGGGCAGAACCTTCATCAATATTTTTCTTATCTGGAGATCATGGATGAACTGGAAATTAAGAAAATGGATGAGAACGGATATGATAGAATAACTTTTGGGGACGACAGTACAGAATATCCGCATGCCCAGGGGTATGAAAATTTTGTTGAGCGGCTGTCTGAAATTTTTCCTGATGAAAAAGACAACCTGGAGAGCTATTGTGAAGGGATCCGGTATATTTGTAATCAGTTTCCGAGATATAATGTTGTGGGAAAAGAATACTATAATGAAGAAATTCTTCATCTCAATACAAGGAGGTTTATAGAATCTGTTACCTCAAACAAAAAATTACAATCGGTCCTGCTGGGTGCCAATTTCCTGTATGCCGGGGATTCTGAAAAGGTTCCTTTTTATATTCATGGACTTACGATGAATTCCTATATTCAAAGCGCTTATAAATGCGTGAAAGGGGGAAGCCAGATTTCTAAGCTCCTGATCAGGAAACTGAGGCAATATGGAGCGGATATTTATAAGCACGCAGAAGTTTCCGGAATGATTTTTAATGAAGATGATGTCCTGGTGGCGGTTCAGACAAAATCAGGAAAGGAATATTCCGCGAAACAGTTCATTGCCAATATTGATATCCGTTCCGTGATCAGACTGATCGGAGAAGAAAGACTGAAAAAGTCTTTTCTGAACAGGGTTTTAAGCTGGGAGCCTACACCTTCCTGCTTCAGTGTCTATCTGGTTTTGAAGCCATGCACCATTCCCAACTTTAATTATAATATTTATCATTATGCTTCCGAAGAGCTGGCTTGGCATGCCTATCGTTATAAAAAAAGCAGCTGGCCGGAAACCTATATGCTCTCATGTACCCCTTCAAGGCAATATCCTGAATTTGCAGAGAGCCTCACGGCTATTTCATATATGGATTTTGATGAGGTAAGATCCTGGGAAGATACGGTAAATACGGTAGCCGATGAACATGACAGGGGAGAGGCCTACGAAAAATTCAAAAGCGAAAAGGCCGGAAAAATGATCGATGCCCTGGAAAAAAAGATCCCCGATTTAAAGCGGTCGATAAAGAAAGTATATACTTCTTCACCTTTATCTTACCGGGACTACATAGGAAGCTTTGAAGGGAATATGTACGGCTACCTGAAAACTTCTGAAAACCCATTGAAAACAATGATGTCACCGCGGACTAAAATAGAAAATCTGTTTTTAACCGGCCAGTCGGTAAATATGCATGGGATTTTAGGTGTTACCATTGGGGCCTTCAGTACCTGTTCCGAAATTTTAGGAAAAAAATTGATTGATGAACGCTTGTCACAAATGATCAATAAGAATAAAAATGAAGAACGATAAATGCACGCTTACCGCCCGGGATGAAGCGTTAAGATGCCATAACGGGCCTCAGCAGGGTGAAAGGTGTTTTTTCCCGTGCCGTACCATAGGGTATTGCATATTGGTTTTCTGTCTTATTCTTTTCTGTCTTGTTTCCTGTGGCGTATCCAGATCAGTGCACCATCTTCCGGAAGTAAGACAATATGCATTAAATATACCGGATGTCACCAAGATCAATGATTCGGCTTTTTCTTATGACCAGAATTATTTAACGAAGAACAGACAGCAGCTTTGGGAGCTTTACATTAAAGGAAATCCTTTACAGCTGGGATATAATAACGGCGCCCTCACCGGTAGCCTGATGCGGGAACAGGAAAAGATCTTTTTCTCTAAAGTGGAGGGGTTTGTTCCGTCAAAATTTAAGCAGAGATTATTAAGAGGCTTTTTAAAATGGTACAACAGGAAAATGTACCTGAATGTGCGTGAAGATTATCAGGCTGAATTATATGGGCTTTCCAGGTATTCCTCAGATCAGTATGATTTTATAGCCCCCAAATATCTAAGAAGTCTGTATCTGCATGGAGCTCATGATATCGGGCATGCCTTGCACGATCTGGCAATGGTAGGCTGCACTTCCTTAGCCGTATGGGATGCAAATACAGAAGATGGAGATCTGCTGATCGGCAGAAATTTTGATTTTTATGTGGGAGATGATTTCGCGAAGAATAAGCTGATAGAATTTGTAGATCCGGACCAGGGGATTCCCTATATGTCCGTAAGCTGGCCCGGAATAATAGGTGTAGTTTCGGGGATGAATAAAGAAGGCATTACCGTCACCATCAATGCAGGAAAATCAAAAATCCCGTTAGCGGCAAAAACTCCGGTTTCTTTTGTGACAAGGGAGATTTTGCAATATGCAAAAAATATTGATGAAGCGGTTGCTATTGCCAGGATGAGAAAAGTTTTTGTTTCAGAATCAATTCTGGTAGGCAGCGCTTACGACAGAAGAGCCGTGATCATTGAAGTTTCTCCAAAAAAGATTGGTGTTTATGACGCCGGAAATTCAACGCGGATTTTTTGCACGAATCATTTCCAGTCAGATGCTTACCGGAATGACAAAAGAAATCAAAAGCATATTTTGGAAAGCCATTCGGAGTACCGGTATGAAAAGCTCCGGGAGCTCCTGGAAGTGAATAAAAAGCTGAATCCGGAAAAAATGGCTTCCATTTTAAGAGATAAATCTGGTTTGAAAGGAGAAAAAATAGGTTATGGCAATGAAAAAGCGATCAACCAGCTTTTAGCCCATCATGCAGTTATCTTTTCCCCTGAAAAGAAACTGGCATGGGTGTCTTCAAACCCTTATCAGCTGGGGGAGTTTGTCTGTTATGACCTGAATAAAATCTTTTCAGGGAAAGGGCTTCAGAAAGACGGGTATTCGCGACCGGAGTTGAATATTGCAAGAGATCCTTTTGCGGATTCACAGGACTTCAGGAATTATACAGAGTACAGGAAGCTGGATTCCCGGATTGAAGCGGCAATTGCCAAAGATGAAATTCTTTCTGAAACATTGATCAGCCATTATAAAGCCCTGAACCCTGATTTCTGGCGGGTATACTACCAGGCGGGAAGATATTATTTCTATAAAAAAGAGTATCAGAAAGCTAAGGCGGAGTTCCAAAAGGCGCTTACCAAAGAAATTACTACCGTTCCGGACCGGAAAGCGGTAGAAAGATATTTAAAAAAAACAGGGAATCGGCTGGATTGATTTCATGCCATGGTGAATAAAATTAACCATTTTGCAGGTATTGTAGTCGATTTTTATTGTCTCTTCTTGTTTCTGTTTTTTGTTTTATTTTATTAATTGATTTTAAAAATTTTTTGTTGAATAGTGTTGATTTATGCTTTATATTTGCTTTTAAAATCATCATATTATAATGAAAAAAAATTATTTCCTTCTATTGTTATGTTTTATCACGTTGTTTTCCTGTAAGAATGATAGCATGGAACCTGTAACGGTTGAAACTAACCTCGTTAATTTTGATATTAATTCCGTTCCCTATGCCAGGCTATCCACTTATGCATTTTTCACCGGCCAGCTGAAAGATCTGGAGCCCTCACCAAAAGTGATACCTTATGAGCCGGCCAGCTCATTATTTACGGATTATGCCTTGAAAAAAAGGTTTGTCTGGATGCCGCCGGGGACCAAGGCAACCTATGATGAAGACGGTAAAGTATTGAACTTTCCCGTAGGGACCGTTTTGATAAAGAATTTTTATTACAATACCGTACAGCCTGGAAATACAACCAAAATAATTGAGACCCGGCTGATGATCAGAAAATCAAGTGGCTGGATATTTGCCGAATATTTGTGGAATGATGAGCAGACAGAAGCCAATCTTATTGCCGGAACCGACTTTACAAGCGGAAGCTCAAAAAACATTACCTTCAAAAAAGACAATAACCAGATCATTACAACAGACTACAGGATACCTTCAGAATCAGAATGCTATGCCTGCCACAAACTAGATAACCAGCCTATACCTATTGGCGTGAAACCCCAAAACCTGAATACAAAATACAATTATCCCGGAGGACTTAAAAATCAATTGCAGAAACTGGTGGATGAAGGCTACCTTGCCAGCTATCCCTCAAATATAGTTTCCACGGTTAATTATAGAGATGAAAGCCAGCCTTTGGATTTACGGCTGCGGTCTTATCTGGATATCAACTGTGCCCATTGCCATCAGCAGAATGCACGCTGTGATTACCGCGCTATAAGATTGAGTTTTAACCAGACTGCCAACCTTACCAATATTGGTGTTTGTGTTATAGCAGATGAGCCTATAAACCAATCGCTGCGGAAAATTATAGCTCCCGGAAACTACAATAAATCTGTGATGAACTTCAGGCTGAACTCTGTAAATGAGAGCACCAGAATGCCTTTGCTGGGAAGAACGGTGGTACACGACGAAGGTGTTGCCTTATTGCAGCAATGGATCAGCTCATTAAATCAAAACTGCCCTTGAAAATCTAATAATCAAACTCCAACAATATGAAAAGAAATTTTTTATCCCTTTTTGTTTTATTGTTCAATACAACATGGGGAATAGCTCAAATGATGTGCAGCTCTGCTTTAGAACTCACACCTGGAATCCATACCGCACCTACCATTACAGGTACTGCACCTACTTCTTCGTGCGGGCTGGGATCGCTAGGCACTGCAGGTCTATGGTATAAATATACCGCCACTCAGAATGTCAGTATTACTGTTTCCACAGTACTTCCCGGACAGGAGGATATTGATACCCGGGTAATGGTATACACCGGAACCTGCGGATCGCTTGTCTGCCTGGCTGCTAATGATGATTACTCAGGATATGGATATGGCTCACAGGTAACATTCGCCGCGACTGCCGGTACTACGTATTATATAGCTTTTGACAGTATATGGTCGACCTCAGGCTTTAATTTTACCATCAATGAAACCATCGCAATACCAGACAGAATCTCATTTACGGCCCAGCCGGTAAATGCTCCGGGAAGTTATAATCATTGTGTGGTAGATATGAACGGGGATTATCTGGATGACATCGTTTCCGTTATCAGTAATACAGAGATGGTTATCTCCTATCAGCAGGCCGGAGGCGGTTTCAATGACGTTGTCTATACCATACCCAATACCGAGGTAACGCCAAGCTGGAGTATCGCAGCGGGGGACTATGACAATAACGGCTTCAATGATCTGATCTATGGCTCAGCCAGTGGGGTAACTTTTGTAAAGGCCAATGATACCGGAACAGGATACACTTCTGACCGGAAAACCGAATCGTACCTGACACAACGTACCAATTTCATTGATATCAATAAGGATGGTAAGCTGGATGCCTTTGTATGTGATGATAATTCCCCGAACAGGTTTTATATGAACAACGGAACGGATATGATCCATTATCAGGGCGGACTGGGTGATTTTCCGTCAGGAGGGAATTATGGCTCGATCTGGATAGATTACGATAATGACGGGGATATGGATCTGTACATCGCTAAATGTAGCGGCGGAGGTTCCGGACCGGGAGGAAATATTGATGAGCTGCATAGAAATAACGGAAACGGAACCTTCACTAATGTTGCCGCTGCAGCTAATATGGCTAACCCTGTTCAGACCTGGTCCTCTGCATGGGGAGATTTTAACAATGATGGCTGGATGGATGCCGTAGTAGGCATAAACTCCGCCTCCGAAGGGTTGAGTAAAGTAATGAAAAATAATGGTGACGGAACCTTTACGGATATGAGTGCCGGCTCGGGCTATGATACCAGCACGGGACTGAGCCGGGAATATGTGGCCTATGATTTTGATAATGACGGATTCCTGGATGTCCTCGGAGCGAATAACAATATCATGTTCGGTAATGGAAATTTCCAGTTTACTCCGAATTCTAATACCTATAACCTTGATCTCAATAACAGACCTATCGGAGATCTGAATAATGACGGCTTCCTGGATATCCAGAACAGAAATATTGTTCTGCTCAATAACGGAAACTCCAATAAATGGTTAAAAGTAACCTTACAGGGAGTACAAAGCAACAGAAACGGGATCGGGGCAAGAGTTGAAATCTATGGAGCCTGGGGAAAACAGATCCGCGATGTGCAGAGTGGCGTAGGATTTGGAAATATGAATACACTGAATGTTCATTTCGGAATAGGACAGGCTACTGCTATTACAAGTGTGGTAGTAAGATGGCCTTCAGGAGTGGTAGATACAGTTTATAATGTGAGCCCCAATACTACACTGAATGTAGTGGAAGGATCAACCTTAGGTCTGGCCGAGGCTCAGAGTTCCAAAGATTTATTTGCTGTTTATCCGAATCCGGTACATGATATCGTTAATATTAAAGTGAAAGGTGATTTTACTCCTGTAGAAGCCAGGGTATATGACATGAGTGGTAAAATGGTTCTTCAGACAAAGATGGAGAAAAACGAGATCTCCGTAAAACATCTGAATGCGGGAACCTATATGTTTATGGTAACAGACCGGTCAGGCAGGGTATATTCCCAGAAAATTATAAAAAAATAGGATCATATCAATAGTACATAAAGTATCGGGGGGGGGGGGGGGGGGGGGGGGGGGGGGGGGGGAGGGGGGGGGGGGGGGGGTGGTGGGGGGGGGGGGGGGGGGGGGAGGGAGGGGAGAAAAACAACCCCCCCCCCCA
>NZ_JBGCUR010000023.1:0-65118 GCF_041361455.1 Chryseobacterium gossypii | reverse complement strand
TTCCTTTTTTTGTAAAATATAAAAAAGGCTATCTTACTTTTGAGACAGCCTCTTTATTTTATTGTTTGGTATCGGGATATTCTGCTACCTTTTCAGCAAAGCAAAAAATATTTCCTAATTTGATACTGGAATACCCATTGCTTTTAATCTTCGAAGAATTGATCATCGCCTTCGCTAAAACACCTGTCGGCAAAGGCTTCTGACTTTCCAAGAGGCCGATTTTATTGGCAAACTTTATAATTCTGCTCCCCAAAACTTCTCCGGTCCTGTCGGAATTTTTTCTTTCCAGCATTCCCGGTTTGAAAATGGTTATCTTATTGAAATGCAGTTTTTTTACAGCCTCTTCCAGCTCACCTTTCATTCTCGAATAAAAAATTTTAGACTTTGGATCGGCCCCATATGCCGAAACCAGGACATAATCTTCTACATTATTCTCCCTGGCAGCCTTTGCAAACTCATACTGATAGTCATAATCAACTTTTCTCTGGGCCTCCTTACTTCCGGCCTCCTTTAATGTTGTTCCCAGGCATGAAAACGCAACATCGCCTTTTACCATACCTTTCCATTCCTCGGGCTTTTCAAAATCAATGACATGTACCTTCAGTCTGTCATTTTGTATGTCAACAGGCTTTCTTACAAAAATATCTACCTCCTCAAAATCTTTGTCATTAAGAAGCTGATTGACAAGGTCTTTTCCTGTGGCACCCGTAGCGCCGATTACCAGAGCTTTCATAATAATTGTGATTACGTTTGATATTAGCTGATATTTCTTTCCTAAATTTAGTAAATTTGAAATTAATATCAGTTATCATTATCAATTATCATATCATCAATGGATGCCAACGAAATTTTAGACTATTGCCTGGCGAAGAAAGGAGTAACAGAGAGCTTTCCTTTCGACAGTGAAACTCTTGTGATGAAAGTAGGAACCAAGATGTTCTTATTAATGGCATTGGAAAAACAACCGCTCACTATCAATGTGAAGACAGATCCTGAATGGAGCGCGGAGCTTCGTGAGCAGTATCCTCAGATCACCGGCGCTTATCATATGAATAAAACCCATTGGAATTCCGTACAGGTGGATGGCTTAAAAAAAGATCTGATCCTGAAAATGATCGATCAGTCCTATGACCTTGTATTTTCGTCTCTGACCAAAAAGGCAAAAGAAGAAATCTTAAACGGTTAAAACTGAAATTCTTCCGTTAATCTCTTATCTTCGTCCAGCCTTTCAATAAGCTTTTCCAGCCCTTCAAATCTGATCTCATCATGAAGGAAGTCTCTGAATTTTACGGTGATCTTTTCATCATAAATATCTCCGGTGAAGTCCAGGATATAAACTTCCACCGTCAGCTTTTCTCCATTTACGGTAGGATTGGTTCCGATGCTTAACATGCCTTTATACTGCTGACCTTTCATATGAACTTCAACAATATAGGCGCCTTTTTTAGGTAGCAGCTTAATAGAATCGGTTTCTATATTAGCCGTAGGATAGCCGATCGTTCTTCCGATCTTCTTGCCGTGAACCACCGTACCGGAAACAGAGTAGGAGTATCCCAGCATTTCGTTGGCTTCCTTGATATTTCCGGCTAAAAGGGCATTTCTGATCTTGGTGGAGCTAACGTTATTTTCATGAACATTGATGGCTTCCATCTGTTCTACTTCAAAGCCGAGCTCTCCCGATAACCTTTGAAGCAGGTCAAAATTTCCGCTTTTATTTTTACCGAAAGAATGGTCGTATCCTATAATAAGATATTTTACGTTTAATTTGTCGATGAGGACGCGGCGTACAAATTCTTCACCCGTAAGGTTTCTGAATTCTTCATCAAATTCTTTCAGAAACAAGTTGTTGATGCCGTATTTTTCCATCAGCAGGGTTTTCTCATCGAGGGTATTCAGAAGTTTCAGATCTTCATCCGGATTAAAGACAAACCGGGGATGAGGCCAGAAAGTTAGAATTGCCGTTTCCAGGTTATTTTCTGCGCCTACTTTTGTAAGTTCACCGATAATACTTTTATGTCCGAGATGTACTCCGTCAAACATCCCTAAAGACAGGGCCAAAGGTTTTTGAGAGGAATAATCATTAAAATTCTTGAAAACTTTCAAAACGAAAAAATTTGACTGCAAATATAAAACCTTTATTTTGATTGTGACAATTGAAGGTCTTGGTAATTTGAACAGACCGGTTACGGGGAGGAAATAATCAGGATAATATGAATTTGGAATTTTAAATGCTGAAAATCAGTATTTTTGTTGCTGTTTTTTATGTCCGGGCCCCGGATTTTCAGCTTCAGAATGAGTATCCCGAAAGCATGATAAAAATCTTTTTTTTACCAATTGTGGGTTTATGAAGAATCCTTATATTTGCACCAAGAAAAAATTTAGCAATGGCAAACCAAATTAAAGGTAAAATTTCTCAAATTATTGGTCCGGTAATCGACGTTGTCTTTACAGATGTGGAAGCAATTCCTAAGATCTATGATGCGTTGGAAATTACAAAAGAAAACGGCGAAAAATTAGTTTTAGAGGTAGAACAACATATAGGTGAAGATACAGTAAGATGTATCGCAATGGATGCTACTGATGGTCTTAAGAGAGGTCAAGATGTGATCGGATACGGAAATCCTATTACAATGCCAATCGGTGAGGCCGTAAACGGAAGACTTTTCAACGTTGTTGGTGATGCTATCGACGGGCTTCAGAATATCTCTAAAGAGGGTGGTTTGCCCATCCACAGGGAAGCTCCAAAATTTGATCAACTTTCAACTTCTGCAGAAGTTTTATTTACAGGTATTAAAGTAATCGACCTTATCGAGCCTTATGCAAAAGGAGGTAAGATTGGTTTGTTCGGAGGTGCCGGAGTAGGTAAGACAGTATTGATCCAGGAGTTGATTAATAATATTGCAAAAGGACACGGGGGTCTTTCGGTATTCGCCGGAGTAGGTGAAAGAACGAGAGAAGGAAATGACCTTTTGAGAGAGATGCTTGAATCAGGAATCATCAAATATGGTGAAGACTTCATGCACTCTATGGAAAACGGAGGCTGGGATCTTTCTAAAGTAGATCTGGAAGCAATGAAAGATTCAAAAGCTGCATTCGTTTTCGGACAGATGAACGAGCCGCCTGGTGCAAGAGCCAGAGTAGCACTTTCCGGTCTTACATTAGCTGAATACTACAGAGATGGTGGTGAAAGCGGGCAAGGTAGAGACGTACTTTTCTTCGTAGACAATATCTTCCGTTTTACCCAGGCTGGTTCAGAGGTATCAGCACTTCTTGGCCGTATGCCGTCAGCGGTAGGATATCAGCCAACGCTTGCTTCTGAAATGGGTGCGATGCAGGAAAGGATTACTTCAACTAAAAACGGATCTATTACTTCAGTGCAGGCAGTATATGTACCTGCGGACGACTTAACGGACCCGGCTCCTGCCACTACATTTGCCCACCTGGATGCTACTACGGTACTTGACAGAAAGATCGCTTCATTGGGTATCTATCCTGCGGTAGATCCACTGGCATCTACTTCAAGAATCCTTGCTCCGGAGATCATCGGGGAAGATCACTACAACTGTGCTCAAAGAGTAAAAGAAATACTTCAAAGATATAAGGCGCTTCAGGATATCATTGCCATCCTTGGTATGGAAGAACTTTCTGAAGAAGATAAAGCTGTTGTTTACCGTGCAAGAAAAGTTCAGAGATTCCTTTCTCAGCCTTTCCACGTAGCAGAACAGTTTACAGGTATTCCAGGTGCGTTAGTGGACATCAAAGACACCATCAAAGGATTCAATATGATTATCGATGGTGAATTAGACCACCTGCCGGAAGCTGCTTTCAACCTTAAAGGAACGATTGAGGAAGCTATTGAAGCCGGACAAAAAATGTTGGCTGAAAACGCTTAATTTTTTAACGCTTTATGCCTAACGCTTAAAGCCTAAAGCCTAAAAAAAATGAATATAAAAATTTTAACACCAGAATATGTAGTTTTTGAAGGAGAGGTAGACTCAGTATTGTTGCCTGGTAAAAATGGTGAATTCCATATCATGAAAAACCACGCGGGAATAGTTTCTTCTTTGGTAGGCGGTAAAGTAAAGCTGTATGCAAAGTCCATTGATGGTGCCTATACCAAATATTTTACCAAAGAAAATGAAAAAGATTCCGTTTACTCTTATCCCATCAAAAGCGGTGTTGTAGAATTTAATCATAATAAAGGAATTATCCTTTGTGAGTAATTAAATGGAAAGCTAAATATATTTTCAAGAAAGTGTAACTTTGGTTACACTTTTTTTATGTAATGTAAAAATCTGATTTTATGAAAAAATATATAATCATATTCTTTACAGTTTTAGGGGCGGTAATCAAGGCCCAGAATATCAAAACTAAAAGAGGAATTGTAAGTCTGGACGGGGTACATGTCGCAAAAATCTCAAATAAGTCAAGTATATATACTTTCATGGATTTGAAAGAAACTCCTATCTATACTATGGAGTTTGTAGACAAAAGCATAGTAGATTCCGTAAGAGACAGCTATATCAGATTGAACAGGGTTTATAACCGGGATAAGACCCTGGAACTCGATTACATTTCTCCGTCAGCTTTTTCAGGTGAGGAAAGATCTGCGGTGTACACTTCAATAAAAGGTTTAAAGATCATTGATAACAGAGGGATCAATATCAAAACTCTGGATGAGCTTTTCAATAACCCGCCGAAGAGAAAGCTTGACAGTAAAACCAAAGATGCCTATACCATAAGAAGTAAAATCGATAAGCTGAAAATCGAGGTCAATAATGTAGGTGAGATCTTAAGTAATGGGGTACCGGTAGGGTATTTTACAAATCTGCCTGTCAGTTTTGGATCAGAAGATACCATTACTGATAAAACGTTCGTAGATATTGAGATTTATGATGCCAAAAGCAAATACATAGGGAAATATATTACCACTACAAAGCAGATTAAAACAGCGAATGGAAAAATCTTTACGCTCTACAGGGAAATGTCAGGAAGAGCATCCATTTTGAAGTTCCCTACATATAAAGCTATTGCCGAACGGGTTGCTATTATGGATCCGAACTTTATAAAAATATGATACTCAGTTTATTTAGTGGCAAAAGATCAGTTTGTCAATGTTGACTGGTCAGTTAAGGAAAGATTACAGGCTTAAAATAATCCCGTTTTCTTTAAGCTGCTGCACTGGTCTTGAGAACCAGAACAACTCAAAATCTTCAAAATGCTCCTCAAACTGGATCTTAAGTTGCTTAAGCGTAATTTTTTTTGAGCTTGCTATTGAATTTTCTTCCATGATTTTCATCAGCCATTCTGCCTTTTCCTGCTCAAGTTCTACTTTTACGATATTGGTTTTTAAATGGAATGTAAGCACCGTGTACGTACCGGAATATTTCTTTTTTGTTTTTACACGATTCTCAGCGATTACGTTTCCGGCAGGAAAAATAACCTTTGCATTGCCTTTGAAATGGAAGCTGTCGGTATCGGCCAGAAGGCAATCATGAATATAATCAGGATGGATGGTCGTCCTTGGAATTTTAAAATCAAACCATTCCTGTAACGGAAGCTCAAAATGAACTCCATGCATATAATTAAAAAGAGATTTCTTTAAACCGAAGCTGAACCGGTTATGATCAATTCCCGTTTTATCTTTAAAATCAACATCATTATGTGCAAATAAAATTTCCTTTCGTACAGGAAGCACACCATATTCTTCAGGATTTAACCCAACGGGAGAGTGAGCGGTCATGGCGAACTGATGCCAGAATCCGCTTTGCAGGATTCCCATTTCAAACATCTGGCGCACCATCTCAAGAGAATCGATAGTTTCCTGGACCGTCTGGGTAGGATAGCCATACATGAGATAGGCATGGACCATGATCCCCGCTTCAGTAAAATTTCTTGTTACCTGTGCTACCTGTTCTACGGAGACCCCTTTATCAATCAATCTTAATAGCCGGTCGCTGGCCACCTCAAGCCCACCGGAAACGGCAACGCAGCCTGAGAGTTTTAGCAAAAAGCATAAATCCCTTGTAAAACTTTTTTCAAACCGGATATTGGTCCACCAGGTAACAATTAAGTTCCGCCGTAAAATTTCCAGGGCAACTTCCCGCATTAATGCAGGGGGAGCCGCTTCGTCCACGAAATGGAATCCCGTTTCCCCTGTTGTTCGGATAAGTTCTTCCATCCTGTCTACTAAGATCTTAGCTGATACCGGTTCATAAATCTTAATATAATCTAAAGAAATGTCACAGAAAGTGCATTTGCCCCAGTAGCAGCCGTGAGCCATGGTCAGTTTGTTCCATCTTCCGTCGCTCCATAAGCTGTGCATAGGGTTGGCAATTTCAATCACAGAAATATATTGATCCAGTAAAAGATCGGTATAATCAGGGGTTCCTATATCTGCCTGTTTATAATCATGCCTTCCGGAATTGTTTTTATAAGTAACCGTTTGGTTTTCAGTAATTAAGGTGCGCTTGTATTCAGGCTTTTCAACTTTCCGGCTTATATTCTCATGAAGTAATTCAATAGGAAGCTCACCGTCATCTAAAGTAATGAAATCAAAAAAATCAAAAACCCTCTTGTCTTTGAGCTCTCTCAGCTCAGTATTGGGAAAGCCTCCTCCCATTGCGGTTTTGATGTGAGGATAATGCTCTTTGATAAACCGGGCACATCTGAACCCCGAATACAGATTTCCGGGAAAAGGTATGGAAAAACAAACCAGCTTTGGCTGAACGGTTTCGAGTTTTTCCCTGAGGATTTTCAGGGCAATATGATCTATAAAAGTTGGTTCTCCCTGAAGTTTTGAATATAATTCGTCGAAAGAATTGGCACTTTTTCCTAGCCTTTCCGCATACCTGCTGAAGCCAAAGTCGGTATCAATATTTTCCACAATATAATCAGACAAGTCCTCCAGGTACAAAGTGGCCAGGTGTTTCGCTTTGTCCTGCAACCCCATATTTCCGAAGGCAAATTCCATATCATCCAGCTGATTGAAGCGGGAAGCCTCAGGCAAAAAGTTCATGCTGCATATCTGTCTTGCCAGTGTAGGATTTTTGCCCTGCAGAAAAAGAATGACCTGATCGATCGTTTTTAAATATTCATCTCTTAAGGCAAAGATGCGCTGTGAATTTTCGGAGGTACCGGAAAGCCGGATGCTCGGGCTGAAAATCTGCCGGATTCCTTCTTTAGAGAACAGTTCCAGAATAACTTCAATCCCCAGATCGGCCTGGTAGCTGGAAATATTCCGGGTATTCAGAAAACCTTTGATATAAGCCGTTGCAGGGTAGGGAGTATTGAGCTGGGTAAAAGGTGGCGTAATAAGAAGCAGATCTTTCAACAGAAAATTTTTACAAATTTATTTCAAATTAGAGGAACTTCAAAAATTTTCTTGCCAAATGATAAGTCATTTTGATTCTCCTATGAATATTTTAGCGAATAAAATAAACATAATATGGCTAAAACAGATTACAGGACTATTGACGAGTATCATGATGCATTTCCGGATGAAGTCCGGGAGAAACTGGAGCAAATACGGGCAACCATCAGTCAGGTTGCTCCTGAAGCAGAAGGTGTGATCAGCTATCAGATCCCCGCTTTCAGGATGGGTAAGAAATTTCTGATATATTATGCAGGCTTTACAAAACATATATCCCTTTCGAGCCCCTGGAGCGAAGCATTACTGAGGGAATTTGAAGAAGAGCTGAAAGAGCTGAAGGTCAGCAAATCTGCAATTCAGTTCCCTAATGACAAGCCTTTACCGCTAGGCTTTATCAAGAAAATAGTAGAATTCCGGCAAAAGGAAGTAGCAGGTTGAAAAATGAACGTGGAATACAGGATTTTTGCAGTTTGCGTTTCTCACCTGAATTAAAATAAGATGATGATGGATTGAAAAAAAAGTATCGGGAATGAGTTCCCGATACTTTTATTATGTTTAAATCACAGGCTGTTAAATAGGTTTAAAGCTAAGCCCCTGTTCCTGTAATAATTTTTGTTCCTGCTCTTTGTAATATCCGCCTGTTAACTTATCATGGATGGCTTCAAATGCGGCCAGGGTCTCATTAATTTCAGCGTCAGTATGGGAAGCTGTAGGGATCAGTCTTAACAGGATCATTCCCTTAGGGATTACGGGATAAACAACTACGGAGGTAAAAATCCTGTAATTTTCCCTCAGGTCTTTTACCAGGAGAGTGGCTTCCACAGGAGTTCCCTGCATCATCACCGGAGTTACACAAGTATTGGTATCACCAATGTTGAACCCTCTTTCTCTTAATCCGTTCTGTAATTTGTGGGTATTTTCCCAGAGCCTGGCTTTTATTTCAGGTCTTGATCTTAAAAGCTCCAGCCTTTTCAATCCTCCTATCACCATTGGCATGGTCAGGGATTTGGCAAAAATCTGGGATCTTAAATTGAACTTTAAATATCTGATAATTTCTTTGTCTCCGGCGATGAAAGCCCCAAAACCTGCCATAGATTTGGCAAAAGTTGAGAAATACACATCGATCTGATCCTGGCAACCCTGTTCTTCTCCCGCTCCTGCTCCCGTTTTTCCTAATGTTCCGAATCCGTGGGCATCATCCACTAAAAGCCTGAATTTATACTTTGATTTTAGTTCGCAGATCTCTTTAATTTTTCCCTGCTGCCCCCTCATTCCGAAAACCCCTTCGGTAATGACGAGGATACCGCCACCGGTCTCTTCCGCCACCCGTGTTGCCCTTTCGAGATTCTTTTCAAGGCTGGCGATATCATTATGTCTGTAGGTAAACCTTTTACCGGCATGTAGTCTCACTCCGTCCACGATACAGGCATGAGAGTCCACATCATAAACGATCACATCATTTCTGTTGACCAGAGCGTCAATGGTAGAAACCATTCCCTGATAGCCGAAATTCAATAAATAAGCGGATTCTTTTTGAACAAAGTCAGCCAATTCCCTTTCTAACTGTAAATGCTGCTCTGTTTCTCCGGACATTGCTCTTGCACCCATCGGATAAAACATTCCGTATTCGGCAGCAGCTTTGGCATCTGCTTCCTTTACTTCAGGATGATTACACAATCCTAAATAATCATTAGCGCTCCAGAAGATGACTTCCTTTCCCTGGAACTTCATTCTGGGACCAATAGGCCCTTCTAATCTCGGGAATATAAAATAACCTTCACCATAATCTGCAAATTGTCCAAGAGGTCCTGGATTCTCTTTTATTCTTTCAAAAATATCCAACATTTTAAAGTATTTTTTTAAGTAAAAAAGCCTTTTATGATCTACAAAAAAGGCTTGATCTATATCGTGTTCTTTTTAATTTAACTTCTATTTTATGAATTCCGTTTTGAAAACTTCGTCGTAATTATGCACGCAGTTGTTTACAAAACCCTGCTCAGCCATCCATTTGTCACTGTACACTTTGGTAATGTATCTTGAGCCGTGATCCGGATAGATCAAAACGATGACGTCATCTTTTGAAAACTCATGGGATTGTGCGTACTGCAATAAGGCCTGGGTAACTGCTCCTGTGGTATAACCGCCCATAATGGCTTCTTTTAAAGCGATTTCACGGGTTCTGTAGGCCGACATTTCGTCATTCACTCTTACAAATTCATCTACTTTATCAAAAAGCAGGGCAGAAGGGATCAGGTTTTTCCCCATACCTTCAATCTGGTAAGGATGTACATCTTCTTTATGGACCTCTCCTGTTTCATGATAGCTTTTCAGAATAGAGCCATCGGCATCCACACCGATAATTTTTATATCAGGATTTTTTTCTTTTAAGAATTTGGCGGACCCGGATAAAGTTCCCCCGGTTCCTGTACAGGCAAACAGGTGAGTGATCTTACCTTGAGTCTGTTCCCAGATTTCAGGGCCTGTGGTCTGATAGTGGGCATCAATATTCAGCTCATTGAAATACTGGTTGATGTACACTGAGTTAGGAGTTTCCGAAGCGATTCTTTTAGCTACTTCATAATAAGATCGAGGGTCATCCGCAGGTACGTTAGCAGGGCAAACATACACAGTAGCGCCAAGTGCTTTTAAGTAGGCAATTTTTTCAGGTTTTGTCTTGTCACTTACGGCAAGGATACATTTATATCCTTTGATGATGCAAACCATGGCAAGTGAGAATCCGGTATTTCCGGAAGTAGTTTCTACAACTACAGAATCTTCTTTTAATAAACCTTTTTTCTCAGCGTTTTCTATAATATGAAGTGCGATTCTATCTTTAGTGGAATGTCCAGGATTATATGATTCTAACTTGGCATAAACGGTTGCAGGAATATCTTTCGTAACAGTATTTAGCTTCACCATAGGAGTATTTCCTATCAGGCCAAGGATATTATCGTAAACATTACTCATTAGTTTGTTATTTTTCAATAAAAATCTGACGGCAAAAATACAAAAAAATAAATAATTTTTAAACTTTTGTTGGATGAGTACGAATCTATTGAATAAAAATCATCTTTTTTGTAAATCTTAGCTCAACAAATGTCGCAAATTCCGCGCCAAAATTTTTAAATTTTGTTAAAATCAGGCCAAAATGATATAAAAGCCTTATTTTCGCATAATTGATTTAATACTATGAAAAATTGGACTTTTAAGCAATGGAACACCGTTTTGGGATGGGTGATTTTCGTTATTGCATTTTTCACGTACTTGTCGACCATAGAACCTAATTTCAGCTTCTGGGATTGTGGCGAGTATATTTCTTCTGCAGTGAAATTAGAGGTAACGCATGCTCCGGGAGCTGCTTTATTTCAGATTGTGGGTGCCGTAGCAGCCATTTTTGCATTAGGAAAAGGCGAAAATTATTCCATCGTGATCAATGCGATGTCTGCATTGTTTAGCGCCCTTACAATCTTATTTTTGTTCTGGACGATCACCCATTTCGTAAGAAGACTTCTGAACAAAGATTTTGATGAGATCACAAGACATCAGGAAATTTCCATTTTATTTGCCGGAGTGATCGGAGCCTTATGCTTTACCTTTTCAGATACCTTCTGGTTCTCTGCGGTGGAAGGAGAAGTATATTCCATGGCTTCCATGTTTATAGCACTTCTGGTATGGCTGATCACAAAATGGGAAAATGAATATAAAGAAGCGGACAACGAAAGGTGGATCATCCTTATTTTCTTTATCCTGGGGCTTTCCGTAGGAGTTCATATGATGTGCATGCTGGCAATCCCTGCCGTTTGTCTGGTATATTATGCAAGAAACTATACTTTCACCTGGAAAAACTTTATATGGGCCAACGTTATCACTCTGGTAATTTTGATTTTTGTTTTCAAGATCATTTTCCCGGTGATCATGACCCTGTTCGGAAAACTTGAAATATTCTTTGTTAATGGCCTTGGGCTTCCTTTCCATTCCGGAACCATTGCCGCATTTATTTTAATGGTTCTTATCAGCTATCTGGTAATTAAATATGCAAGAAAAACAAAGAAAAACGTATATCAGACCATTGCCTTATCAGTAGTTTACATGATCATTGGTTTCTCCTGCTGGCTGGTGATCCCGATCAGAGCCAATGCCAATCCGCCAATGAACCTTAATGATCCTGATACGGCGATCGGTATGCTGGATTATTATAACAGGGAACAATATGGAGACTGGCCAACCATTTATGGACAGAACTATACCGCTTTCCTTGATGCTAATGGAATTGAGAAGAACGAGGATGGAAGCTTCAAAACTAAGAAGACGGGAGAAATTTATGAAAAAGATGAAAAGACCGGGACATACAGAAAAACCGGGGACAGATTTAATTATGTTTTCAATAAAGCTCATGTGAGCCTGATGCCGAGGATGTTCAATGAAGATAAAGATGTGATGGCCAACTATATTTCTATGTATGGGGCACCGGATTTTACATTTAACTATGACAACGAAGATGTAGCCAACAGCCCGGAAGCCAAGCAGATCTTTGATGAGCTGAGACAGAAATACGAAGATAAAACCATTACCGCAGCAGACTACCTCAAGGTAAAGCCTTATAACCTGATCAATGTTCAAAGGCCTTCGTTTGCCCAGAATATGGATTATTTCATTACATTCCAGAATACCTATTACTTTGTAAGATACCTGATGTGGAACTTTGTAGGGAGACAGAATGATCTTGAAGGGAATATGGAAAATACAAAAGGAAACTGGATTTCCGGTTTCTCCTTTATCGACGACGCTTTATGGGGAAGCCAGGAAAAAATGCCTGCGAAATTTAAGAATGAAAGTACGGTAAAATTCTTCTTTTTACCTTTAATCTTAGGTTTGATCGGTTTCTTTTTCCAATTGAACAGGGATTTCGGAAGATTCTATGCCCTGTTGTCTTTGTTTATCCTGACCAGTGTGGGGATCATTTTCTATACCGGGGTGAAGCCGTTCGAGCCAAGAGAAAGGGATTATGCCATGGTAGGCTCTTTCTATGCCTTTGCCATATGGATAGGGCTGGGAGCCGGAGCAATTCTATGGTTTTTACAATCAAAAATAAAATCGAATGCAGCCAATATCGCAGCCGGGGTAGTACTGTTGGGAATCCCTTTCATGATGGGCTTCCAGAATTATAACGTACATGACAGAAGCAACAGATATACGGCTTATGATTACGCTTATTCCGTATTGAAATCGTTGCCGAAAGAAGATATTTTATTTGTTTACGGAGATAACGATACGTATCCGGTTTGGGCAATCCAGGAAACGGAACGGTTCAGAGATGATGTAAAAGTTGTGAACTTCACTCTGGCTTCAACACCGTGGAATATTGACCAGATCAAAAGAAAAACCTATAATGCCGACCCGATCCCGAGCCAGCTGACACATGATGATTACAGAGACGGGGTGAATGACCAGATCTATCTGATGAAAAAAGACGATTGGGAAGGTCTTTTCTCTATGGCTAAAGAACAGGGTGCCGAAGCTACATTTGCGGAGTTCAGAAAATACCTTACCCAGGATTCTATGACCCTGAAAGAGGCCTTAAACTTTATCAAATATAAATCTCCGGCCAAAGATGAACTTTTAAAGCTGTATTTCGGTGAAGAAAAGTATGAGAAATATAATATTCTTCCGGTAAACAAATTTATTCTTCCGGTGAATAAAGACAATGCCTTAAGGGCGGGAATTATCAACCAGTCCGATCTTTCAAATACCGTGAATCAGATTATGATCAGCTATAAAGGGAATACCCTGTATAAGAATAACCTGATCATGCTTGATATTCTGGCCAACTTCGACTGGAAAAGGCCAATCAATTTCTCCTCAGGGGGTATTTATGACAGCGAAAATATTTTCTACCTGGATGAATATCTTCAGTTTGACGGCTTCAGCTACAGGCTGGTTCCTATCCATACTCCGCAAACGCCGGACGGTGAGATGGGAAGGGTAGACCCTAACTCACTGTATAACGTTGTGAAAAACTTCAGATGGGGTAATTTTAAAGATCTGAATGCCCATTTCGATGAAACAGCTACATCCAACATCATCAGTTACAGAAGTTCAGCAAGCAGGGCGGCGGCAGCTTTGGCAACGATAGGCCAAAAGGCTAAGGCCATTGAGCTGCTGGACCTGGCAGCCAAGGAAATTCCTGCCGAGAAATACAATGATCCGCGTTCGCTGAGCTCCATGGTATATGGCTATATCGTGGCCGGGCAGGAACAAAAAGGCCTGCAGCTGGCTGAAGTGCTCAAAAAAGGAATTTTTGACGAGTATGATTATTATTTAAGCCTGAGCAAAGCGGATCAGACCTACGTAAGGAGACAAATGAGAACCAAACCTATGGAATATTCGCTGGTAGTTTCAGCCGTTACAGATGCCTATACAAAAATAGGTCAGAAGGAAAAAGCCTATGATTATCTTGTAAAATCAATAGAGCCTATTGACAAAAAGTTCAATGTCTTTATCAAGGACCTTCAGCAGATGGGTAAAGAAAAGGCAATGAGCGAATCTGAAAATGTGCAGAAGATCACACCTTTCTACCAATATCTGTTTGACATAATGGAGCCTTTTGATTCCACATATTCAAAAGAAAAAGAAAACCAGATTACAACGGCAATCATCAAGGCAACACAATAAAATATTTAAAACGGAACTTCGGTTCCGTTTTTTATTATTGGGATTCAAAAATTTTAGAATTATCTTTGCGCAAACATAAAAAGCACAATGGCCGAAATAAAAAATAGCAGACTCCCGGTATATGCTGTAATTTTCACAGTACTTTTCAAGCTCCTGTTTTTGCTGACCCATTATATCCAGGAAGATGCTTTCATTACCTGGAGGGTTGCCCAGAACCTTTTGGATTACGGAGTGATAGGATTTAATGGGAATGTTAAAATATCCGCATCCACAACGCATCTTTATGTTTTCGTATCCTGTCTGTTCAATCTGATCTTCGGAAAGGATAATTTCATTGAGCCGCTTCTGATATTCAATTCCATACTTTTTACCATAGGAAGCCTCTTGCTATCTCATTTGCTCCTGAAGAATCCATGGCATAAGGCCATCTTCATTTTTCTGACCGGTATTTTACCTCCGGCCATAAAGATCTCTATTTTAGGAATGGAATACGGAATCCTTTTTTTTCTTGAAATGGCTTTATTGTATTATGGCTTCAGGAAAGATAAAAAATGGGCTTTGCTTGTACTTCCGGTTTTAATACTCTTTACAAGGATCGACACCGCAATATTCCTAGGAATAGTATTTCTGGTGGATACATTCTGGAATAAAAAGCTGAGATGGGCGTATATATCAGGAGGGATCCTGGGAGTTCTGACGGCTGTGGCCTTCAACTGGTTCTATTTCGGGGAAATAGTAAACAATACCATTGTTGCCAAAAAGCTGGCTTACGATCACCACTTTACATTAGCCCAGGATATTGAATATTTCAGACTGAATTACGGTAATTTCTGGGGAATGCTGAAGCTACCCGGTGATTTTAATCCCTTTACCGTTGTTTTACTGGTTTTTGAATTGTTGTGCTTTATTTACCTTATCAGGCAAAGGGAAAAAAGAAATTATTTCCTGTGGATGATATTTCTGTTCGGATGGGTGAAACAGCTGGTCTTCCTTTCCCAGAAAAGCCTTTTTGACTGGTATTACTGGGTTCCGCAGATCCTTCTTTTCGTCCCGGTTTTAATTTTTGTCCTGGAGCAAAAGGTTAAAAGAAATATATGGCTGTCTGCCCTGATCGTGTTCTATATTCTGCCGATGCTGGCTTTTCAGACCGTGCATTCGATAGCAACTGGGAACGGGGAATGGAATTACAGACGAACCATTGGCCTCTTTCTAAACCGCTACGAAAAAGATAAGAATCAATGGATATTACTGGAGCCGGCAGGTTATGTGCCTTATTTTTCAGGGCTGAAAGCAATTGATGAAGTAGGGCTGGTAGACAAGCAGATCCAGGAGGAAATAAAGAAGGATAAGGCCAATTATTGGATTAATACGGTAAAAAAAAGAAAGCCCAAGTATCTGCTTTCCTACGCTGATCTGTTCGAAGGCAAAAATACGGATTACTACAAAGCCCATTACAGATTATTAAAGGAATTTCGGGTGAAGGATCACCTGAAAAGTGATAATAAGATACTGGAAAAGATTTACATATTAAAGCCTTCGGGAACAGACTATAATCTGTATATCAGAACAGATTGAATATAAAAAATCGCAGGCAGAGCTTAAAAAGATACTTTCAGCCTGATGTAACATCAAATATTGATAATAATGAAATACTGTGCTTTTCTCCGCGGGGTCAACGTAAAAGGAACCAATATGAAAATGGCCGAGGTATGCCGGGTTTTCAGGGGGGCAGGAATGGAAGAAGTAAGTTCGGTACTGGCTTCCGGGAACATTGTTTTTTCTTCGGATAAAAATGCTACGGAATTAAAGGTCATATTGGAAAAGGCAATGTCTGAACATTTTTCTTATGAAGCTTTTCTGTTCGTGAAATCACAGGAAGAAACAGAAATTTTCTGGAACGGGAATCCTTTTGTAAAAAACGAAGACCTTCATATTTATGCTTTTGTAGGAGTGCCGGGGGTGGAACATATTTTAATGGAAGAATTTGAGAAAGCCTCCAAAACTGAAAACGAAAGAGCGGAAATTGTAAACAACATCTTTTACTGGCAGGTCCCGAAAGGAAATACTCTGGATTCCACATTCGGAAAAGTATTGGGGAAGAAAAGTCTGAAAGACCGGTTTACCAGCAGGAATATCAATACCTTTGAAAAAATTCTGAAAAAGATAGGCTGAAGTTGATTGAGCCATAAAGTTTATGCCGGCCATTCACCGAAGCATCAAAAATAATTTCACGTATTTTTTGATTAATACCATTTCACTGTTTGACATCTGGTTCCTTCATCTGGTGTTATATCCAAACAAGGAAGTAAGCCAATTATGAGCATCTTCCAATCAAAGCCTTTAAATAATTTCCGAGTATGGAACTTTCTCAGTATTTTTACTGAACTTTTAATCGAGACAAAATAATGATCCAATATTTAGAAAATATCCATCACAAAGATTCAAAAAACTTTTTTCTTATTGCCGGACCCTGCATAATTGAAGGAGAAGATATGGCACTAAGAATTGCCGAAAAGGTAGTGGAGATCACCAATAAATATGAAATTCCCTATATTTTCAAGGGAAGCTTTAAAAAAGCCAACAGGAGCAGGGTAGATTCATTCACGACCATCGGGGAAGAGAAATCCCTGGAAATCCTTAAAAAAGTAGGGGAGACCTTTAATATTCCCACCACAACGGATATCCATGAAAATGAGCATGCTGCCCTCGCTGCACAGTATGTGGATGTTTTGCAGATTCCCGCCTTTCTGGTTCGCCAGACGGATTTATTGGTTGCTGCGGCTAAAACCGGAAAGTGTGTGACCCTTAAGAAGGGGCAGTTTCTTTCTCCGGAATCCATGAAGTTTGCCGTTCAGAAAATTACGGATTCTGATAACCAGAAAGTAGCGATCATTGAAAGAGGAAACTCTTTCGGATACACAGATCTGATCGTTGATTACAGGGGCATTCCTACCATGAGGCAATATGCGCCGGTTATTCTGGATGTAACCCACTCCCTACAGCAGCCTAACCAGAGCTCCGGAGTTACGGGTGGCAGGCCGGACCTGATAGAAACTATCGCCAAAGCAGGGATTGCCGTGGGAGCAGACGGTATTTTTATTGAAACGCATCCTACACCGGAAACAGCTTTGTCTGACGGGGCCAATATGTTAAAACTTGATTTATTAGAAGATCTGTTACAAAAATTAACAAGAATTAGAGAATCCATTTTGTAATTGTTAAAAAATAATTAATTTTAGAAATTCTTAAAACATTTCTTTTGAAAAAAATAGTTTTACCACTAAGCCTTATGGTTCCCGTGTTGGTGTTCTCTCAGACTAAAAAAAGAGATACAACAAAAGTAACTGATATAGAGGAAGTTGTTTTCCAGAAAAAAGCCACAGGAAAAACCAACGACCTTACCACTGTTAAGATTTCGGCAAAAGACGCTCAAAACGTAGCGAGCATTTCCGGAGGTATAGAAGGGGTCATCAAAACCTTACCTTCCGTAAACTCCAATACGGAACTTTCTTCGCAATATATGGTGCGTGGTGGAAACTATGACGAAAACCTTATCTACATCAATGATATTGAGATCTACAGGCCTTTCCTGATCAGGAATTCCCAGCAGGAAGGCTTAAGCATCATTAATCCTGATATGGTATCTACCGTAAACTTCTCAGCAGGAGGATTTGAACCAAGGTACGGAGATAAGATGTCCTCCGCACTGAACATCTACTATCGTGAGCCCCAAAAGTTTGAGCTTTCCGGGGAAGGAAGTCTGATCGGCGGTAGACTCACGGCCGGATTTGCTTCCGGAAAGGATAAGGATGATAACAGGAAATTCACTGCTTTATTTTCAGGAAGGTACAGGAATACCAACCTTGTCCTTAATACTTTAAAAGAAGATACGGACTTTAATCCTAAGTATATGGATTTCCAGACGTATCTCAATTATCATTTCAGTTCCAAATTTTCATTATCATTCATAGGGTACTATTCAAAAAACGACTACGAAATGATTCCCAAAACAAGGAGTGTTGATTTCGGGTCGCTTCAAAGGCCTATTAATGTGTCCATTGATTATAACGGGCGTGAAGATGATAAGTATAAGAACATGATGGGGACGTTTTCCGTCAATTACAAGCCTTCGGACAAATGGAGGTTTACACTGGACAGTTTTGCTTACCAGAACCGTGAAAGAGAATATTACTCCATTGCCTCTCGCTATATCCTGCAGACATTTGATCCTATTACAGGAGACCCCATTACCTCATATGATATAGGAAGCCAGATCGAGAACGCAAGAAATGATTTGTTTGTAAGGACCTATGGTACTCAGTTCAGAACCCGTTTTTCTCCAAACGTGAATACCGATATAGAGCTGGGATTCAAATATGAAAAAGAAAACCTGAAAGACCTTACCAATGAATGGAAGCTGGTGGATTCAGCAGGATACAGTATGCCGAGGCCGATTGACGATCCCAGAGATATTGCAGACCTTGATCTGTTTTATAGTATTTCAGGTAAGAATCATATTGAGCCGACCAGGCTGTCTGCCTATGCGCAATATTCACAGAAATTTTTCTGGGGTACCAATAAAGTTTTTATCAATGCCGGAGCAAGGATTTCGCATTGGAGCTTTAATAAAGAAACTATTTTTTCACCAAGGCTACAGTTTGCCATAAAACCCGATTGGGATACCGATATGCTGTTCAGGCTTTCGGGAGGGGTATATTATCAGGCTCCTTTCTATAAAGAGATCAAAGACCTTGATGGTAATTTCAACAGTGACATAAAATCCCAAAGGTCCATTCAGGCTATTCTGGCCAATGATTTTGAGTTTGAAATGTATGACAGGCCGTTTAAATTAACTACCGAAGCCTATTATAAAAAAATGGATAATCTGATTCCTTATTATATGGATAATGTGAGAATCCGTTATTCAGGAAAGAATAATGCTTCAGGGTATGCCTACGGAATTGACACCAGACTGTTCGGGGAATTTGTTCCCGGAGTAGATTCCTGGTTATCGGCGAGTTATGCCAGAGTTTATGAAAATATTGACGGGCAGGGTAATATCCCCAGACCTACGGACCAAAGGTTCAGATTCGCAATGTTTTATCAGGACTATATGCCGAAATTCCCTTCCATGCGGGTAAATCTGACTTTGGTTTATGCCATGGGACTGCCAACCGGGGCGCCTGTCTTTACCAATCCTTACAATTACCAGAGAACACTGCCTTCCTATAAAAGGGTAGATATAGGGCTTTCCAAAGTATTCATAGATCCGAAAAGCAAAGACAAGCCTTATGGATTCTGGGGAAATTTTGATGAGCTGACGTTGGGAGTGCAGATTTTTAACGCCTTTAATATCAGAAATACGGTTGCCAACCAATGGATCACGGATTCTGCCACTAACCTGATGTATCCCGTTCCCGTTCGGCTGACAGGCCGTTTCTTTAATGTGAAGCTTGAGTTTAAAATTAAATAAGCATACTGATAAACAGCCGGATAGCGGCAATAAATATTTTAAAAGCTCTTGGATTTCCGGGGGCTTTTTATTTCACCCGAATTTTATAACAATAATACTGAATTTTATAAGTTCCATTCCCTAGATATTTTTAATTTTGCTTCAATGAAAAAGATTCTTGCCATACTGTTCTCTGTTTTCTACTTCGGGTTCTCCTCCGGAGCGGTTTTCAGTTTTCATTATTGCATGCGGGAATTAGCTTCTGTAAGTCAGAAAGTTGATGATGTTTGCAGCAAATGCGGAGTTAAGACCAAAAAAGACTGCTGCAAAACAGAAATCAAAGTAGTGAAAGTAAGTGATTCCCAAAAATCTGATTTTTTAAAGATCGACTTTTTAAAGCAGATCCCGGAAGTCCGGGAGCATCATTTCTTTATTCCGGATCAGCTTTTCTCACTTGCCAGATACATCCGGATACAGATCAATGCACCACCTGAAGTAAGGCCGGTGCCCATTTTTATTTCTCATTGTAACTTTAGAATTTAGAATAATAGTTCTGTCGTTTTGATCCTTATCAAGAACGGCATGCCCTGTCGCGCTATGCGATTGAATACCTTTAAAACAACTATTATTAAATTCTAAATCTTAAAGACAATGAAAACATATATCATCACAGCTTTGTTTACTTTCTTTTCAGCGATTTCGGTTGCTGCCCAGTCTAAAAAAGACGCCAGGGTTACCCAACTGTATTACAATTATATTGCGATAAAAGCAGCTTTAGCTTCTGACGATGCCGGCAAGACCTCAAAGGCAGCAGCAGAATTCATTAAAACAGCTTCTGTCATTGATTATAAAGTGATCTCTGAAGGTAATCTCAACATTCTCAGAAAAGATGCCACTGCTATTTCAGAAGCAAGGAATATCACGGCCCAGAGGGAGTTTTTCTCCAACCTTTCAGATAATATGATCGCCCTGACCAGGCAGTTCAGGCTTTCTGATAAGCCCGTTTATATTCAGTATTGCCCCATGGCAGACAGCAGCTGGCTGAGCAATGAGGAAAAAATTGTAAATCCATACTACGGAAGCACCATGCTTACATGTGGAAGCGTAAAGTCTGCCATTAAATAATCATCTGCACACCTTAAAATATAAGTTGTATAGCTGAAACCGGAATCATTCCGGTCCTCAGTTATACAGCTTTAAAAGATTCGGAATATTATGAGAAAAATAATAATGTTTCTGATGCTTTTGTTCTCTGTTTTTGCCTTTGCACAAGCTATAACCTATACCTGTCCGATGCATCCGGAAATCGTTTCGGATAGACCCGGAAAATGCCCGAAATGCGGAATGGATCTGGTTGAAAAAGAAAATCATAAGCATAGGGCGGATAATCATCAGAATGAAGAAGGATCCTCCTTTACAAAAAATAAGGCCAACGGGAAAATATCCTTTGGCGGAAGAACCGTCCGTTATGATCTGTATGTAAAAGACACCCTTGTCAATTTTACGGGCAAGAGCCGACGGGCAATAGCCGTTAACGGAAAACTGCAAGCTCCCACCTTATACTTTACGGAAGGAGATACGGCAGAAATCTATCTTCACAACATGCTGAAAGAAAATACAGGATTTCACTGGCATGGCGTGATCCTGCCCAATGAATATGACGGGGTTCCTTATCTTACAACAAGACCGGTAAAGCCGGGTGAAACACATTTATATAAATTTAAGATTTCACAGAACGGAACTTACTGGTATCATTCCCATGAAGCCCTTCAGGAACAGATTGGGATGAATGGGATCCTGGTCTTTCAAAAAAGAGAAAGCCTTCCTCAATCTGAATATACCGCTGAAATTCCTGTTCTTCTGGGCGACTGGAGCGATGAAAATCCAAAACAGATCGCCAGAAGGCTCCATATGGCCAATACAGACTGGTATGCCATAAAAAAGAATGCCGTTCAGAGCTATTGGGAAGCCATAAGATCCGGGAATTTCGGAACAAAGGTCCTGAATGAATGGAAAAGGATGGAAGCCATGGATGTAAGTGACGTCTATTATGATAAGTTTCTGATCAACGGGCTTCCGTCTTCCGTCTATTCCGGGCTGAAAGCAGGAGATAAGGTAAGGCTGCGGGTAGCGAATGGCGGCTCTTCCACCTATTTCTGGCTGAATTACGGCGGCGGAAAAATAAAAGTGATCGCCAATGACGGGAATGAAGTGGTGCCTGTGGAAGTTGACCGACTGATCGTCGGAGTTTCGGAAACCTATGATATTGAAGTGACGATCCCTGAAAATAAAAGCTTTGAATTCAGGGCAACATCAGAAGACAGGATAGGATATGCTTCACTTTGGTTGGGCTCAGGTGAAAAAATAAAAGCTCCGGATTTACCGCGATTAATGCTTTTTGAAGGGATGAAAATGATGAACGGAATGATGGAAATGAGCGGAAATATGAAGCCCATGAGTATGACCATGAGCAATCAGATGATGGATATGAATGAAGTAATGTACCCCGAGCTTCCCGAAAGCCAGCGGAAAATGACGATGAAGCACATGAATGAAATGATGGGAATTAAAGCCAGAGAGAATGAAAAAAAAGAAGACCACTCCCAACACGGCGGAATGGATATGAAAGAAAAATCTATTAAAAGATTATCTTATAACATTCTAAAATCTCCTGAAAAAACCATTCTTCCCGGTGATAATGTCCGGGAGCTGAAATTCACCTTAGAAGGGAATATGAATCATTACCTTTGGACGCTGGATAATAAAACCGTGACTGAAACCGACAAAATTCTGATCAAAAAAGGGGAGATCCTTAGGATCACTATGTATAACAATTCCATGATGCGTCATCCGATGCATTTGCATGGTCATGATTTCAGGCTGATTAATTCAAAAGGAGAGTACTCACCCCTGAAAAATGTGGTTGATATCATGCCTATGGAAACCAATACGATTGAGTTTGCCGCTAATCAGGATGGGGACTGGTTTTTTCACTGCCATATTTTGTATCATATGATGGCCGGAATGGGCAGGGTTTTCAGCTATGAAAATTCTGAACCGAATCCGGAGCTTCCGGACAAAAAGCTGGCCTGGAAAAGCTTTCTGAAAGATAACAGGATGATAAGCTCGATGGCAATGCTTGATATCCAGAGCAATAAGATACATGCGGAAACCATGACGATGTTCGGGCCAAGATGGGCCAACCTGAATGAGTTTCATTCCAACTGGGAATTTGATCATTTCGAAGGGAATTTTAAAATAGGAAGATATGTAGGGAAATTTCAGTGGGCACTTCCTTATGCAGGGTTCAGGGTTCAGAAAAATCATGAAATCATGGAGCGTCAAATGGCGGAAGATATGGAAATGGATTTTCACGGGAAGAAAACCTGGTTCGGGCAGCAAAAAGCATCGAAGAATAGGGCTAATTTCATTATAGGGGTACAATACCTGTTGCCCATGCTGATTACGGCAGATGCTAGCATAGATCAGAACGGAAAGGTCTTGCTGGAACTAAGTCGGGAAGATATTCCGCTTTCCAGAAGGCTGAGAGGATATTTTACAGTAAATTCTGACGGAGAGTTCAATACGGGATTACGGTATATATTACAGAAATGGTTATCCGTTTCCGGGAATTATGATAATGAAATGGGATGGGGTGCCGGGATTACTTTAACCTACTAAATAAAAGAGACTGCTTTGCGGTCTTTTTTTATTTCCCATAAATTGTACAGATTTGTACTTTCCGGAACCATTCTCATGAAAAATTATGCAGAGAGTTTTCCCTTGGGAAAGTTGTCTGATCTTCCAATTCGTATTAACAATAGGATTTGCTTTTTTTCTTCTGTGAACCCGCTGGTACAAAACTCGAACTCTTTGTGGAAGATTAAGGCTATAAAAATCGGAAGTTTTGCAGATTGTGGAAAGCGAAATGGAGCGTATCAAAAATGACCCCGATTTACAGTATTTGGTGAAAGAGGATGATTTTAAGGAAATGCTTTGTCATATGTAAAAATGTCGTCTTTATAGATGATAAAACGAACATTGCTAATCCCTGAATTTTTCATTGCATTGTCGGCTTGGTGCATCTGTGGAGCATATTATAAACAAAAAATCCGGTTTTTAAGAACCTTTATATTCTTTAAAAACAAGAATAATCATTACATTTGTCAAATGAGAATGACTGTGATGTTATAAAATCCTTTTCGGCTTAGTTCTTAAGCAATACGCTTTGTACTATCTACGTAGCGTGGTTTTCTATTTGTAGAATTTTATTAATATTCTAAACTAATTGGTCAACAGGTGATTGTTGCTCCTTGTATTAGTTTATATCTCGAAAAAATTATGTCAGAAATACTAAATAAAAAGGAAATAGAACAGTTCGTTCTTAATGGTTTTGTTCGCATTGAAAATGCATTTTCTCAAGAAATTGCAGATGCAGTTTTAGATATTTTATGGAATGACCTTCCTTGTGATAGGTTTAATCCTTCCACTTGGACTGAACCTGTTATACGTTTGGGCATGTACACCCAACAACCCTTTGTCGAGTCGCTAAATAGCAAAAAAATGCATTTAATTTTTAACCAATTGATTGGTAAAGACAGATGGATACCTTGCCGAAGTGTTGGCACATTCCCTGTAAGATTCCCTTCAGATCAGGAACCGAACGATACAGGTAAACACGTTGATGTAAGTTTTCCTGGAGATGATCCTGGCAATTATTTTGAATGGAGATCCAATTTAAAATCAAAGGGCAGAGCTTTATTGATGCTCGTATTGTATTCGGATGTCAGCGAAAATGATGCGCCAACGGTTATTTATGAAGGCTCGCACATTGATATAGCGAAGCTATTAATGAACGAAGGTGATTCAGGTCTTTCATTTATGGAAATTGCAAGTAAGTTAGACACACTGCCTAAAAGGAAAGAGGTGTATGCAACAGGTAGAGCAGGTACGGTTTATTTATGTCACCCTTTTTTAGTTCATTCGGCTCAAGCTCATAGAGGAGACGTTCCTAAATTTATGGCACAACCGCCATTGCTGTTGAAAGGAGAATTATCTATTTCAGATTCTACTGATGCTTATGCTCCAGTTGAACAGGCTATTCGCTTAGCGTTAGATTAGTTATACAACCGACTTCGGAAGGTGTTTTTATCACGTGTAGAAACAAGTAGTTTTGAGGCACAGTTTGGATTTCGAGTGCCTCAAAACACAGCTTGCTCTGTTCAGGTGAACATTTTGAGGTGCGGAATTACCTTAATTGCGATTGCTCATTTATTCGTTCAAAGGTCGGAGTATGCTATGTTTCGTTTCATAGGCTAAAAAGGGTCAGTGTTTAGCTGAAACAAGGTTTGGACTGAAAAAAATACTATCTGCAGGTTTGAGATTTTTTAGCAAACCGAAGGCTTGACCCTGTAAAGCGTAAAAATACTGATTTACCTTTGCCCGTGAAAATGAAACGGATATTTAATAAAACCGTATAAGTAACTGATAAACAGTAGATAATTAATAGTGTTAGAGAAAAACAAGTAAAATGGGTTCGATGTTCCCCTAAATTTCTGTCATTTTGCAAGGCACAACATCGAACCCCGAAGATAAATTCAGTGTTAATGTATATTTATCAGAATAACAGCAAGTTACAAGTTGATAATGGTACAAGTTTTTCTTTTTTAGACTTGAACCAAATTTTATCATTCTGCCGACAGGGGTTTAATAGCTGAGATTCTTACTTGTTCAGAAATGCCAGATGTCTATTTGAGATTAGTTGAAATTATTTTTGAAAAGGTTATAAAAAAACGGAGCCCGATTTTTCGGGCTCCGTTTATTCATTGTTACACTAATTATTTACCTAAATAAGATTTTAAGATCTTGCTTCTGGTATTGTGTTTTAGTCTTTTAATTGCTTTTTCTTTAATCTGACGAACTCTCTCTCTTGTAAGATCGAAAGTCTCACCGATTTCCTCTAAGGTCATCGGGTGTTTTCCGTTCAGTCCGAAGTATAATCTCACAAGGTCAGCTTCCCTTGGAGTCAGCGTATTCAATGCTCTTTCGATCTCGATCTGGAGGGATTCAAGCATCAGATCCTTATCCGGGCTTGGAGATTCTCCTGAACGTAATACATCATAAAGGTTAGAATCCTCACCTTCTACCAAAGGTGCATCCATAGACAGGTGTCTGCCGGAGTTTTTCATGGATTCTTTGATGTCTTCTTCGCTCATATCGAGAACTTCAGCCAATTCTTCAGGGGAAGGCGGTCTTTCATTCTCCTGTTCAAGATGAGCGTATGCTTTATTAATTTTGTTGATTGAACCAATTTTATTTAATGGCAATCTTACGATTCTTGACTGTTCTGCCAAAGCCTGTAAAATTGACTGACGGATCCACCAAACCGCGTAAGAGATGAATTTGAAACCTCTGGTTTCATCATATCTTTTTGCAGCTTTCATTAATCCAAGGTTACCTTCATTAATCAAATCAGGTAAAGAAAGACCCTGGTTTTGGTACTGTTTGGATACGGAAACTACGAAACGAAGATTGGCTTTGATTAATTTTTCAAGTGCTGCTCTGTCACCTGCCCGTATTTTTTGTGCCAATTCTACTTCTTCGTCTGCAGTAATAAGTTCCACTTTACCAATTTCCTGCAAATACTTGTCTAATGAAGCAGTTTCCCTGTTGGTTACCTGCTTAGTAATTTTTAACTGTCTCATTTATTTTATCCTCAAAAAAGAGTTACTATATAGTATACGTTTGAAAACGGGAAAAGGTTACAAAAGATTTACTTTTTTTGAAATAAATCTGTATATGCTGATGTAAATCCCCACCTTTCTTTATTTCAATCCGGAAAGCATTTGTGCAGACAGAAAAAGTGAAGCCGGAGCTTCACTTTTAATTTATAACAATTGGACGAACTTATAAAAAGGCTGTTCTTTACGCTTTAAAAAGATCATTCAATACTTTCGCCAGCCGTAATCCTCCATAAAGAAGCTGTCTTTCAAGCGTTTCATTGAATTTATACTGATAGTCATAAGATAATTTGGAACCGTCCGGGGTTTGTGCATAAATTCTGTTTGCAATCTTATGCGAATCATACAGCCAGTCTTCCAGTGTTCCGGACTGGATCTGCTTTACTTCATCCCTTGATCTGATATCCAGAAGTTTTGCATATTCCGTATAGCTGTATTTCTGTGAATCCACCAGCTTTCCATCCCATACGGAGTGCAAATTGGTCCTGTCACCGAAATAGGTTACATTGATCTTGTTGCCACCCAGGTCTTCGGCTCTGCCTGCATGCAGAGGCTGGGCAAGATCTCCCATGATATGGATAAGGAAAATCAGGGCGATCTTTCTGTCTTTTTCAGAAGTTCTCTTATCCTTGATCTGGCTGGAAAGGGTATTGATCTGAGTATAGAGATTCGGCCCTGCCTGAGCTTTCAGGTTTTGCTCAAATGCTTTAAAGTCCTTTTGCGGATCAATATTTACGTAATGCCATGCAGAAGCCTGCTTCCAGACTCCGGTAGTATCTGATTTGATGAAATCCGGCCAGTTTGCCCAGTAGGCGAGGCGTTCTTTTCCCATGATTTTTCTGATCTCCCTCTTTGCTTTTCCGCAAAGGTGATTTTCTGCAATTTCTGCAATAATCCTGTGTCCCGTTAGTCCCCAGGCATAAGAATACAGGGAAGCGGAGATGAATGCCAGAACCAGGATTTTAGAATACATACTTTTCATTTAAATAACATTTTCAGGCTGCAAAGATACACCAAGAAGAAGGATAAGATGATAAAGCCGGGATAAAAATTAACTTAATTTTAATCTGTGCATCGGATGTAGCTTTGTTTTATCCGTATTTTTACTATTTCTGCATCATAATATTCTTTTAATATCAATAAATTACTATTTTTAGAATAAAATTATCCGGGAAATATTTTTTCAATAATAAGAGATATATTACCTTTACAGGCTATGATCACAGGGAATACCATGTATGGAAATAATATTGTAGATATGGATTACAATAAGCTGCAGACAGATTTCAAGGCGGAAGCTGTGGCGGTTAACCTTTTGAAATATCACAGGGCGGTAAGCAATATTTTTATTGAGCGGATCGGGATAAACGACAGGGCTTATCTTAAGGATATCAAAAGTATTTCAAGCCATTACCTGGGTTTTGATGAAGAGGTATTTACCATAGAAACCTACAGGGAAGGTATTTATGACTATCTGCCGGAAGGGCTGTTTCATCCGCCATCCCTTGGTGCCTCCAGGAAAAATGTGGAAAATATCGTTAAGGAAATCCGCAGGCAGAAAAAGGTAGAAGATGATGCCAGGAAGTTTTTCCGCCCGTTTGAGCTTGAAATATTCTTCACGGAGATCAGCGCCCTGCTTAAAGAATTTGACTTTGAGATTTCCAGTGATACGGATACCTTGCTTGAAACGGTGGGAGAGTTATGGCCCCTGATAAAAATGCTGGACAAGCAGAACGCCTGCATCTTTATCTATATCCTTCCGTTTTTCCATCAGATCCGTGGAGACAAAAGCTGGTTTGAGAGATGCATGACCGCCTTTTTGCAGGTACCGGTGGAAGTTACCTTTGCTCCTAATGTAATTGACGGGATAGAAGAGAATGATGACTCCATGCTGCTGGGAAATGCCAGGTTAGGCGTTACCTTTATTCCGAGCGGAAGACATATGGACGGGCAGCGGAACTGGGTAGTAAATATTGGCCCGATCCCTTACAAGGATATGAAAAAGTATATTCAGGGGAATCCGTTCCGGAAAGTGCTTGAAGCTATATATGATTATTTCCTTCCGGTAACGGTAAATGTGGAAGAGAATTTTATCACGGAAAAGCAGGAATATTCTTTCTGCCTTGAAGATGATGAAAGAAATGCCAACCGTCTTGGTTACTCTACTTTTCTGTAAAATATTTTGTTATCTTTACGAGCACCTATAAATGTAAATTTGAAAAAAACAGATGGAAATTTCTTCAGTAAAAGGAATCTTTTTAAGGTATATTTTAATGCCTTTGATTGCAGTGATCATGATGGTTATTCTGGGAATCATCAGAAGAAATAAACCTGCTATTAAAATTAAAGTTATTATTATATATGTCCTGCTGTGCGGCTTATGCCTTGCTTTGCCGGGATTTTTCGGCTTTGCGGGAAATTTGTTCAATCCTTACTGGTATCTTATCGCGCAGATTATTTACCTTGTTTTCGGGATCATCCATGTGAATTTGCTGGACAAATATTTTAAAAAGCATATTGATTCCTTAGCTCTAAGCATATTGTTTGAGTCATTGCTTTCATTAACGTGTATTGCTTTCGGAGGATATCTTTTTACATTGATCTTCAACTGGATGAGCAAAGGAACGGGATATGCCGTGATGGCAGCGACAAGTATGCTGGCCTTCCTTATTCCAATGGTATTCTATTACTGTTATATACAGTTCATCAGTATTCCATTCGATATTTATAAAACCTGGCGGTATTCACCCGATCAAAAACTTCCGGATTTTGAAGGTGCCGATTTTGATCGTCTGATGGTACTGAATGTTGAGCTGAGCAAAAATCTGGAAGAAAGCAACAGGTTCAGGATCAAGGCTAAAACATTGCCTACGGGAGTAACATTCGGAGACTGGTTCTACAGGGTTGTGGACGACTATAATCATAAAAATCCCAATTCAATCATTCATCTTACAGACAAAGATAAAGAAGCTTATTACTGGATCTTCTATACAAAAAAATCATTCTTCAGCTTCAGGAAATATATTGATTTTGATCAGGATATCTCAGCCAACGGGATTTCAGAAAATGAAGTGGTTATCTGTAAAAGAGTGATCCAGCATGAGGAAGAAGGAATTGCGAGAAAATCATAACACAAATTAAAGTTAATATGATACAGCCTATTAAACATTTTGCCATCAATTGGGTAGATGGGATGAAAGTATCCCAAAGACACCTGAATGATCAGGATAACTTTCTGATTGATACCATCAGAGATTCCAATTCGCTTGGGATCACAACATATAATTACGGGCTTTTGCCTATCTCAAATGAATTTACGGATAAAACCATCTTCGACGTTCACAATACCGCTACCAATGATGTGCAGCTGGTGATCAAGCGTTGCAGTGCCGTTACCATGGCCGGCTACAGAATTGAGCTGAATGACAGAAGGGTAAGCGTAAAATCGCTGGCCAAATCCATGAGCGAGGAACAGGCAGACGGAGAATATTATATTCTGATTTCCGTAAACCCTTTTGATAAAGTGCCTTTTGGTGATATTGATCCGGAGGAGATCCCGCCCCGCCATCCGAGTGCCCAGCCCAATTATCATATAGAGCTGCTTCCTGTAACTTCCCTGAACAGCAGCTATTCGGGGGGGAATTACCTGATCATCGGTAAGGTGGATCTGAAAGGGAACATAGCCCAGGTGGATTCTAATTTTATTCCGCCTTGTACCTCTGTCCAAAGCCATCCCGTTTTATTGGATTATTATAATAGTTTTGCCAAATCTATCGGGAATTTGCAGCAATATGCCTTTAAGATCATCCAGAAAGCATCACATAAAAACCAGAACACCGCTTTGGCGCAGAACGTAAAGTTCCTGTGTAATACGATGATCAATACTTTCGGGGATATTTATTTCCCGTTCAGAAATATTATTCCCTGGCAACCTCCTGTATTCCTGATCGAATGTTTTGCTAAATTGGCGCTTCGCCTGTATAATTCAACCCAGGTGCTGGTTCCGGCAGAATTGGAAGAAATGTTGAATTACAGTCTGGAATGGAGCGAGATCGCCCCACACACTTTATTGAACCAGCTATCGATTGTCGCTGAAACCAACTATGATCATCATAATTGCGGGGAACCGCTCCTGTATATCCAGCAGATGCTGAGAAGCCTTGAAACCATTTTCTCAAAACTGAGCGAACTGGATTATATCGGTCAGAGAAAAGAAAATATTATCGTTAATGAGCAGGAAGTCTCTTCTAGTACCAATCCGAAGAGGGGCTGGAGCGTTTTAGATTAACAAAAGTATAATTGTAAATAGCAAAAGTCCTGTTTTTCAGGGCTTTTTTGTTTGAAAAATAGTGAATGTTGGAATGAATTCTTTTAAAGGTATCTTTTTGGCGGTGATGGCAGCCCTGCTTTGGGGAGTATCCGGAACGTGCGGACAGTTCCTGTTTCAGGAGCGGGGCATTAATATAGAGTGGATGATCACGATTCGTATGCTGATTTCAGGGATATTTCTGCTGCTTTTTTGCCGGATTTGGCGAAAAGCTGAGCCTGTTCGGGATATGGAAAAACAAAAAAGATGCGTTGCAGCTGGTTACCTTCAGCATCACGGGAATGCTTGCCGTTCAATACACTTATTTTGCAGCGATCAAACATTCCAATGCCGCCACGGCAACGGTTCTTCAGTATGCAGGACCTGTTTTCATAGCGATCTATCTTGCTTTCAGAAATAAAAAATTGCCGTTGTTTTTAGAGGTCATTGCCATTATTCTGGCAGTTGCGGGAACTTTTTTGCTGGTGACCCATGGCAATATCGGAAGTCTTTCCATTTCTCCCACCGCTTTGTTTTTTGGGATCGCTTCAGCCATTACGCTGGCTATTTATACGTTACAGCCGGTGAAACTTTTGTCCAAATATAAATCTTCCGTTGTTATAGGCTGGGGAATGTTCTGCGGAGGTGTTGTGTTCAGCTTTGTAAAAGCGCCGTGGGCTATTGAAGGGATATGGGATGCATAGACCTATTGGGGAACTGCTTTTATCGTGATATTCGGGACGCTGATCGCTTTTTATTCTTATCTCACTGCCGTACAGATCATAGGTGGGCAGAAGAGCAGCCTGCTGGCTTCTGTGGAACCTCTTTCCGCTACTGTTCTGGCTGTCCTTTGGCTGAATGTCTCTTTTACCACGATTGATTGGATTGGGAGCGTTTTTATTATTTCAACTGTATTCCTGTTAAGCAGGAAAACGGATAAAAAGAAAGAAGCGGGCTGATAGGATAAAAACTTATCCTTGAAACCATTATGTGAAATCCGGAATAAAACTGCTTATTTTTTTACCAGGATCTTTTCAGTAGCCTTTTTACTGAGGATCTCTTTTTTTCCTTCGATTTCAATAGTCATGGATTTATCGAAATCCTCTACTTTTACGACTTTTATTCTGGTATTCAGCAGTAGTTGTCTTTCGTTAAGATAATTTAAAAAAGCATCATCGGAAAGGGTAACAGAAGTGAAAACGACGGTTTCGCCTGCTTCGCAGCTGCTTAGTTTCTGTAAGTCCTGGGCAATGATATTGCCATCTTTATCGGGAATGGGTTCCCCGTGGGGATCGAACTTGGGATGATCCAGGATCTCATCCATCTTATCAAAAAAGACCTGGGAATGTACATGTTCCAGCTGTTCTGCAATTTCATGTACATTTTCCCACCCAAAATTCATCCTTTTTACCAGAAACATTTCGGTAAGCCTGTGCTTTCTTACCACCAGAGCGGCTTCCCTGCGTCCATTTTCCGTGACAACAAGAGGTTTGTAGGTCTCATAAATCACCCAGCCTTTTTCCGAAAACTTCTTCATCATATTGTTGACACTCGGCATTTTCACATTCAGAAATTTGCTGAGCTCATTGATCGTCACCTTTCCTTCATGGTCCACCAGATGAAACAAAGCTTTCAGATAATTTTCTTCCGTTAATGTTGCTTTCAAAATGTTAGATGATTTTCTATACAAATCTAACAAAATATTATTGAAATCCTGGCTTTGTTCTTTTAACTTTTTTTAATTTTAGCCTATGAAATTTTCATTTAAAAACGATTATTCCGAAGGATGCCACCCGAATATCTTAAAAGCACTTTCAGAGTACAATCTGGATCAGCAGGCCGGCTACGGCGATGATGAATATTCTGTAAAAGCCAAAGCGCTGATCAGGGAAAAAATCAGGAATCCCGATGCTGATATCCACTTCGTTTCCGGAGGAACCCAGGCTAATTTGATTGTCATTTCCTCCATATTAAGACCATATCAATGTGTGATTTCTGCATCTACCGGGCATATTTTAAATAATGAGACCGGTGCCATAGAAGCTACCGGGCACAAGATCCTGGGTATTGAAACGGAAGATGCAAAATTACGTCCATCGGATATAATTCCGATCCTTGAGAATCATAAAAACATTCCGCACCAGGTAATGCCTAAACTGGTATATATCTCAAACTCTACGGAATTGGGTACGGTTTATAATACGGAAGAGCTTCGGGAGCTTTCAGCTTTCTGTAAACAAAATAATCTGTATCTGTTTATGGATGGCGCCAGGATGGGGCAGGGACTGACCTCCGAGATCAGCGATCTTACCCTGGAAAGGGTAGCAGAGCTCACTGATGTCTTTTACCTGGGAGGCACCAAGAACGGCGCTTTGCTGGGAGAGGCCATAGTAATCAACAATCCGGATCTCCGGGAAGATTTTGCCTTTAATATCAAGCAGAAAGGAGCACTATTGGCCAAAGGAAGGCTGCTGGGGATCCAGTTCCTGGAACTTATGAAGAATGACGTGTATTTTGACCTTGCGAAACATGCCAATCATCAGGCTATGAAAATGAAAGAGGCAATGAGGAAAAGGGGAGTGCGGTTTCTCTCCGATACCTATACCAATCAGATCTTCCCGATCCTAAGTAATCATATGATCCAGGTTTTATCTGAAAAATTTGAATTTTATGTCTGGAAGAAGATTGATGAGCATCATTCTGCGGTGCGTCTTATTACTTCCTGGAATACGAGTGACCAGGCCGTGGATGATTTTATTGAAGTTATAGCGGTCAATTATCCCCAATAAGAAGACTTATATATTTATTATTGACTCAGACTAATATGACATTAGTTCTACGCTTTGATGTTATATTACAATATTTTGTTTCTCCTATGGAATAAGTATTGTGGCTTATAACATTATAAACCGAGTATTCAGATTCAAAACCTTATATTTTACAGTATTATGTCTGAGAAGGTAGATTTAATTATTCGTTTTAATGTAAGTTTTAAAAAAATAATGGTTTTTTAATAAAAAAATCATTATTTTTTTTTATTTTAGGAAAATGAATATATACAATTAAATATGTAAAAATTTTATGAAAAAACTAATCTTAACTTTGGGAACTTTTATTTGTGTATTCTATAATGCACAATCGTGGAATCTTTCAGGAAACTCAGGAACTAATGGTTCCGTTAATTTCGTTGGAACAACAGATAATCAGGACTTGGTCTTGAAAACCAATAATACTGAAAGGATCAGGATCAATTCTAATGGCAATATTGGCGTTGGTACAAGCCCTGATCCCAACGTTGCTTTCAGGGTACAAGGGCGAAGCCAGCTTTTATCAAGCATTGATAGTGATACTTTTCAGGTTAGAAATTCAGGCTCTAATATAAGCAGCGGCTCTTCTTTAGTTTGGCTAAATTACACTCAATATCAGCCAAACAATCCGGGAATCTTAGATATTACCGGACCCACTGCGCCAGGAAACTGGGAAGGAATATTCTCGTTAAAAGCAAATGGAAAATTACTCATTGGAAATTATAATCAATATCCTAGCTGTTCAGATTGCGATGATTACCGGGTTTTCATAAAAAATGGTATCAGAACTGAGAAGATAAAGGTGGATATAGCTGCAAATAACGGGTGGGCAGACTATGTTTTTGAAAAAGATTATAAATTAATGCCACTGAAAGAAATAGAAAAATTTATCCTTGAAAATGGTCATCTTCCAGAAGTGCCATCTACTGAAGAAGCCATTAAAAATGGGATAGAATTAAAAGAGATGAATATTCTTCTTTTGAAAAAAATTGAAGAACTGACACTCCATCTGATTGAGCAGAAAAAGGAAATCGATAACCTGAAACTAGAGCTTCATAACCATGAATAGATTAGCATGTTTAATATTTACCGTTGTATCTACTCTTTTCTTTGGCCAAAATAAGCTTTTCTATATTGAGATTCCCGATAAAAATGATGTTCCGAGTGTAGAGAGCAATATGGGTAGATTACTTTTAAAGCATACTGACAATGGCGTTACTGAGATTTTTTCAAAATATATCATATATAAATTTGAAAAAGCCTTTCCCACATCCGTAACACCATTTTTGCAGAATATTTATATTGTAGAAACTGACAAAGGAGGAATGACTGATGATTTAAAGAATTATAAAAATTATTTTCCTTTGGTCAGAGAAACTTATGCCCCACAATTATTGTATACTCCCAATGATTATAATTATCCTGCAGGAAGCTCTAATCCGCATAAGAATTTGGATTTGATTAACATAAAAGATGCCTGGGATTACACTCATGGAGATCCAAATATAAAAATAGGCATAAGTGATACTCCTATAAGGCTGACCCATGAGGATTTAGTGGGAAAAGTGACTAGTCTGGTTAGCTATACGTATTCAGATTCCCATGGAACTGCCGTTGCAAGCCATGCTGCTGCTAATACGGATAATGGCTTAGGTATCCCGGGGACAGGCTTTAATTCTAAAGTACTCTATAACTATATAGGAATCGATAAACTATTGGAATTATCTCAAAATGGAGCGAGAATTGTAAATGCGAGCTGGCTGAGCACATGCTATTATGATAGTATAGAGCAGGCCGTGATTGATGAGATATATAAAAATGGCACAGTAATAATAGCAGCAGCGGGAAATGGCGGAACATGCGGGGGACCATTTAATTACGTATATCCTGCAAGTTATAATCATGTAATTGGTGTTTCCAGTGTCGGATATGAAGAGGTAGGGTATATGTACAATAATATGCCTGTAGGCTGGCGAGATCGGGTAGAGCAGGTAATAGGCGATCCTAGCACTACACATCAAACGAATGATATGGTTGATGTATCTGTTGCAGGGTTTAACGTTCTTGGAGCTACAGCTGTTGATGACAGCTCATATGGCGGAGCCTGGGGGACCTCATTATCCTCTCCCCAGGTATCTGGTATTGTAGCACTGCTATTTTCTGTAAACAATTGTTTAAACCCGGATGAAGTAGAAACAATTCTTAAGCTTACATCATTTAATACAGAATTGATTCCTGAAAACTCACCATATATCGGTAAAATAGGTGCCGGAAGAATAGAGGCCGGAAAAGCTACAAAAATGGCATGGCAAATGAACCCGAATAACGGAGGGGAGATTGTGATTTCAGATAGAAATTTTGATAGGTGGCATTTCGAATTAACAAATTCTCCTCAGAAAGTAAGAATTAAAAATCAATCATTTATTAATAATTCTGACATAAAAATAAAAGCCAAAGATTATATAATCCTTGATGAGGGTGTTTTAATCCAGCCGGGTTCAGATAAGGTAAATAGCTTTTATATAGGTGATGACACTTGCTTTAGCTTCTCATCCTCAAGCAAAAATATAAATGCTAAAAATAAGAATCAATCTCAAAATACTTTAATGGCCAAGAAGAATCCAGCAGAATTATATCCTAATCCTGTGGAAAAAAATCTATTCATTAAAAGCAATAAATATTTAAAAGATGACACGGTTAATATCACCATTTATGATTTATCCGGCAGGGAAATTATGAAAGATAAAATATCCTATATGGAATTTGAGCAGACTGGTATCAATTTAAATAGCTTGCCACAAGGGCAGTATTTAGTTGAACTCACTTTTTCAAATAAAGAAAAAATTGTACAAAAAATCTTAAAAAGATAAAAGGATTATTTATTTGATCTGATAGTACCCTAAAAATCCTTACTTCAAAAGTAAGGATTTCTTTTTGAATTAACTCTTTGAGGGCTCAATCTTAATCCGGGCTTTATTTCTTATTTCAGAGCTTTTGAGATTGCCTCACAATGGGTAGCTTCAAGTTTTTGTCCTTTGTAGCTGATCTTCTTTTCGCTCACATACTTCATCTGTCCGTTATCATCTCTCTGTTCACCGATTCCTTCCAGCAAAGTGTTGTCTTTTTGGATAAAATAAATATCTCTTTTGCTTTTAGAGCCTTCAGATTCAAACTCGTAGATAAGCTTCAGGGTATCCCCTGATTTAAAACCTGTAACATCACCTTTTGAACTGTCTTTTTCATTGTTTTTATAAACCAGTTTCCCGGTGATTGTTCCCAGGTTATCATCAATACTGGCAAAAACGGTATCTTTTCCTGTTACGCCCATATAGCAGTAAGATTTGGGGCCCAGTGTGTCTACCACCGTCTCTTCAGTGATGGCTGTGGAATCTGTTTCCTGTTTTGGCTCTGGAGCTTCTGCTTTTTTATTGCAGTTCATCAGAAAAGCTGTCAATGCGCTTAATACAATTATTTTTTTCATATCCCAATTGTTATAATAAATCAAATTTGATACGAAAATAATAATAGTATTTGTATATGAACAAATTAAATATAAATAAACAGAATAAACAGATGTTTATTTGAATGATAAACGATTGATGATTATGCCGGATTCCTAAACTCTTAAGAGGCCCCGGAAACCTCTTGCTGCATAATAAGAGTCAGCCCCGTTATGGTACATAAAAACGGTATTGTAACGGCGGTCACAGAAAATGGCGCCTCCAAGCTCCCTGATATCCGGAGGGGTCTTTACCCAGCTGGAGGTTTTTAGATCGAATTTCCCCAGCTTCTGAAGGTAGCGGTATTGTTCTTCGGTCAGGAGCTCAATTCCCATCTCTGTAGCCCTGTCTATCACATTACTTTCGGGTTTATGGGCTTTTCTGGCTTCCCATGCCTGATAGTCGTAGCATAAGCTTCTCCGTTTGGGGCTTTCGGGGGAACAATCAAAGAAAATATATTCACCGGTTTTTTCATCGTAGTCTACTACATCCGGTTCACCTTCCGTTTCTTCCATTTCATTCAGGGACCAAAGCTTTTCCGGATTTTCGGTCAGCCTGGCCTGGATCTTATTCCAGTCGAGACCCTGGTGACGGTTCATATTTTTTTCAAAACGGGTTTTCAGAATTTTTAATAATTCTTCACTTCTTTCGGGAGACAATTTCTTTTTACTCATATCAGATCGGATTAGACAGATTATTCAATAAGGATATTTTTCTTTCAGCGGGCCTGGTGTACCAGGATATTATTGTCAGAACCAACAGTAATAGCGCCGGAAATGTTTTGTTCAGAGGATCATCCACAATGATGTGGGAGAGCACGGCTTCCGACATTAAAAAGATAAATCCTGCATAGGTCCATTCTTTCAGCAACGGCCGGCCTGGAATAAGTACGGCAATAACGCCCATTATCTTCCAGACCCCAATGATGGTCATAAGGTAGACAGGGTAGCCTAATGTAGTGAAACTCTCCACTTCATCTTTATTCCTCATTAGCTGAACTATGGCTGTTGATATCATTCCCAATGACATCCATAAGGTAAAAATCCAATAGATGATTTTTTTTCTTTTTGGAGATTTGCTTGGTGTTTCCATTGTTTTTAATTTTTTTTGTTAATCATTTATTCCTTTTCCTTTAAGGATCCGGGGAATATATTTTTCAATTCTGGATTCACGGGTTTTAGCCTGTTTGCCGGATGAAAAGTAGAGTAGGTAGGCTCGCTGCCTTCCGGGAGTTAACGCTTCAAAAGCTTCTTTCAATGAGGGATTGCTATCAAGCTTTCTCCGGAATTCTTCCGGCATTTCAAATTCTTTGGTTTCCTTCATTTCAACCTTAATTCCTGATTTTTCTACTTCAACAGCTTCATAAATATAGGCTTTTAATGCTTTTTCCCGGCCGGTAATCTCATCGAGACCGGTGAAGCGGATCTGTCTTGCTGCCTGTACATTTTCGGTCTGCCGGATCAGTATGTTGTCAGGATCATTTAATAGGGCTCCTTTAAAGAACAGGAGCGCGCAGTATTCTTTAAATCCATGAATCAGAACTACATTTTTACCGTGATAGGTATAGCACGGACATCCCCATTTTAATTCTTCATCAAGACCTGTATCCAGAGCTATCGTTCTTAATTTTTGAAATTCTTTCTGCCATTGTCCTGCTTCATCAAAGAAAAAGTCTACTTTGGGATTCATATTCTTCTTTATTTCTTCGTTCTTTATTTTCTAATCTTTCAGTTTACCGACAACCTCCTGAAGACGGTTATGGGCCATATTGATGCCTTGTGCAAAAGGCAGCTTAAGCATCTGGTCTCTGTAATCGGTTGATTTATAAATGGTATGGATGGTGATCCGGCTGGTTTCATCTGTCAGCCTTTCAAATTCTAAAAATTCCAGCTGAATAGGAAAAGGGGTGTTTTCCATCTGAAAAGTTCTTATGATTCTCTGGTCGGGAACAATTTCATGAATGGCTCCATTAGCCCGGAAAACCACTTCACCCTGTGGATTTGAGGTCTCAAACTGATAGCCGCCATGCTGTTTGTTTTCGAGTTTTAAAACTTTTGTACCCATCCATTGTTCCACGATCTCAGGTTCCGTGTAAGCTTTGAAAAGAAGCTCCACGGGCAGATCAAATTCCCTTGTAATAAATATTTCCTGCTTACCGTCTTCAGCATGGATTTTCGTTTTAAGTTCCATATGTTTATTTTTTTGTTTGATAAGCTTTCATGACACTTTCCAGTTTGTTGAACCTGTCGTCCCACATTTTGCGGAAAGGTTCGATAAAATCGGCTATTTCTTTCATTTTGTCCGGATTAAGATGATATATGATTTCGCGTCCGTTTTGTTCAGGTCTTAACAGTTCACATTCGGTGAGAATCTGAAGGTGTTTTGATACGGTAGGTCTTGCGGTATCAAAATGCGAGGCAATAGCGCCAGCCGTCATGGATTGGACAGCCACCAGCATAAGTATGGATCTTCTGGTAGGGTCTGCAATGGCCTGAAAAACATCACGTCTTAAATTCATTGTGTAGCTATTTGACTACAAATATATATGAAGTTATTTGACTACGCAAGTTTTGAAGGATAATTTTTTTATATAATTACTAAAAACCCTTGTAACCGTACGATTACAAGGGATGGCTCAATTATATTTATATTATCAACTATTTCAGATTTTTGTCCAGATAACTTTTTAAATCAATGATATAGCCGTCAAAAAAATCTTCAATTATTTTTTTATTATTGGAATTGACGATCTTACCGCCGGGATCAAAAATACTTTCAGGATAGGCCAGCTTATAATTAATTTTCCGGGAAGTAACAGCGCCTAAAAGCCCGCCATTAGGAGATATACTGCTTTGAGTTCTCCCGTCTTCCGGCTGAACAAATTTATATTCATTGAAAGGAATATCACCTTCTGATATTACGTCATTGCCAGGACTTATCAATAATTTGGCGTCAAAAATAGTCGAAAAGATCTTAGAATTAGGGCTATAGCTTACAAGCAGGGTATCTTTTACATCTGTTACCACTTCAATATAAGCCAGCGATACGAGGTCGGCAGAACATTTTTTCTTGTCACCAATGGTGGCAAAGTCCCTGTACGCCAAAAATGTTTTTTTTATATTGTCCGAATACTCCAGCTTAAGCCCGCTATGGCTTTTTACATAATTGAGAACGGCATCATAAAGTTGTTCCTTAGTTTTACCTGGATAAGCAAGCTTTACATATTCGCGGTCATGTATCGGCAGGACCTTCCCGATATATCCGGAGCTGAATTGATTTTTTTCCAGCTTTACCTCAAAGTATTTTCCCTGTGCGCTGGCAGGGGATGCTATAACAAAAAAGATAAAGAAAGAGGTTATTTTAATAATTTTCATCACAAAAAATTGATTTGTTAATTACGGCTATATTTACTATCGAAATCTACTTTTGTTATTACACCGTTTTTATCTGCGTACACCGTTGTTATCGTTACATACTGGCTGCTCCATCTGGTGTCTTCCGCTGCTTTTTGGCCGGTTATCACGGTCTGTCCGAAACCATTTGTAGCAGTCTCGATATACCCCGGGGTATAGCTGCCGCCGGCAGTATTGGTAACGTTTTCATATACCACAACTTTTCCGCCGTTTTCATCGGTAGTGGTTCTTGTAGGAACTCCCCAGCTTTTGTAGAGATCCGAGAGTTTTAAGCCCACCCATGAAGCTTTCCAGGCCTCACGGTTGTAGATACCTCTTTGATAATCAGCATACAGCTTATCCGCCGCATACCGTTGCGACAATGCTTCCTGGGTTCTTTTGTCAGTTTTTGCCTGCTGCCCGAAAACTGATATTCCCGGAAAAAAACAAAAGGTAAAGCATAAGGGATAGATAAAGTTCATATTTCACGTATTTAGAGTGGTAAAATTATCCATAAGGCATTAAAGACCATCCTGGATTCCTGAACTTTTTATAAAAATGAGTGCAACTTTTTATAAAAAGTTTTCCTGAAAATTGATTGTAATATGCTTGTTACAGCGTGTTATTCGGGTTGTTGAGGTCTGGATTACATAACAGACAAAAAAATATCTGCAAATTTTTTAAGTAAATATACAATTTGTTTTTTCGATTGGTTTTACTATATTGGGTCAGCTCACGAAAAGTAAAAAAAACCGGGTTAAGGATAAAATCTATCAAACTATGTTATTTTGATAGTTGTTATGAATTATTTAATCTCAATGGTCTAAGTTCTCCCGGTTTTAATGTTACTTTATTATTCCAGATATAATCCCCTGTTAGATGGATGTGTTCCCAGCCCAAAGGTGAAAGATACTGAAAAGATTTTCATCGATTATCGTTCCATTACTCTTCAAGTAATTTACAGCTCTTTCGAGGTAGACCGTATTCCAATGTATAATGACTCCCGTTATTGTCCATTCTAAAAATGGCTTTCTGCTAAAGAAATATTCATCTTTATCTGCTGGTTCATAATCAACAGCACCCCTCCTTTCTAATTTAGTTTTAGAATTATCTGTGAAATTTACGGTTATGTCTCCAAGAATACCACATAGGAGCATTCTAAGGAATCCTTTTTTTCCTTAAAGATTATTCATACATTTTTCTGCTAGTTTTTTTTCCTTTTGAAACTCATATCTATCAGCAACTTTATAGGCTCTGTCTGTTGCAGGAGGAAACAACGTATTAATTAAGGTAGATGGAGGGATTCCTTGAGATACTTTTTCTTTCCAATCTATTTTTGCTATAGTTAGTAAGTGAAGAAGGTTTGCTCCATCAGCATACAGTCGATTTCCCCATTTGATATTTCCTATTTTAGTTTTACAATCTTCAATGTAGGCAATGCTGTGTTCAATAGGCAATCCTCTACGTTTTAAATACTCATCCTCTATATACCTTGCTCCCCCTTCATTATATTCCTGCTGTTTTTCATAATACCTAAATTTTTCCGCCATATTATCCCGGAGAGCTCGTAAATCTGAAAAATCTTGAAGTAATTGGGTCGCCTGAAGTTGAGTTGTTACTGGTTCAGATAAAAGACGAGATTCTATAATACTAAGAGTTAAATAATCTATATTTTTTGATGGAAAAGCCTCCATAGCTTGTTCCAGACTATAGGGTATTTTATAGTTGTTCTGTACTAGATGAAAATGTTCATGTACCATTACTGCGGTTAAGCTCCATTTACGGGGAGTTGTAATATTATCTGACAGATCCAAAGGAACTATTAGTATATAATAATTTTCCAGATCAGCAACAGGCAGTAAGTTATAAAATAAATGTGGTAAAGGAAGGTTGGGCAAATCATTCAAATTCGGAAGATCCTTTTTTAAGAAACGTATTATTACAGTACCAGAATTTTGTAATCCAAACGGCAAAGGTATTTCCGAATAATTATCTTTGGATATCTCACTGATCTTTTTTCTAATAAGGTTAAATTGGCTCGTTTTAGAGAGTAAAGAAGATGCTACTAAATAAGCTGGAGCATTCGGAGATTTATCTTTTATATCATATACGATTGCAGGCATTGGAGTAATCCATGAACTACCAAAGCCTACTGGGTTAGCTTCTATATCTGATAGATATTGTACAGTCTGAGCAATTCCTTGTCTTGTTTCCCTTGGAATTTTTTGCCATTTAGGATTATAATATGCATCGAATGCAGGAACGTCACTGATTTCTAAATTAGGCTGGTTTTCACATGACGTTATAGATAATACAATCAAAATAAACAACATATTTATACCGTTGTTTCCTACTTTTATACTTGCATATGTCCATTTACGCCATAGCCATTCTAATGGACCATAAGAAAAATACAGAAACCAGACTCTACTCAGAATGATCTGGAATACTAGAATACTTAGACAGATCCCTATTGTATCCCTATAAGCTATATTAGATTTTAACCCTAAAATATTACTGATCAAAATAATTAAAAGGGTTTGCATGATGTAATTGGTAAATGCCATTTTTCCCATTGGTGAAAATATATTGATACACTTCTTAATAACTGGCACATAATTGTATAAAAGAATCAAAATACTCATGTAAGCAAATGACTGCATAATACCTGTAAAAGTGAGTATTTTAAAATAATAATTAGTAGGTCTATATTTCGGAAGTAAAAAATCACCATATATTGCGATTATAGTACAAATGATAAAAATTCCAATCAGTATATTTTTGTAACGTTTAGAATGATAAAAAAAAGCAATCTGCCCAAGATAAAATCCAAGATAAAATAAACCTAAGATTGATATATACGTTGGAACCAGAAAACAAGAGATTAATAATAAGATTAATGCAACCATAAGATTCCATTTAGGCTGTAGTGAATACGCGGGTAAAAGGATAATCCCAATAATAGCATATACCTTTAATGCCTCACCAGGTTGTAATAAAGAATGTAATATTCCTACTCCTAGTAAGAATATAAGCCTTTTTGCAAAGAAAAGACATGGGTTTTTCTTTTTCTTTTTAATGTTATCCATAAAAATAAAAGCCCCTACTCCGAAAAGAAAGCTAAAAATAGGATAGAACTTAGCTTTAAAAATAGTATCAAAGATATCAACCAGATGCTGATCTTCTTCTCTGTATGGAATATCCATTAACCCGCTTATATTCATAAAAATAATTCCACAAAGAGCAATTCCTCTTAAGGCATCTATTAACTCAAGCCGCTTTACAGTTGTAGCAAGGGCTTTTATTTTTGTTTCATTTTTCATATTTGATTTTTTTTGTCTTAACAAATATATAAAAAAGAACTGTGTAATACAATATATAAAAAAGAACTATGTAATACAAGGTAGTTTATTAATAAAGACAGTATATTACCTTTATACTGATATAATATTCTTCAGCTCTAGCAGAAATTATAAATTATCAGTACAAGCATCCTTTTTCGGGATATTGGGGTGAAGGTAAAACTTCTTCAGATTGAAGAGCATTATACGGATACTGCGGGATTCACGGATCATATTTGCCTTAATGCATCTATTAGGATTTAAATTTGCTCCCAGGATAAGAGATCTGAATGAAAAAAATGCACCTTAAAGAACAGGGCGAAGATATTAATGAAGAATTACTCCAGTATCTTTCACCTTTAGGCTGGGAACACATCCATCTAACAGGGGATTATATCTGGAATAATAAAGTAACATTAAAACCGGGAGAACTTAGACCATTGAGATTAAATAATTCATAACAACTATCAAAATAATATAGTTTGATAGATTTTGTCATTAATCCGGTTTTTTTTACTTTTCGTGAGCTGACCCCTATATTAGAGATAAGCAGAAATAATTCTGTGAATTTTTAAATCTTTAAATATGGTGAAGATTATTTTCAACTACATCATTGAAGAAATAGGTAATGATTTAGGAGTGAGAATTTCTGATGAAGAGGTAAAAGAGAAATTTAACATTGATTTTGAAGAGTTTCAAATTATAGCAAGAGATTATAGCAACGCATTTGGATTATAATCGAGAGTAACTAAAAATGACATTAGATTTATTAAATTAAGAAAGTAAATTGAGTATTAAATATTAATCCTTTTCATTTAAAATAACATATAATAATACCATTTTTTATTTTAAAAAAATAAAGTTGGGAATGAAAGCTAAGATTTCCGGAGACTGTAAAAAATTATGATAAATGCTCTGTAACACTAACTTATAAAAAGTCCTATAATTTATATTATGTTAAATTGTATGTACAGCTGATTCTTTAAAACGTTCCGCACGCTATCATTGTAATATTTGAGCATACAATCCCATCATTATCCATCATTCTTAAGAAGCTCTAATGGCATATGTTCCTTCTCAGAAATCATTTATCGAAGTAAAATATGCTATTGGAAAACTATTAATCTGGATGGAATATTTTCCACATGTCATTAGACTGGCTTCTATCAAAATATTTTTAAAATTATTTAAACCGGTTAAGCATCGCTTTAAAAAATTGATGATTACCATAACGGGTTTTTGTAAAATGATCAATATTAAGTCTATCTGAAAATTCTTTCTCCTTTAATTTTATTAATTTTACCTGCTTGATTACAGATATTTTCAAAGAACATAAACAATCCCCAGAAACTTGAAATTACCACTTCCCTATTATCAGAATAATGATGTAATTTTCCTGGCCAGAGATCTCTTGGGAAAAGTGCTTTTCACCACGATCAACGATGTGATCACTGCAGGAATTATTGTAGAAACCGAAGCCTATTTTGGTGTACAGGATAAAGCATCCCATGCCTATGGCGGCAGGCGTACCAACCGGACTGAAACCCTGTATAGCCATGGCGGCGTATCTTATGTCTATCTGTGTTATGGTATCCATTACCTTTTTAATGTGGTCACTTCAGTCCGCGATGAGCCTCATGCGGTCTTGATAAGAGCGATAGAACCATTGATCGGGAAAGAAATAATGGAACTCAGAAGAAACATGCCTGCTGATAAGGCAGCTATTACAGCCGGTCCGGGTTCTGCGGCTAAAGCTTTGGGTATTGATTATTCTTTCAACAAAAAGGAATTAACCGGGGATGAGATCTGGATCGAAGATCATGGCATCAGGTATGCTCCCGATGAGATCGTTGCGGCTCCCCGCATAGGAGTTGCATATGCCCGGGAAGATGCCCTGCTGCCGTGGCGGTTTTTTGTAAAGAATAATAAATATGTAAGCAGACATAAGCCCGGTAAATGATTTTCAAATAAGCCGGACTGCTTTTATGCCTGTTCTTTTGACCTATTTAAGATTCCGTACCATACCTGGCACGGAGAGACGGCCAACAAGGTTACCCAGGCCTGAAGATTCAAATCCGAAAAAGCAGCTTCACGGTTGATATACAGAAAAGTGAGCTTTTCAACAAAATAAAATTGAGCTTTAGGGACAAGCAGGCAATGCGGCCCGCCCGATAAATTTGTACTGTTAAATAACGGTTATCAATGAAAATGAAAACAATAAACAACATTTTTATCAGCGGACAGTTTGTAACCCCTACGGGTGAAGAAACGATGATGATTGTAAACCCGGCTAATGAAGAGATATTGGGAATGGTACAGCTGGGTAACGAGCAGGATATTCTGGATGCCATTGAAAGTGCAAAAAGAGCCCTGCCCTCATTCTCACAAACGACAAAAGTCCAGAGAATGCAGTACCTGCAGGATCTTCATGATTCGATTATGGAGCGTATTGATGATTTGCAACAGGCTACTATAGATGAATACGGGGCTACCGTGGAGAGAGCCTTATGGTCTAACCGCTATGCGGCAGAGATCTTTCTTAACTTTAAAAAAGTGCTGGAAGATTTTGAGTTCGACCGTACCGTCGGGACCTCCCTGCTTACTTTGGTTCCTGTGGGCGTAGCGGCAATTCTTACTTCATGGAATTCAAATTCAGGCTCCATATGTGTTAAGCTGGCGGCTGCCATTGCTGCGGGATGTACAACGGTGATCAAGCCCAGTGAATTAAGTGCAATACAAAGCCAGATCCTTGCGGAATGTTTTGAAAAGGCAGGATTGCCGGAAGGCGTAATCAACATGGTCCAGGGCAAGGGAGATGTTCTTGGGCCCGTGATCTCTAAGCATCCTGATGTATCCAAAATACTGTTCACGGGCTCTACAGCGGTGGGCAAGATCATTGCCCGGAGCTCTGCGGATACGATGAAAAGGCTTACTCTGGAGCTGAGCGGCAAATCCCCCAACATTATATTAGATGATGCAGATCTGGAGAAAGCTGTGCCTATGGCCGTTAATGCATGCTTTATGAATAATGGGCAGGCCTGTATAGCCGGGTCCCGTCTGATTGTTCCTGCAAAACTATTACCTGAAATAAAAAAACTGCTCATCAGGGAAGTAGAATCATTGAGAATAGGAGATCCGCATGATGAAAAAACATTGATAGGGCCGCTTGCCAATAAAAAGCAATTTGACAGGATGCAGCATTATATCAGGTCAGGCATCGATGAGGGGGCTGAATTGCTGGTTGGAGGATTGGGTAAGCCTGAAAATATGCAAAAAGGCTATTTTGTAAAACCTACGGTCTTCACAAGGGTAACTCCTGAAATGACCATTGCCCGGGAAGAGATCTTTGGTCCCATATTGTCGGTCATTACTTATAACTCTGATGAAGAGGCTGTCCGCATCGCCAATGATACCGTATATGGGCTACAGGCTTATATAAGTTCTTCAGATTCTGAAAGAGCCGAAAAGATTGCAAGGAAGATCAATGCAGGAAGAGTCCTTATCAATACGCTATATCACGATCCTTTTGCCCCGTTTGGAGGATTCAGGGAATCGGGGATCGGAAGAGAAGGCGGAGTGTACGGACTGGAAGAAATGCTTGAACTTAAGGTTATAATAAATTGATACATAGTATATAATATAGTCTTATATAAATAAGATCAGGAAGGTGTTTCCTGATCTTATTGTATTGTTCGGATTAAAAATAGTTCGCCTGCATGTCCTCCAATAAGCCGATATGCGCAGGTCTCCAGTTTAAATGCTCCTGGGTTTTGAGGCTGCTTGCAGGACTGTCAATTCCAATAAAACCGCTCATCCATTCAAAATGCTTCTGAGCATCTTCCCCTGATAAGGATCGTACAGGCAATTCCAGCTTTTCACCGATCAGTTCTGCAATTCTTTTTAACTGGATACCCTGGTCGCCTGTTGCATTATACCGCATTCCCCTTTCTGCTTTTTCCATTGCCAGACGAAACAGTTTGGCCGCATCCAGGCGGTGTACGGCCGGCCAGTGGTTATTTCCTTCACCTACATAGGCTGATACTCCGTTTTTACGGGCCTGGCTGATTATGAACGGGATGAAGCCTTTATCTCCTTTATCATGGACGGACGGAGGCAGACGGATAACAGAAGCATTGATGCCGTTTTCAGCCAATTCCATTGCTGTGGCCTCGGAGCTGCGCGGAGAATCTTTGGACAGATCATCCTCGGTGATCAGCCTGTTCGTTTTTGAAAGTCCGAGGATCCCGGCAGTGATTATAAATGGCTTCTGTGTTCCTGCCAGCACCTCTCCCATTGCCCTGATTGCGGCTTTGTCTGCATCATTTGCTTTTGCATACTGTGAAAAATCGTGGATGAATGCCGTATGGATGACGCCTTCAGCCCGGGATGCACCCTGCTTTAAGACATCAAGATCTTCAAGATCTCCCATCAGTACTTCTGCTCCCGCATCTGAAACAGCTTTGGCGGAACTTTCGGAGCGTGCCAGACCGGTTACCTGATGTCCTGCCCCGATCAGCTCTTTTACCACGGCAGAACCGATAAATCCGGAGGCTCCTGTAACAAATACTTTCATACTTTTATTTTTTGATAGAACAAAGTTCTCTGATTTATCAAAAATAAATGTAGCCAAATATACTTTTTACGTAGTCAAATCTGAAGTAAGATCTGGATAGGATTTTTTCCGGATGATGATTTCAATCAGCGATCGGTTTTATGCCACACGGCCATTGCTTAAATTGATGGTACAACCGTCGATCAGAATATGCCCTTTCAGATTTTTAACATATACGGAGCGGCCTTTTTTCACTGATTCAACGTTATATTTTTTTACGTCTTTGGCGTTAATTACCATAACGGTCCCTGATCCCTTACAAAATGCCCGGTAGCCCTCCTCTATTATCAAAGCGGTACCTTCGCCCAGGCCTACGCCCAGATATTCACGATGCAGTATAACTGCATGGGCAAGCTTCTCGAATCTTGTCCTGTGAACAAATTGGGTGTCTACGATGCAATTGTTTATAAAGCCGAGACCTGGCAACAAATTAAAGCCATTCATCATCATATCGGATATGTACATGGCTCCCGCATTTATTCCCGCCAAGGTAAAATGATCTTCATGCAGATACTTATTACGTAAAAAGTCTGTAATGGCAGTATTCTTCAGAGCTGTATAAACTTCAGACCGGTCTCCCGCGAAAAAAACGGTGCGGGCTTTTGCAAGCCTCCTTGCATAAAGATTTTCATCCGGTAACTTATGTTCCTCTATATCCACACAAAGGAAATCAAAATTATGATACCCGACTTCAGTCAACGCTTTATGGTATTCCTTTTGAAGATCTTTTGATGATGAAGCCGTTATGATTTCAATACGATCGTCCTTTTCCTTTACCAGGAGCTTAAGAGCTTCACGGGAAGCTATATTGCACAGGGAGCTATCCGCATTTTCAGGCTGTGCACTGCCTATCATGATTAACCTGCCTTTTGGAACCATACTAATTGTTTTAAAGTGATTATACATGGCTATTCGTTGTCGGTAGTTACTCTGGCACTGTCTTTACCGAGGTTCAGGGTATCCGATAGCTCGGGTAAGGTCCGGATGGTATCCGAAGAAGCGTTGTTCACGGTGCTTTTCTTGTCATTCTGGTCTCTGTACTGTGTTTCAGACTTTGTGCAGCCTGTCAATAAGCAGATCAATAAAAAAAGAGAAAATATATTTTTCATAATAATGTAATTTGATTATCTCAAACTTATACAGTATATAATTGATACCTTATGACTTTAATCACAATAATGACCGGATAAAATTGCTTAAAATTACTGACCGGTCGATGAAGCTGTTTTACACAAAAAAGAGCCTGATATCATTCAGGCCCTTTCAGGAGTATCGCGGATCAAAATGTTTTTGGAAGTCTATTCCTGCTATGAATTAGAGGGAGATAACGATCTTTCCTACCGTTCTTCCGGTTTCCTGCTCCAGGTGTGCTTCACCCATTTTTTCAAAAGGAAAAACCCTGGAAACGTACGGTTTTATATTTCCTTTTTCGAGTAGTGATGCTATTTGTTCCATATCCTTACCGCTGGATTGCACGAGAATGAAATAGCCTTTTACGCCTCTGGCAGCAGCTTTTTCTGTTACTTCTTCATTTAATCCGCTCGGGATGCTGATGATTGTACCGTTCTCTTTGGTGACCTCCAGAGAATTGTCAATATTGTCTCCACCAATCGTATCCAGCACAAAATCAAATTCCCTAGGAGCTTCAGACCAGTTGAAGTGTTGATAATCAATGTGATGATCGGTGCCCAGGCTCAGTACAAAATCCCTGTTCTTCAAAGAAGATGTTCCGGTAACTTCCGCTCCGAGATATTTTGCGATCTGTACCGCAATATGTCCTACCCCTCCGGATGCGGCGTGTATCAAGACCTTCTGTCCTTGTCGGACATTGGCGTTATGTACCAGGGCCTGCCAGGCTGTTAATGCCACCAATGTACTTGCTGCGGCTTCCTCAAATGAAATGTTTTCCGGCTTTAGTACCAGCTGGTCTGCGGGAGCTGCCACATATTCTGCATAAGCTTTCCCATGTCCCGGAAAATTGACCATCCCGAAAACTTCGTCTCCGGACCTGAACAAAGGGCTTTTGCTTTCTTCTACAATGCCGGCAATATCCCAGCCTAGGATCAATGGCGATTCATCTTTAATTCTTCCGTAAACCCCTTTTTCCGAACGGCTTTTAACATCCACCGGATTGATGCTCAGGGCTTTGGCTTTTACCAGCACTTCCCCTTCCCGGATCTCTGGCTTCTCGAGATCCCTGTATTCAAGGTTTTCCACTCCTCCTGGTGCTTTTAATACGATTGCTTTCATATGGTTTTTATTTTATTGATGTAAATTTCTCAGCTTTTCAGTGCTTCCGTTTTGTTTTATAATGGAACAAAGTTAGTGCTAATCAGGGCTGAAAAATAACCTGTTTGAGCTGAAGAATGGTACAGAATTACGTAATTCATGAAAGACAGATCCTCTGCCGTGCAGGAAATGTTACCGTTTATGAATACTAATTCAAATTCGTCTTCCTGAATTCAAGGGGTTTCATACCGGTTTGCTTTTTGAAAAGACGGGTGAAATAGGAAGCGTTTTCAAACCCAAGCGCATAAGCAATTTCCGAGACATCCTTTTCTCCCAGCCTGAGCAGGTTTTTAGCTTCTGAGATCAGAAATATGTGGATCAGCTCCATTGCCGTTTTCCCGGTTTCCTGCTTTAACAGATCACTGAGGTAACGTGGCGAAACGGCAAGCTGTTCAGCAAGATAAGCAACATTGGGCAAACCTTTCCTTTCCAGGTTGCCGTCATTCACATACTGCCTTAATGCTTCATCAAACCTGGAAATCGTTTTGCCCGTAACCTGTGTACGGTCTAAAAATTGCCTTTTGTAAAAACGCTGAGCGTATTTCAGGATGGACGAAATATGGCTGAGTATGATCTCACGGCTGTATTCATCAGGGTTATTAAAATATTCGCTCCGGATTTTATCATGCAGTTCCAAAATGATCTGTTCTTCCCTGGGGGAAAGATGAAGCGCCTCTGTGACTTCATAATCAAAAAAGCCGTATTGGCCGATGGTTTTATGCAACTCATGCCCATTGAGATAATCTTCATGGATCATCAGCATATATCCCTTTTCTTCAAATTCCAGGTCTTTCATTTCTATAATTTGTCTGGGTCTGGCAAAAAACAGGCATCCGTTATCATGATCGTAGGGAGTACGTCCGTACATAAAAACTCCGGATTTTATTTTTTTGAATGCAATGATATAGCAGTCTGTGGTAAATTCCCGGTTTCCCAGCGGGCAGGCAGACTGGCAGCCGATCATACCGAGAAGCGGATGCTGGGGCGCTTCCCATCCGTTTCCCAAATGGAGCTCGGTAAGGGTTTTATAATGTTTCATCGGAATATTTTTTCTAAATTACAACAAATCAGGCATACCTTATGAATATGCCCGATCTCATTAAAATGAACTTAAAATGAATAGATACACGTGTATTTATAGCAATAATATCAATGCCCATGTGCTGCGATGCTTACTTCCCGCCAGGCTTCGATATCTTTAAGGCGTCTGGTATAGACATCATGCATCGTGTGATAGGCTATCTTGCCCAGCAATAGTCTTTGCGGAGGATTCGGGCTGTCTGTAACCTTTAGAATGGCCTCTACCGTTGCTTCAGGTTTACCCCATATTTCCGCATTTTCAGAAGTTCCGGAAAATGCCTCCCGTACAGGATCATAATCAGCAATATCCGAGGTGGTCTGGATGGCCGAGCTTCCTGCCCATTCCGTAGCAAAACCGTTTGGTTCGATCAGAGTGAATCTGATCCCCAGGTGAGCCACCTCTGAGGCGATGGTTTCACTAAGGCCTTCAACGGCAAATTTAGATGCATTATACAATCCCAGCAGGGGTAATGTGGTAAGCCCCAGGAAACTGGAAACCTGGATGATATGGCCGCTTTTCTGGGCTCTCATCACAGGGAGTACGGCCTGTGTCACCCATAACAGCCCGAAAAAATTGGTCTCCATCTGGGCTCTTGCCTGTTCTTCCGTAGTTTCTTCCACCGTTCCGAAAAGCCCGTAACCGGCATTGTTGATCAGGATGTCAATGCTGCCGAAATGCTGCTTTACCTTTTCAACGGCTTTGGTTACCTCATTCTTTTCAGTGACATCCAGTTGAACGGGAAGAATGCTGTTTCCGTATTCTTCCACCAGATCGTCTAATGCAGAAATATTCCTTGCCGATGCGGCTACCCTGTCACCACGTTTTAGAAAAGCTTCTGCCCATAGTTTCCCGAAACCTCTCGATGCACCTGTAATAAAAACTGTTCTTGCCATTGTCTTATTTTATATTGTTATATTTATTTTGATACAACAAAGTTACTTTATGGAGTAACTTAAGGTTTAGCCCATTTCAGCGGAATAATAGCACATATTTACGCAGATCTATAAATTTGTGTCAACGGGCTGTACATCTGATTTTACAGGGTCTTCAAATTTTCAATGATGATTGCTGAAGCTCCGCCGCCACCGTTGCATATGGCTGCGATTCCGTATCTTCCATTCTCCTGCTTCAATACATTCAGAAGGGTAACAATAATCCTCGCACCGGAAGCCCCTATCGGGTGGCCGATTGCTACAGCTCCGCCATATGCATTGGTTTTTTCAAGATCAAAGCCCAGAATTTTCTGATTGGATAGTACTACGGAAGAGTATGCTTCATTGATTTCAAAAAAATCTATATCTGAAAGTTGCAGGCCGGCATTGCCAAGGGCTTTCCGGATGGCCAGGGAAGGTGAAGTGGTAAACCATTCCGGGGCCTGTGCGCTGTCTGCATAGGAAACAATCCTCGCGAGAGGTTTTATCTGATGTTTTTTCAGAGCCGCTTCTGAAGCGATGATTAATGCTGCGGCACCATCATTCAGGTTGCTGGAATTTGCGGCAGTGAGCAGGCCATCCTTTTCAAAAGCTGGTTTCAGCTGCGATATTTTTCCGGGAATGAGCTTGTCGATATCTTCATCCTTGTCTATAATGGAATCCTGTTTGCCTTTATTGCTTTCCATGGTGATGAGCTCATTTTTAAATTTACCCCGGATGGTTGCGTTCTGCGCTTTCTGGTAGGATAAGATGGCAAAGTCATCCAGTTCCTGCCGCGTATGTCCGTATTTCTTCACTCCCAGTTCGGCGGCACTTCCCATATGGAAATCATTGTACACATCCCATAGGCCGTCCTTTATCATCCCGTCGGTAAGGCCGGTATCCCCCAGTTTCTTTCCATTCCTTAAAAAAGCATAGTGAGGAACATTGCTCATGCTCTCCATACCGCCTGTTACAACGATATTTTCAAGGCCCAGCTGGACCTGTTGGGCCCCCAGCACGGTTGCTTTCATTCCTGAAGAACAGACTTTATTGATGGTGGTTGCATCCTTGTCCTGAGGAATACGGGCAAATATTGCGGCCTGTCTTGCCGGTGATTGTCCCAATCCTGCACTTAAAACATTTCCCATATATATGCTGTCTATGAATTCCGGAGCCAAGGAGATGCTTTCATATGCCTGCTGGATGGCGGCTGCACCCAGCTGTGTGGCCGTGTATCCCGATAAGCTTCCCATGAACCCTCCTACCGGGGTGCGTTTTGCTGATACGATAAATGTTTCTTTCATTTTATTGATGTATTGATAGTTTTAATAATTAATGATCTGCCGATACTATTACCATTTTTTTGTTTTTATTCTTTCTCATGAAGAACAGCAGTAACGGCAATACGAAGGTAAAAGCCAGTCCTATGATCATATAAGCGTCTATATAGCTTAAAAATGATGATTGCTGTACAACTATTTTCTCCATCAGCGCTACTGCCTTTTGCCGGGCTTCGGGAAGGCCGAAGCCCTTGCTCTGAAATACGGTGGTATAAGTATGAAGCCTGTTCATAGCCTGTAGATTATCAGGAGTCAGATTAGAGATCAGGTCTGTTCTGTGTAATGCTATTCTCCTGGCGATATAAGTATTGATAAGGGATATGCCAAATGAGCCCCCCAGCTGCCGCATCATATTGTTGATTGCCGTTCCCTGCGGCATATCTTCTGCCTTTAAGGAAGAAACAGCAAGCGTGGCGAGAGGTACGGTGAGCAATGCCATTCCTATGGCCCGGAATATGAGATTTATAGATATGGTGGCAAATGAAACCTGGAGGTTTACCCGGGACATAGACCAGTTAAAATAAATGAAGCAGCAAAATCCCAGCAGTACAATGAATGCGGGAGGCACTCCTTTTTGCAGCAAACGACCGGTAATGATCAGGGCAAATACTGCAATGATGGAACCCGGCAGTAATAATAAACCTGCCTGTGCAGGATTGAATCCCAGAAACCTTTGCGCCAGAACAGGGGTAAGATAAATGGAGGTAAACATGCCGATCCCGGTGATGAAGGTAAGAACAGCTGAAATGCTGAGCGAAGGATGCCTGAGTACGGACAGCTTAACCACGGGATAAGGAGTGATGAGTTCCCAGTAAATGAATAATGCAAGGGATAAAACCGCAGCTACGCTGAGGAATATGATATACCGGGCCGCAAACCAGTCATCTATCTCACCCCGTTCCAGTACGGTCTGCAATGAGCCCACTCCTATGATCAGCAGAATAATTCCCAGCCAGTCGATTTTTTTGATGATCTGTCGGGTTGGAGATTCAGGGAGCAGCCGGAAGCATAATATTGTAGCTAATAAGCCTATGGGAATATTGATGTAGAAGATCCATCTCCAGGAAAAGTTGTCTGTAATATAGCCTCCTAAGGTAGGACCTATGGTAGGGCCAATGAATACTCCTATCCCGAATAAGGCGCTTGCAATATTCTGCTGTTCTTTTGGAAAGCATTCATAAACCACCATGGCTGAAACGGAAAGGAGTGCACCACCGCCAATACCCTGGAGGAAACGGAACGTCACCAGTTCCCAGATATTGGTGGAGTTTCCGCACATGAAAGAGCAAAAGGTAAAAAGGATAATGGAACCTATATAGTAATTTCTTCGTCCCAGGTTATTGGTAAGGAAGCTTGTCATGGGAATGATGATCACATTGGCAATACCATAGGCAGTTACGACCCAGGAAATATCTTCTAAGGTCACCCCAAGATTCCCACTCATGTAATTTAACGCCACATTAACGATGGAAGTATCGATAAGCTCCATAATGGCAGCTGATATTACGGTAATGATAAGTATTATTCTGTTCATGTCGATTATTTTATACCGATCGGTATATTCAAGGGTAAAAAAATAGATTTGTTTTAAGAGCTATCAGCTCCTTGATCATGGCGGGCTTGTGGATTAGATAAATCATATTCATATCTGTTAGAAGCAGCAAATATATAAAAAAATATACCGATCGGTATATTTAAAATATAGATGTTATGAAAATTCTTAATAGTTTTAAACTGTTGAACAGCAAAAAATCTTATCCTTGCGAATAAGATTTATAAATTCCGGTAGTCCGGTACTATTTCGTAAAGAGCGCTTTTTTCAATACTATTGCGGCATCCAGCACAGATTCTTTCACAGCGGGGATGTTGGCTAAAGGATTGAGCATCCCGTAATCATGAATAAAGCCTTTATATTCTGTAATGGTGGTGGGCACTCCCGCGTCATCCAGCTTTCTGCCATAGGCTACACCCTCATCATGAAGGATATCATTTTCGGCAACCTGTACCAAAGCAGGCGGCAATCCTTTTAATTCTTCCAAAGATGCCTGTACGGGAGATGCATATTTATTTTTACGTTCATTAAGATCAGGAAGGTAGTTATCCCACATCCATTTCATCAGAGGTGTGGTAAGGAATCTTTCCTGTGCGAATCTGGTATAGGAAGCTCTGCTGAAATCTGCGTCAGTTACCGGCCATAGAAGGATCTGCTGGGAAATTTTAGGTCCGTTTTTATCTTTGGCCATTAGGGAAACTACGGCTGCCATATTACCACCCACGCTATTTCCTGCAACGGCCAGCCTGGAACCGTCTACACCTATTTCTTTCCCATACTCTGCCACCCATTTGGTAGCGGCATAAGCCTGGTTGATTGCAACGGGATACCTTGCTTCAGGTGAAGGTGTATAATCCGGGAAAACGGCTACTGCACCACTATTTACAACAAGATCCCTTACAAGTCTTTTATGGGTGGGAAAATCTCCCAATACCCAGCCACCGCCGTGGAAGAACATAAATACCGGAAGGCCTGCCTTAGCTCCTTTGGGTTTTACGATATGAATTTTTACGGTTTGCCCGTCCACGGTAATGGTTCTTTCAGATTCCTCAATATCTGAATAGTCGAAGTTTACGGATTTCTGGGCATTTACCAGAACCATTCTGGCGTCTTTAGGAGGTAATGTCTCCAGTGGTTTTCCGTTTCCACTGTTTAAAACTTTCAGAAAGCCTCTGATCTCTCTTGAAATGTTAGGGTCCTGATCCGCCGGAATATTAGCCTGTTGTGCGGAAAGATTTGAGTTTAGGTTTAAAAATACAACTGTTGATAGTGCCAAACCTTTTAAAAATGCTGTTTTCATAATAGATTAATTTTAAATATTGTTTCATTGTTTTGATGAGACAAAGATATGGCGCATAAGCAACCTTAGTAAAGGTATAAAATTGCGTTTTTATTGTACTTTTTTCCCTGATATGTAATTTAATATTTTGAACGGAAAGATTTCAGTTTTCTGTGTCGGGAATCATGCAAAAGATAAACAAAGTCCGTACGAGAGCTGATCAAATTGGCAGAGGAAGAATTTTCTGTAATAAGACAGGGCTGAACAGAGTGATCTCTAAAAGGGTTTTGAGGTATCATTGGGAATAAGAAGTATAAATAAGACGGAATAAAAAATATCCCGCCTTACTTTATATTGCTAGCTGCTAGCTTTCATCAGGAGTTGAATATCTTCGGTACTTAGATCCAGGCCGGGCGCATCAAATAAAGTTTCGAGCTGGGATTCGCTGGTGGCGCTGACAATAGGTGCCGTGATTAACGGATTAGCCAGAAGCCAGGCCAATGCCACGGTAGCCGGTTGGGTGTCATATTTTTCACTGAGGGTATCCAAAGCTTTCAATACCAGCATTCCCCGGGCATTCAGGTATTTCCTTGCTCCTTCACCTCTCGGGCTTTTGGCCAGGTCAGATTCATTACGGTATTTTCCTGTTAAAAAGCCTGCCGCCAGAGACCAGTAAGGAAATACGCTTAAATTATATTCCCTGACCAAAGAAGCATAATTTTTTTCAAAATTTTCTCTTTCCATCAGGTTATAATGAGGCTGTAAAGCCACATATCGGGGAAGGTTATTCTTTTCAGCGGCTTCAAAGGATGCTTTCAACCGTTCGGGGGACAGATTGGATGCTGCAATATAGCGAACTTTTCCTGCCCTGATAACTTCATCATAGGCCTCCAGGGTTTCTTCCACAGGGGTTTTATGATCATCAAAATGGGTATAGTAAAGATCAATATGATCGGTCTTTAGCCTTTGCAATGACTCATCTACGGAATTTAGTATATGTTTTTTGCTGATGTCATAGCCATGTTCCTTGGTTTCGGAACCTACCTTAGTAGCAATTACCATATCATTCCTGTTAGAGCGGCTCTGTATCCATTTCCCGATAATTTCCTCAGATTGTCCGCCTTTACCGTTCACCCACCAGGAATAGGTGTCTGCAGTATCAATAAAATTAAAGCCTGCATCCGCGAACTTGTCCAGTATATTAAAAGACTGCTTTTCATCCAGGGTCCAGCCAAAAACATTGCCTCCAAAATTAATGGGAGCAACAAGCAAATCAGTGTTTTTTATGTTCCTTTTTTCCATAAATATAGTTTTATTAATCTTTCAACAGAGTATCATACTGTTTTTAAATGTGTCAAATCTTTATTGTCTGGTATCCGGCAGACAAGCGCTACCTTTTACCCGGGTTTTTCTGTTACCGCTGCCCGCTTCTTTTTGATTGCTTCTGTGATCCGTCCGGGTGATTTTAAAAACTTACGGCTTCGGCCAATAATCAATACAGTTTTTTCTTTATTTGTGATATAAAGCTGGGAAGATTTAAGTTTTCAAAAATTCAATCAGGAGCGGAATCTAAACGGGTAAATATCCGGAATTACGGTTTATTTTTCATCAGGGTCGGGGCTTTTTCATAGATCAGGCCTTCAGCTTTTAGCTCTTTCCAGAAATCAGGAGGAATGGCTTCGTTAAGCCCGCTTACATTGTCCTCTACCTGCTGCGGCTTGCTGGCCCCGGGAATGATGGACACAAACTCCTCTGCGGCAAGAACGAACTGAAGTGCCGCATGAACGATATCTGTACCATAATTTTTTGCAATTTCTGCAATACGGTCACGCTTTTCTGTCATTCCTTTCGGGATCACATTCACATAATTGTAGCGGTTTCTGCCGGCTATGAATCCAGAATTGTAGCCTGCTCCGGAAACCAGCTTCACACCGGCTTTCTTTACAGCCGGAAGCAGCCTGTCAACGGCATCTTCATGATCCAGGATGGAATATTGTGTGGCAGAAAGACAGATATCCGGATCAGCAGCTTCAATACAATCCAGGATGGGTTCTATTTTATTGACTCCCATTCCCCAGGCTTTTATCACTCCCTGATCCCGTAAATCTGACAATACTTTAAAAGCTCCTTTTTTTGCCTGCTCCAGGAAATAAGGATAACGATCTCCCACCTGGTCTTCGGAGAGGTCATGGATATAAATAATATCTATATGATTAAGACGTGTTCTTTCGAGGCTTTCTTCAATGGAACGCTTTACGGCATCAGCTGTGTAATTGTGCTCAAAGTCATAGTTCAGCGGGGCTTTCCACATGGTAGGAGGAACTTCAGATTCCGGAACTTCCACAAATAGCCTTCCTACCTTGGTGGAGAATACAAACTCTTCCCTGCTTTTCCCGTGAAGGAAATTGCCGAACCTTCTTTCGCTTTTTGTAAGCCCGTACCAGGGCGAGGTATCATAATATCTGATCCCCAGATCCCAAGCCTTTTGAAGCACCTCATAAGATTCACCATCCGTAAGATCGTCAAAGGCCGTTCCAATGGCTACTCCACCCAGGCCCAGTCTGTGTTTTTCTGTTAGAATGTCAGTACTCATATTTTTTATTTTTAATTTGGATATTAAATAGAGAAGCAAACATCGTGCAGATATTTTAACACTATATTAGCTTCCTTTGGTCTTATTATTGAAGTAAAACATTACCACTTCAATAATTAAGAGATATGAAAAAACACATAGTAATCGTTGGCGGAGGCTTCGCAGGCATCAACCTTGTCAAATCTTTAAGAAATGATGAAAGATTCATGGTTACTCTGGTAGATAAGAATAATTATCATTTTTTCCCGCCGCTTCTTTACCAGGTGGCAACTTCTTTTATTGAGCCATCAAATATCAGTTATCCTTTCCGGAAATTATTTTCAAATTACAAGAATGTCCGTTTTCATATGGGAAGCCTTCTCAAGATAAATCCCGGAACCAAGACGATTGAAACAGATACGGGCGATTTGAGCTATGACTATCTTGTTCTTGCCTTGGGAACAGAATCCAATTTCTTTGGGATGGAAAATGTGCGGAAGTGTGCCCTTCCTATGAAAAACATTGATGAGGCCCTTTATTTACGGAACTATATACTGCTGAACATGGAAGAAGCAGCACGGAACAAGGATATAAAGGCAGCTGAAAAAATACAGAATATCGTTATTGCGGGAGGCGGCCCCACAGGAGTGGAGCTGGCCGGTATGATTGCGGAAATGGGTAAATACATTGCAGAAAAAGAATACCCCGAGATCCGGCTCAGCCTTTCAGGTTTATACCTTATCGACGCTTTGCCGGCCCTGCTTTCGTCCATGAGTACAATGGCCCAGCAGGCGGCTTATGATACTTTGAAAAAGCTGGGGGTGAAGATTCTTCTTAATGTTTCAGTAAAGGATTATGTTGACGGAAAGGTAATCTTATCAGATGGAAAATCGATTGAGACAGAGACCCTCATCTGGACTTCCGGAGTGATAGGGCGTGAGGTTCCCGGACTTCCCGAGGAGAGCATCGGACGAGGCAGGAGAATACTTGTAGATGCTTATAACAGAGTTCATGGAACTGAAGATATATTTGCTTTGGGTGATATTGCCCTCCAGCTTACCGACGAAAAATACCCGAAAGGACACCCGCAGCTTGCCCAGGTGGCTATACAGCATGCCGGGAATTTAGCAAAGAATATTAAGCGTATGGAGGAACACAGGGAGCTGATCCCGTTCCATTACAATAATAAGGGAAGCATGGCGATCATTTCAAAATTCCGGGCTGTGGTCGATCTGCCTAAGTTTTCCTTTAAAGGGTTTTTGGCATGGCTTACCTGGCTCTTTATCCATATCATTCCTTTGGTGGGATTCAGTAATAAAATTCGTCTGGCCCTGAACTGGTTGCGGCTGTTCATCACCAATAACCCTTCTATCAGACTGATCCTTCAGCCGAAAAGGAATAACGGGAACGGTACAGAGAAATCATAACCGTTCTGGTAAACAGCAAACCCTGCTGAATCATACCGGATCATATTTCAGGATTCCTGATATATATTTCATAACTTTACGGATTAAAATAATCTGAGTAAAAATCCTTGCAGTAAGTGAAAATTCATAATAAAAGGAAGTATCTGAGCTTTCTTAAGTTTAAAAGAGACTTTCAGAAGTATGGGCTGGAAAAGGCACGCAGCTATGAGCTTATTCTTCATTGGCTGAACAACAGGCTTAGCCGAAACCAGTTTCTTGTGCTTTCGGGGATTATTGTAGGATGTACGGCAGGACTGGCCGGTGTTTTACTGAAAACACTGGTTCATAATATCCACTATTTCATCACCAGCATTCATTTTGAATATCAGATCCTCTTTTATATTATATTTCCTTTTCTGGGAATTGTTCTCACCACGAGTATTGTTCTTACTTTATTCAAGGGACAGGACAGGAAAGGGATCGGGGCTATTCTTTATGAGATCGCCCAGAATTCAAGTATCGTATCTTCGGTTAAAATGTACTCACAGATCGTTCAGAGTGCTATAACGGTGGGCCTTGGTGGGTCTGCCGGACTGGAGAGCCCCATTGCCGTTACGGGGGCCGCCATCGGATCCAATTATGCACAAACCTACCGTTTAAGCTATAAGGAACGCACGTTATTGCTGGCGGCCGGGGCTACCGCAGGGATCGCTTCGGCATTCAATGCTCCGATTGCCGGGATGATGTTCGCGTTTGAGATATTGCTTACGGGTGTGGTTTTTACGGATTTCATCCCGTTGGTCGTTGCCGCTGTCTGTGGCAGCTTATTATCAAGGATCTTATTGCAGGAGGATGTGCTTTTCAGGTTTTACACCAGAGAGCCTTTCAATTACCGGAATGTTCCGTATTATCTTATACTGGGGATCGTGACAGGCTTGTATGCACGGTATTTTGTTGTGATTTCCAGGAAGGTTGAGCACTTTATTAAGAGGCTTCAGATGTCAAGGCTACGGAAAGCCATGTTCGGAGGAGCGGTTTTGTCATTGCTCTGTGTACTTTTTCCTCCACTGTTCGGAGAGGGGTATGATACCGTAAAGGCTTTTACCAATGGCAACACCCACTCTATTATTGAAAACAGTTTTTTCAGGTATTTTAAAATTGAAGACTGGACGATCATTGTATTCCTGGTCCTTGTTTGTCTTTTAAAGGCATTTGCAACTTCTTTTACCATTTTCAGCGGCGGGAACGGCGGGAACTTTGCTCCTTCCCTTTTCGCCGGGGGTACGGTAGGGTATCTGTTTGCCATAGTCTGCCAGCAAATCGGGTTTACCGGGGTTCCGGTGACCAATCTTGTTCTTGTAGGTATGGCAGGAGCCATGAGCGGCGTTCTCTATGCCCCGCTTACGGCAATATTTCTCATAGCGGAATCGAGCTTCGGTTATGATCTTTTCATTCCCCTGATGATTGTTTCCGTAATGTCTTACCTTATTGCAAAATGGTTTTCTCCGATATCTCCCGAGCTTAAATCGCTGGCGGATCAGGGGAAAATTTTCACCAACAAACATGACAAGAACATTTTGTTTTCATTGCGTACAGAAGCCTTTATTGATAGATATTCCCTGACGATTAATGAAAACGCCACAGTTACTGAATTATTTGATCTTTTAAAGCAAAGTAACAAGAACATTTTCGCTGTCGTGGATGATAAGAAAATACTCAGAGGGGTTTTTACCCTTGATGATATCCGCCCATATCTGTTTGGGGACAATGATATGCCTAAAAGCATCAGCCAGATCATGAAAGCTCCTCCGGCGGTTATTTACCCGGAAAACCAGCCTTTGGAAATCCTTCAGGTCTTTGATGATACCGGGGTATGGAATTTACCGGTGATCGATCATAGCAATCAATTCATAGGGTTTATTTCAAAATCTTCCATCCTGATGAGCTACCGGCAACTTCTGAAAGAATATTCAGATTAGGGTTTCCGTTAAGATAAGAATCAATAGGTGATCAGATAATAATCTTTCACCTTATCATCGGTACAGTACAAAAACAGCCTTTTTTTGAACAGCCCGAAAAAATAGCTTTTAAGAATGCATACGTATTCCACAGACTGGATTTTTATAATCTTATGCCCTTTTAAAAAGTTCGTCGCTTCGGGTATTGTTTTCCCTATGAGTTCTTCATAATGATTCTGGTGCATTTTTATATTGAATGGTAATTAGTGTTTTATCATTTATCTGGATCATAGCTTCAATTAGGCTGATCCTGTAAATTTTTTACTGAAGAAGGATTTTAATGCCTGATGAGGGAAAAAGCCGCAGTTTAAAAATTAAATCAATTCTTTGATCATTTATGTATGGCAATTTTATGGATTTCCACCTGACGGTAAAAACAAAGCCGGTAATGATTTCTGCAATTGTAACAGGTTTCCGGCAGGTCGGTCTGTCACCCGTATATTTTTGCCCGGATCAAATTCATAGATTCATAATATTATGGCAATGTTGCCTCGAAAAATCCGTTCTGTATCAGAGAGAAAAGGAGTTCATAACAGTAAAAAGGCCATGATCAGCGGTGGCTGTTTTGGTACATTCCAATAGTTAAATTCTTTGACTGTTAGCGATATAAATGTAAAATGTTCTGTGATAATATCAGAAATTATTACGATATATCAGCTGCTACATTTACAAATAATTGGTAAAATTGTGCCTAAAACAATGAGATGACCCTGAAAAAAATTATTATTCTTACACTATGTTTGTTTTTCGGTTATTATTACACCCAGGCTGTTATAACTCCAAAAAGTATTGATCACGAACTGGCCAGAGGGGAAAATATATATATTAGCAGTCCTTCCGAAACACTGGATATATTTTTAAAAATAAACAGTAATTCCAAAAGCATCCAATATAAAAAAGGGATCATTGAAAGCGGAAAGTATTTAATATTTATCTATCACGGTCTGGGAGCGGAGGAAAAGGCAATTGAATATACTCATGAAGTAGAGCATGTGGCAAAAGGGGTTAATGATTATGAGTCCGTTGCAGTGGCGCACACACAAAGAGCGACGGTATTTTCGGCGCTGGGACTTTCTGATGAATCCTATAATGAATTACAGACGGCAATACAATATGTGAACAAGTTTAATAATCTGAATAAAAAGCATTATCATATGTCGGTTATTTATCAGGGACTTGCTGCCGGCTACTATATCCCTAAAAAAATATCCCAGGATACCATCCTCTCCTGCCTGAAGAAAAGTTTGTATGAAGCTGAGCAGATGACGGACAAGAGTGAGGATATAAAAGAGATTGAGCAAAAATATGATATGATCTCTTATATCAGCATGAACCTCGGAATATTTTATACCATGAACTATACACCCCGGAGGTTGGATCTTGCAGAAGAATATCTTTTAAAATCATTAAAAATTGTCAATACCCGGAAATTTACCCGTATTAATGTCAATAAATTACCTATACTGGCCGCTTTGGGTCAGTTTTATTCCGTACAGAATAAACACGATAAGGCTTTAGGCTATGCCAGGGAAATCCTGGAGATCGAGCAAAAACAAAAATCTCCACGGGACAGGCTTCTGGCTTATATAATAGCCACCAATTCTTATGAAGGTCTTAAAAATAAAGATTCTACAATAAAATATATGGAATTGTATACCAATCTTAGTGACAGCTTAAGCTATGTAGGTAAGCAGACAACCAATTCTACGGTGAAAAAAATGAATACGGTAAAAGAGAAAGTCCATAAGAGCAATATGCTCAGAATTGTCTATATAGCCGTTGCTGCTCTTCTTATTGTAATGCTGTGCAGCTGGTTTTTATGGAAAAGGAATCAGACCGTGCTGCACAAAAGATATCAATCCATAATCAGGAGCCTGAATAAGGAAAGAAAAAATTCTCCATTACAGTCGGATATCCGCAGCGAAGCCGCAGACAGGGTGACAACACCTTTGAGCATGGCTGAAAATACTTCTCTTTCCCTGCTCAGTAAACTTTCCAGATTTGAAAGATCCGAAAGATTCATTAAAAAAGATCTTACGCTGACCAGCCTGGCCAATGCCCTGAACACCAATACCCGGTATCTTTCGGAAATTATTAAACAACATAAAGGAAAGAGTTTCAATAGTTACATTAATGGTCTGCGCATCCGCTATATTACCAACAAGCTATATGAAAATCCTGTCTACAGGGAATATAAGATCAGCTATCTTGCCGAAGCATGCGGATTTTCATCCAGAGAGGTTTTTGCGGTGATCTTTAAAAAAGAGACGGGTGTTTCTCCCTCGTATTTTATCAACCAGCTGAAGAAGGAAGGTAATGATCCAATGGATGCTGATAAAAGATGAAAAGAGGCTGCTCCACAATGTGAGGCAGCCAATTGTATATTTATTCTCCGGCATTCTGTCCGGAATGATTCAGCTTATCTGGTAGTATATCCTCCGTTGGCAAAAATGGTCTGCCCTGTGATCCACCA
>NZ_JBGCUR010000022.1:0-67138 GCF_041361455.1 Chryseobacterium gossypii | reverse complement strand
AATTATTACTTTTTATCACAAATTTATTTCTTATTCTTATCCCGAACTCGGGTTACTTAGCATTTGGGCAGACACAGGCATATGCGGATTTAATGGAAGCTCTTCAAAATGGTGGATCTTTTTCTTTAAATACACAAATGGATATATGAACTGGTGGACAGATGGAGATATACCAGGTTTCGGCAGAATTGTCAATGGAGAAATGGAAGTCGGAGGACAAGAGCTTATTGGACATAGAATGAAATTAGGTGTATCTGATTATATTGGTACTGCCGGAAATATTAATGATTTTTTTGATAGTACCGGAAAAGGTTTAGAGAATGCTGGTTCAGCAAGACTTGGCACAAACGGAAGATTATATTTGCCAACTGCAAGTGGACGTGTATTTTATGGAAATCAATATGTAAGGACTATAGCTTTAGCAAAGTATGGTGCTAAAATAGGAAAAGTTGCAGGCCCAGTAGGTAATGCTTTAAGTGTAGTAAAGGTTGGTATCGGAGTTTATGAAGATGGTGGGACATATGGGCATCATGCATAGGTTGCAACGGCTGGTGTAGCTGGAGGAATGGCAGGAGCAGCTGCAGGTGCATGGGCATTAGGGAAAACTTTTGGTGTATTAGGAAGTTTAGTGGGGCCAGAAGGAACAGCTGCAGGTCTTATAATTGGTGGTATTGTAGGAGGTGTCGTAGGAGGCTTTTGGGGTGGTGAAATTGCAGAAAATTGGGCAGATGACTTATTAAAATAAAATAATTTATAAATACATAAAATGAATACAATTAAAATACACCGTAGTAAGAAAAAATTAATATTACTGTTGTTAGCATCATTAATGTTTATATTCTTAGGGGGGTGGTTAGCAATTAATCCCGATAAATTTGTTTCTGTAATATTTAGAAATGCTTTCTTTATACAAGTTGCAGGAATTGTAGCAATAATATTTTCAGGCTTTTGTTTAATTATTTTATTAAGAAATATTTTCACAAATAAATTTAATCTAATAATTAATGAAAAAGGAATTATTGATAATTCTAGTTACGTAGGTGTTGGAATGATTTTTTGGGATGATATTACATCAATAAAACGTATTGATGTAATGTCCACAAAGTTCTTAATGATTAATGTAAAAGATCCAGAGAAATATATAAATACTCAAAGTAATATTAAGAAAAAGCTATTACAAAGAAACCTAAAAGCCTATGGCTCACCTATTTCAATATCTTCAAATACTTTAACTTGTAGCTTTGATGAACTTGAAAAGATTATTCTAAAATATTATAATGAGAATAAACATTGATAATGTGAAACGTTTCAAATACGTCGGTTTCCTTCGTTGATGGGAAGTAACAATTAGAAAATTAATAAAAATTAATTAGAAAACGGGTAATCTAAATGGTTACTCGTTTTGTTATCATTGAAAAAGATCAGTATATTTAATTAGAAGATGAGTAATCTAAATTGGTTACTCGTTTTTTACAATTTATTTTTGCCAATAAATAAATTTGAAAATAATAAGTATATATACAGCTATACAGACCACTTAGGAAATGTGCGATTAAGCTACATAAACGAATGGTTTGGAAGCTGTGGTCATTGAAGAAAACAACTATTACCCGTTTGGATTAAAGCATCAGGGATATAATACCTTAGCAGAAAACTCTGCATATCAATATAAATACAATGGCAAGGAATTGCAGGAATCCGGGATGTACGATTATGGCTGGAGGCAGTATATGCCTGAGCTGGGAAGGTGGAATGGGGTGGATCCACTGGCGGAGAATTATTATTCGACTAGCCCTTTCGCTTATGTAGCCAATAATCCTATTCATAGGGTGGATGTAGACGGACGGGCTTTTAATGATGATGGTACAATAAACACTTCGGGATATTCATCTGGTTTTGTACCTAGAAGATCCTTGTGGTCTTTGTCGTACAGCGGAGATGGAGGTGGTGCTGATTCAGGCGGAATATACGCAATGGCTGGAGGTAACGGCGTACAGTTTACCGGCGTATATGCCCAGATGTTGTTTGAAATGTTTTTGGAGAATCTGACTTCTTCGGGAGATTCAAATATAAAAACATTTCATTTTGTGCCGGAAGATGTAACACCAAATATTTATAGGCATACATTGAATGCATTTTTAAATGGAAAACCAAGTATATTACATTATGATGCTGATTTAAAAAGGCGGGCTCAAAGAAGAAAAGAGGCTACGGCTAAATACCCGACGATTAAAGGAATGCAAAGAGATGAATATCCTTATGCATCTACATTTGAAGGGGGAGTACAGCCCGACGGTTCTGTTGCAATGATGGCTTATGTACCAGAGGCAGAGAATAGATCTCAGGGAGGAAGTTTAAGTGTACTGTACCGAGCAGCGGGTTTAAAAACAGGAGATGCATTTATGGTAATTCCAGTACCAAAAGGCAGTTCACCTGAAGAAGTGAAACAAGAGGTGTTTGAAAGATTAAATCCTCATCCTCTACCAGTAGGGCCAAGCCATCCATCGATAGGCAATCCTGTTATACCATATAAACAGTGGCCTCTTATGATGGGTGCAGCAGTGGTTGTTGGTTTAATAATGTATGCTCGTTTCATGCCAGTATATTAATTATATTTATGAAAAATACAATCTTATTATTAGTTTTTAACTTATTTATATTATCATGTACAACAAATAAAGAAAGTACTATGAAGAAAAAACACTTCGAATTTTACACAGAATATCGCCAGTTTTATATTACAGACAAAGGTACCCTAGGCGACACAGGATCTCCAGACTTTTGGACAGAAACCGCATCCAATGAGCGTCTTGCAACGGAGAGTGGAGTCCTGGGAGTTGGGACCGAAAGTTACGGGAATATTAAAGGGGAAATTGAATTATTAGAAAAAGCTAATGAGGATATTGATTTTACAAAATACGATCATATAGTGGAAGGAGGAATAAATGTTCAGTCAGATGAATTACAAATATTAAACTGTCCTGACAATTTAATTGAAGCCACTTTATATGTTACACCTGGTAAGTATAGAGTAAGAATATATTCGTCCAATTTAGCAAGCGTAAAGGAGCCTGATTTAGCAAATGACACAGACGATGACTACTACCGCATCGAAGTATGGCCAAGCAATGATATGGAAAGAAAGGTATTAAAACAGTATAAGCCTATTACTGAATGATTACAAAAGTGGGAGTGTTCCATGTAATACTCTCACTTTGTATTAAAGCATTATGATTCAATAATAGTTTTCGCAATTTGATGAAGACAATAGTGAAAATTCCAAAAAAATTACGAGATATTTTTAGCTTAATCAGAAATGGAGAAATCGAAATAGGAATTGACAAACTAAATGCTTTGGAAGATTTCACAGCACAAAAAGGAGTTGCATTGGCTGAAGTGTATTATTATCAAAGCAATTATAATTTAGCAATGACCTTTGATGAAAATTCCTTGTTATATAACAATGCTTGGTATGCGGGAAATATTCTAGATGAACATTTCTTTGCTTATACATATGCAGCTATACAAAGTAATCAGATAGAGCGAGCGATAAAATTCTATAATTTCTTTTTTGAGGTAAAGGAACAATTGAACTTGCCTGAGTACTTGATAAATGAGTATCGATACAAGGTAGAACAACATATTTTGAAATTAAAAGGATTTAACGAGCTTAAAATATTTAAGGATGGTTGAAAAAGAATATGATAAAAAATATTTCGAAGAACTGCTAAACTAAAGAAGTATCGACCCAAACTGGATTTTGAAAGTTTGAAAGGTGCTGAATATCTTTTACATTTCATGACAACTGAATACAATACCTACCAAACGTTTGAATACTATGAAAGATATGCAGACAAAATTAGAATTGAATATATCCACTTGGATATTGTGAGGCTGTATGTTGTAGCAATGAATTGGAACTGGCACAAAGGACATTATTTAGATATGCCGAAAAGTCCTGGTGGCCTGTTGAGCATCTTCAAGTCGTACCTATGAAGGTCTTTATGTATGAGGAACTATTGCCTGTTTTGACATATGAAGTAAAACAAAAAATTTTAAGTATCCCCAAAGCTAAACAGACTTAAATTGAAAACAGCACAGATTATAAAATAAAAATTGCAAAATAGGAGTATCCCAAATATTTGCCCTATTTTATTTTGCTGAATTGATACAAACTATTTATAGAACAACCTTCACTGCAAAAAATTATTAATTGGTACAGTTGTATTGCGTTAAATTACTTGATATGGTTGTACTTTAAACTCGGGATACATAGAGACGACCGAGAAATACAAAAAGCAGGATTAATGTATTACAACATCAATCAACCAGTTCCCTCTCTGATTAAATATTAAAAAGCTTCAAAATCGTTGCGTTTATATATTTTTTTTAAAACATAGAGTATAAAAGAAACGATACTCAAAATAGATCCAAGATTATCAATATAGTCTAAAAAGTTCATAAATCAAATATACAAAGTCCACCGCTTACATTTTTGAGTCCCCTTCCAGCAAAAAAAACATTTTTCTTCCCAATTCCCATTTTTTTTCCTCCAGCTTTAAGGTTACAGTAAATACTACGTTAAAAAATGCATTTTTGCTGTTGGTTAGAATTTAGTTAGAATAATCAATAATAAAAAACCTCTAAGAATCTGATAATGAGACAATTAGAGGTTTATAATGAGGTACCTAGCGGATTCGAACCGCTGTAGATGGTGTTGCAGACCACTGCCTAGCCACTCGGCCAAAGTACCATTTTTGAGGTGTGCAAATATAATAAAATTTCTTATTCAACAAAAACTTTTTAGACTAATTCTTTTGTGCCAATGCTGTTTATATCGTCTTTTGCCTGTTTTTCAGCCTCATAATTTTTGATATTGATGACCCGGGTATCACTCCAGCTGTCATGCCATCCGTTTCCACCTCCCAGAAAGGAGAAGGCATCAAAAGGAACAAGCCTCGAAATGTTCCGGATCAAATATTCTTCAAAGGTAGGGTTCTGCCCGTCTGTGCCGATCACTCTGGTACCTGTAATGTATTTGCCAATAGTTCTTCCCTTGGTAAAATATTCCATCAGGAAAGTATATAGAAAATAGATCGAAGAGGTTATCAGTATATCCATGAGCTTATCCATTTGCGAAAGCTTAGACACTGTGCTGTAAAAAAAATCTATTCCCAGTATATTGTCAATGAATACTCCCAAAAACCCGAATAAAAAGAAAAATATACTGACGACTGTCCGGTCTATGATCAGGTTTAAAAATCTCATTCCTGCTGAAGCTTTATTAAACTCAACAATTTTTAAAAGTTTTTTCATGGTTTTGTTTGAATGCTAGATTCCGTTAATTATTAGTTTTAAAGTTGCATTGGTATCGATAATGGCTGTAATGCCTGAATCATTGAGGAGAATATCGGTAGGTTTCAGGCTGAATACTTTCCCATACATTTTTAATCCTTTGTAATATTCCTTATTAAAGGCTTCTTCAATACTTTTTTTAGAAATATTTTCCAGTTCCTGGGTTGGGATCCCGTATTCGGATTCGATAGTTTTTACAATTTTTCCTTTAAACAGAAGGGTAGCGGTTTTTTGAAGGATATTGGCCGTTCTCAGCTTAAATTTGGTGTCGGACAGAACAATCTTTTTTCTTGTTTCATCATACACAGGTATCCCTGAAATGAATGCGGTGCCATTGATATAGCCTTCTGTTTCCGCTTCAATCGTTATTCTGTTTCCCACTCCGTAAACCCGGATATCCTTTATTTTTACTTTAGAACCTCTTACTTCATATTCCTTATTTAAAAACATATTTCTGGCAATATTGGATGCCTCGGTAAAAGGAATGTTGGCTGTCGTCTGAAGGTGAAATTTATCAGGGAGTACCGGTATGAAGCTAAAATCAGAGGCTGTTTTTATGGGCTGTGAAGATTCAGGTTTGTTTCCCGTAAAGGTTTCAGAATAGATATCTATTCCGATATTGGTGTCAATCTGGTTCCCGTAGAATTTCAAAGGTGTGATGTTTACATTCACCGGGCTTATCTTTAGCCAGGTATTATATTCCTCAGAAATAGGGAAAGGCTGTGAAAAAACATTCCAGGCCATGATGATATATTGCTGAAAATTCAGCTGGGTGCCCATTTGCTGGTCTATGGTTTTACAAAATTTTTCCTGCTGCTCTTTCAGGCTTTTCTCCACCAGGGATGTGATCGGGATCTGTATCTTCCCGTAATCCAGTACCGGTTTTGTGACCCATTTAAAGCCCATGGGTTGAGTATTGGTGGTGATGGTCCAGTTATTTTTTAAGCTTAAAGCCGTGTTGAAATACATTACTGTTTCAAAAGTGGTGTTCTGGTAGGTGTAAACCCCCAGAGTTCCGATACCTTTTTCTGCCCAGATCTTTAGAGGGACCTCAATGAGCAGGTTCTGGCTGGTTCCACCCACCAACCGGATGGGCCGGGTTTTCCATACTTTTACCTTAAACTGGTCATTGTTGTTATCCGTATAAGAGTTGTCCTGATAAATCAGGTCTTTTACGGAGGCATTGATCATGTTGCTGACCTCTGAAAGAGGAATGGTCACAGGCATTGTGATGCTGGATTTTATTTTCGGAAAATTGTATGCGGCCAGCTGGTTTTCTACGGCAGATTGTCCGAAAATACTGATAAAACTTAATAGAAATAATATTTTTATAATGGATTTCAATTCGTATGTTTTTTTTACGAAAATATAAATTTAATTTTCAGGTTTAAAACTTTTTTCCAGTTCAATACTCGCTCCTTTCATTTCTCCCTGCATCGGAGGAGATGTTTTGGTAATTCTCAGTTTTATATAATCTATCTGCGGAAATTGGTCATGGATACGGGCAATGATCCTGCCCGCAACATGTTCCAGCAGTTTAGACCTGATCTTCATCTCTTTATGGATAATTTCATTGATGTCGGCATAGCTTATCGTATCATTCAAATCGTCAGATTCTGCAGCTTTCCAGAGATCGGTATGCAGTTCGAGATTGAGTATATAATAGGTCCCGATGATATTTTCTTCGGGAAGCACGCCGTGGCAGGCATAAACTTTTACATCTTCAAGAAATATTTTACTCATTGCTTACTTATTTATTAAGCAAAAATCGTTTTAATTCTTCAAATTCCGATTAATTTCCATACTTTTTCTTCCCGTTCATTAAATTTTTTAATGATGCCGGAATATGAATTTCAATCAGTTTACTTCGTTATAGGGTAGCCGTTGCGCTTAAGTATATAATTGCCAAAAAAACGGACCGCTTGATCCGTTTCCATATTGATTTATTTTATGCTTTTTGAAAGCTCGAGCATTGCTTCAATAGGCTTTAATGCCTTCAAACGGAGCTCCTCGTCAATAAGGATTTCGGGAAGCTCGTATTTCATACATAAATACACTTTCTTCAGAGTATTCCGTTTCATATAGAAACATTCCGAGCAGTTGCAGCTTTCATCAAAAACCAAAGCAGGGATCAGCTCCTTATGCGGTGCCCGTTTTTTCATTTCATGCAGGATGCCTTCTTCCGTAGCAATGATGAATTTCTGGCAGTCATCCTTTTCCACATAATTTAAAAGCGCAGAAGTGGAGCCGATGAAATGGGCCAGCTGTAAAACCGCCTCTTCGCTTTCGGGGTGGGCGATCAGTTTGGCATCCGGATTTTCTGCCAGCTGCCTGGCGATTCTTTCCATTGAAAATGCTTCATGTACCACGCAGCTTCCGTCCCAGAGGATCATATCACGTCCGGTTTTCTTAGACAGATACCTTCCCAGGTTTTTATCCGGTGCAAAAATGATAGGCCTGTCTTTAGGAAGAGCTTCAATTATCGTTTCGGCATTTGAGCTGGTAACGATGATGTCACTTTCCGCCTTGGTTTCCGCATTGCAATTGATGTAGGTGGCCACAAGAGCGTTGGGGTGTTGTTCACGCATCTTTCTCAACCCTTCCCCGGAACATCCGTCTGCCAAGGAACATCCCGCCATGGTATCCGGCAGAACGACTTTTTTGGCAGGGTTCAGGATCTTCGCAGCTTCGGCCATGAAATGTACTCCACAGAATACGATCATATCCGCATTGGTTTCCTTAGCCTGTCTTGCCAGCTGAAGAGAATCCCCCAAAAAATCGGCAATGTCCTGGATTTCTCCCGGCTGATAGTAATGTGCAAGAATTACGGCGTTTTTTTCCTTCTTAAGCTGAAGGATGGCTTTTACCAGCTCTTCGCCTTCAGGAATGATAAAATCTTTTATATCTAAAAATCCTTTTACAGGGATAGCAGATTTGGCTTTTTCTAATGTTTCAGTACTCATATCCATCTTAATGTTTTTGATGTAAGGTCAGAAGCTAAAACCGGAGCTAATTTTTTGTGAGCGAAATTTACCCGTTTTATAATTTCTAATCTCTTTCTATAAAATTGTGTATTAAACTTTCTATTTCTTTTTTTGCTTCATCAAGATCGGCGTTAATGACGATCCTGTCAAATTCTTTCGCGTAGGACATTTCTTCTTCCGCTTTAGCTACCCGTATCCTGATGGTTTCCTCATCATCAGTATTTCTTGATATCAATCTGCGTTCCAATTCTTCAATGGATGGTGGCTCAATGAAAATGGAGAGGGCTTTTTCCCCGAAATATTTTTTTAAGGATATCCCACCTTTTACATCTACATCAAAAATAACCACTTTCCCCTTATTCCATATCTTTTCCACTTCAGATTTTAATGTACCGTAATACTTGTCGGTATAGACTTCTTCGTATTCCACAAAAGCGTCTTCAGCGATTTTTTGCCTGAATTCATCCGGTGTCAGAAAATGATAATCCACGGCATGCACTTCATTCCCTCTCGGAGGTCTTGTGGTGCATGAAATTGAGAACTCAAGTTCCGGGAATGTTTCCAGGGAATGCTTTACCAATGTGGTTTTTCCGCTTCCTGACGGCGCTGAAAATATGATAACTTTATTCATGTTTTTCATTATGGCTTATAAGTAAATGACGGGTAAAAACCCGTAAAAGCTTATAGCTCATCATTCATACTTATAACTTTACAAAACGTTTAACGTCTGTTCTTTAATTTTCTCCAGATCATCCTTCATCATTACTACCAGCTTCTGAATCTCGGCATGATTGGCTTTTGATCCTAAAGTATTGATTTCTCTCCCGATTTCCTGAGAGATGAAGCCCAGCTTTTTCCCGTTGAAATCTTCGTTATCCATTACTTCTTTATAATATTTCAGGTGTTGGGCCAGTCTTACCTTTTCCTCAGAGATATCCAGCTTTTCAGTAAAATAGGCCATCTCCTGATAGAATCGCGTTTCATCTACATTCTCAAACTCTTTCAGGGCTTTCTGATACCGCTCTCTTACGCTGATGATCCTTTCTTCTTCATAAGGAAGCACCTCTGCCAGGGATCTGTCAATATTCTGAATATTCCTTTCCAGTTCTTCGTGCAGGATTTTCCCTTCCGTTCTTCTGAATTCCTCGAATCTGTCAAGAGCAAGGCTGATAATGGCTGCCAGATTTTCCCATTCACCTTCCGTAAGCTCATCAGGCCTTGTGGTAACGGCTTCAGGGAGTCTTACCGCCATTTTAAGATATTCAAAATCCGGCCCGTCTGATGCAATGCCTCTCAGTTCGCTGATGTAGGAGTCAATAAGCGGCTTATTGATCTTCACATCATTACTTTCTTCAAGATTCTCCAAAGTGATGTAGCAGTCTACTTTTCCACGGATAATTCTATCATTAAGAATTTTTCTGATCTCAAATTCTTTTTCCTTATAGCGTAAAGGTATCTTGATATTCAAATCAAAACTCTTGCTGTTCAGTGATTTAATATCTATAGAGATTTTTTTACCTTCAAAAACATCTTCGGCCCTGCCAAAGCCGGTCATTGATAAAATCATAGTTTTTTATTGTTGTACAAAGATAAACATTTAAATTAGCACTGTGAAAAATTTGATTTCTGTAGTAGGTCCCACCGGAATCGGAAAAACAAGGCTGGCAATTGATTTGGCTATCCATTTCAATACGGAAATTATTTCCTGTGATTCCAGGCAATTTTTCAGGGAAATGAAAATAGGTACTGCTGCGCCTTCCCAGGAAGAACTGGCAGAAGCTCCACATCATTTCGTCGGAAACCTTTCAGTACAGGAATATTACTCCATCGGACAGTATGAGCAGGACGCCTTACAAAAACTCGATCAGCTTTTCCGGAAATATGACACCGTGATCCTCGTAGGGGGGAGTATGATGTATGAAAAAGCCCTTATTGAAGGCTTGAATGACCTGCCCGAAGCAGATGCGGAAAATCAGAGGAAGCTTCAGGAGATCCTGGATGACGAAGGAATTGAAAAGCTTCAACTAATGCTGAAGGCACTCGATCCGGAATATTTTGAAGCCGTAGATATTCATAATCACAGAAGGCTTTTGCGGGCGATTGACATCATCTGGCAAACCGGCAAAAAATATTCGGATCTGATAGCGGTTTCGCAAAGGGCCAGAGATTTTAGCGTTATCAGGATCGGGATTGAGGCATCAAGGGAGGAATTGTATGACCGGATTAACAGGAGGGTAGATATAATGATGGAAAAAGGTCTGCTTGAGGAGGTGAGAGGCCTGGAAGGGTTTAAAGACTTGACTGCCTTGAAAACCGTAGGCTATACAGAATTATTCAAATACCTCGAAGGGGAATGGAACCTGGATTTCGCCGTTTCCGAAATTAAAAAAAACAGCAGGAGGTATGCGAAACGCCAGCTCACCTGGTACAGGAAAGCAAATGATATTCATTATCTGAAGCTGGGATATTCCCAAAAGGATTTTGAAGATCTGATCCGGTGGGTTGATGAGCAGACCCAATAGTTTATTCTGATACAAAACAAAAATGCGGTCCTGAGAGACCGCATTCAACAATATAATTTTATTTACTACTTCCAACCGCCGCCTAAAGCTCTGTAAAGATCAACAATACTGCTCAATCTTTGTCTTTTCACGGATGCCAGATTCAGTTCGGCCTGAAGGGAATTAGCCTGAGCCGTAATGACTTCCAGATAATTGGCCATACCTCCTTTGTATAGCATCTCGGCACTCTTTATCCCATCTTTCAGGGTAGCAACTTGCTCGGTAGCTTTCTGTTCCTGAACTTTCAGATTTTCGTTAGAAACCAAAGCATCCGAAACCTCACCCATTGCATTAAGAACAGACTGGCGGAATGCCAGAACGTTTTTCTCCCGCTGGATTTTGGCTACTTCAAGGTCGGTTTTCAACTGTCTTTTCTGGAAAATAGGCTGGGTGATTCCTCCTAAGGCAGATCCGAACAATGAAGCCGGGATCTGGAACCAGTTGTCGAACTTGAAAGAGTTGACACCACCATTGGCTGTAATTCTGAGAGAAGGGTACATATTAGCCTGGGCGATACCTACCATTGCATTGGATTCCAGTAAGATGAGTTCCTGCTGCCGTACATCCGGACGACGGCTTACCATTGCTGCCGGAAGGCCTGCAGAGATATCCTGTGGCAAAGAGGTATCAGACATTTCAATAGTCCTGCTGATCTTATTTGGGGTTTCCCCTACGAGAATGCTTAAAGCGTTTTCCTGGATGGCAATATTTTGTTCCAGCTGTGAGATCAGAAGTTCCGTAGACTGTTTCTGGGCCGTTGCCTGCTGTACACCCAAAGCGGTAGTATCTCCGCTTTCCCACATTTTTTGTGTAATGGAAAGCGTATTCTTGCTTAATTCCAGATTAGACTTTGCAATTTCCAACTGCTTATCGAGCATCAGCAAATTATAATACCCCTGGGCAATTGCTGCCACCACCTGAGTCTGAATCGCTTTTGAAGCTTCGTAGGTCTGCAGGTACTGGATCCTTGAAACTTCCTGCTGATTCTTGATTTTTCCCCAGATATCAGCTTCCCATGAAAGGTTGAAGGCTGCATTATAATCCTCCACATGGTTTTGTCCTAAAAAGAGATTAAGACTTTGCCCGTTCATGCTGTTTTTGGAAGGTCTGGAAATTTGTCCTGTCACTCCAAAGCTGGCATCCGGATATTGGAGGTATTTGGCCTGTTTCAGTTTTTCCTGTGAAGCCGCAACCTGTTTTAACGCGATCTGCAGATCATAGTTATGGTTGATTCCTTTCTGGATCAGATCCTGTAAAATGGGATCATTGAAAAATTTCTTCCATTCTAGATTCGCAATGCTCGCCGTGTCTGCGGTGGCCGTATACTGGAATTTTTCAGGGAGCTGGAGATCCGGCTCCGTGTAAGCCAATTTAGACACACACGAAACCGAGGCTACAGCCAATATAAATGTTAGAAAAATATTTTTTACTCTTTTCATTGTTATTCTTTTAAAACTTAATGAGCAGCTGTTAAAGCAACATCATGATTTTGTTTTTTAAGTCTTTTCTTTTTTCTGCTAGGCATTTTTTCATGCAGATACTGGAAGATCACATACATCACCGGAATAATAAAGATCCCGAACACAACGCCTGTAAGCATTCCTCCTACCGTACTGATACCGATGGAATGATTTCCTTTGGCAGAAGCACCCTGGGTCCAGACAAGCGGAAGCATACCGATGATAAAGGCGAAAGACGTCATCAGGATCGGTCTCAAACGTAATCTTGAAGCCTGCAATGCAGATTCTATCAGCGTTTTTCCTGCCCTTCTCCTCTGAACGGCAAACTCTACGATCAGGATGGCATTTTTTGCCAATAGCCCGACCAGCATGATCAATCCTACCTGTACATAAATATTATTATCAATTCCGGCCAATCCTGTGAAGGCAAACACTCCGAATATTCCCGTAGGAACGGTAAGGATAATTGCAAAAGGAAGGATGTAGCTTTCATATTGGGCAGCCAGTAGGAAATACACAAACAAAATACTTAAAAGGAAGATGAATGCCGTCTGACCACTTGCCTTGATCTCTTCACGGGTAATACCTGTCCACTCATATCCGTATCCTCTCGGCAGCGACTGTTTGGCCACCTCTTCAACCGCTTTGATGGCATCCCCGGTACTATAGCCGGGCTTCGGAGTTCCATTGATCGTTACTGCATTGAACAGGTTGTTCCTGGTCACCGTTTCAGGACCGAAACTTCTTTTCAGAGTAACCAGCGTTTTTACCGGAACCATTTCACCTAAATTATTTTTAACGTAGATCCCTTCCAATGAATTTACATCCGTACGGTAAGGAACATCTGCCTGGGCCATTACCCTGTAGTATTTTCCGAATCTGTTGAAATCGGATACGAAGCTACTACCATAATAGATCTGCATGGTCTGCATCAGCTCTGAGATGGAAACTCCCAGCTGATTTGCCTTGTCAGCATCCACTTCAATGGAATACTGGGGATTTCCCGCCGCGAAGGTAGTGAATGCAAAAGCAATTTCTTTACGCTTCATCAGCTCACCGATGAACGCCTGGGTTGTTTGCCCCAGCTGCTCAAAAGAACCGTTGGTTTTATCCTGAAGCATGAACTCAAATCCGGACACGTTACCAAAACCCTGAACCGTTGGGAAGTTGAAAAAGAAAGCATTGGCGTCTTTTACCTGGCTTACCTTTCCCGTCAGAGTAGCTGCGATCTGGTCAGGATCTTTCATTTCACCACGGTCTTTATAATCTTTAAGCTTGATAAAGCCTGCGGAATACGGGGACGCATTGGCATTACTGATGAAGTTCATACCATCCGCAACCCAAAGGTGATTGGTGGCTTTTTCTCCTTTTACGATCTTGTCAATCTGCTCAGTGGCGTTGTGGGTCCTTTCCAGGGAGCTTCCCGGAGGAGTATTTACCGCGTATAAAACAAATCCCTGGTCTTCGGTAGGAATAAATCCGGACGGAGCTTTCTTAATCAGGAAAATGCTTGCTGCCGTGATGACCACCAGACCTCCTACAGCGATCCATTTATTCTTAATTAAGAATTTAAGGCTGTAGATATACTTTTGGGTCATGGAATTGAAGCTTGTATTGAACGCGTTGAAGAACCTTGCTCCAAAGCCTTTTTTCTTACCATGGCTATGCTCCCCGTGTTCTCCCTGAGGGTCATTCAGGAAAATAGCACACAGGGCCGGACTTAAAGTAAGGGCATTGATCGCGGAAATCATGATTGCGATGGCCAATGTAAAGGCAAACTGTCTGTAGAAAACCCCCGCAGGCCCCTGCATGAATCCTACCGGAATAAATACCGCACACATTACCAGAGTAATGGAAATAATCGCTCCGGAAATTTCACTCATCGAATTCATGGTAGCGTGCTCTACAGACATCCCGGTATGCTCCATTTTGGCATGTACAGCTTCCACAACTACAATGGCATCATCCACTACGATACCAATGGCAAGCACCAGCGCAAACAACGTAAGCATATTGATGCTGAAACCAAAAAGCTGGAGGAAGAAGAACGTACCGATGATGGCTACGGGAACTGCAATAGCCGGAATCAACGTAGATCTGAAATCCTGAAGGAAAATAAATACAACGATGAATACCAGGATAAATGCAATCACTAATGTTTCTACTACCTGATGGATAGAAGCATCAAGGAAGTCTTTGGAGTTATACATGATGATCGGGTTCACTCCTTTTGGAAGATCAGCCTTAAAGGTTTCCACCTGTTTTTCAATCTCTGTAAGGATTTCATTGGCATTGGAGTCTGCAGTCTGCAAAATGGCAAAACCTGCTACCGGTTTTCCGTCCACCCTGTTGACAGCGGTATAGGTATAGGAACCAAATTCTACTCTCGCTACGTCTTTTAATCTTAAGAATGAGCCGTCGTTATTGGCTTTGATGGCAATATTCTCATAGTCTTCGTTCTTATTCAGTTTTCCTTTGTATTTAAGGATATATTCATAAGTTTCCTTACTTCCCTGCCCGAGACGTCCGGGAGCAGCCTCAAGGTTATGATCCTTGATCGCATTCATTACCTCCTGAGGAGAAAGATTATTGGCTGCCAGTCTGTCCGGCTTCAGCCATATACGCATGGAGTAGTCTCTGGTCCCGAAAACCTGCGCCTGAGCCACACCCGGGATACGCTGTATCTGCGGGATTATATTGATTTTGAGGTAATTTTGTAAAAACAGCTCGTCATACTGCTTGGGATCGTCACTGGACAGTCCCATGAACATGATCATACTGTTCTGTACCTTCTGGGTTGAGATTCCTGCCTGAACCACTTCCTGAGGAAGCTGGCTCATGGCTTTGGATACTCTGTTTTGTACATTTACCGCAGCATTGTCTGCGTCTGACCCCTGTTTGAAGAAAACGTTCAAAGTCATTGTACCGTCGTTACTTGAATTTGAGGTCATATAGGTCATATTTTCCACCCCGTTCACCGCTTCTTCGATTGGTGTTGCCACAGAACGGGCTACTACTTCCGCATTGGCCCCCGGGTAAAACGCTGTAACCTGAACACTCGGAGGAGCGATATCCGGAAAGAGGGCTATGGGCAAGTTAAAGAGGGATAAGGCCCCCAGTAATAGAAGTATTATGGAGATTACGGTAGAAAGTACCGGTCTTTCTATAAATTGTTTTAGCATAAGAAGTTTATTTTTTTAAGTCTTCTGTATTGGAAGGATCCTTATAGAGGTCTGGCTTTTAGTAAACTGTCGGAAGAAATGGCCTTCGGTTTGATGGCGGCACCGTCCTTCAGATTTCCAATCCCTGTATACACGATCTTTTCACTAGGTTTTAACCCTTCGGAAATAAAGTAATAATTGTTTGTTTTTCCTGAGATTTTTACAGGTCTGCTGGTTACTTTCTGGTCTTTTCCAAGTACATATACATAAGTTTTATCCTGAATTTCAAAAGTAGATTCCTGTGGAATCACTAAGGCATCCGAGAACAGCTGCGGCATGCGGATTCTGCCCGTATTTCCGGTTCTCAGCATACCGCTGGCATTCGGGAATACTGCACGTACGCTGATGGCTCCGGTAGTTTTATCGAATTGCCCGTCAACAATGCTCATCTTACCTTTCTGGGGATAAATGGTATTGTCTGCTATCACCAGCTCTACCATCGGCATATTCTTAAGCTTTTCTTCTAAAGTGGCACCGGGATATTTATTCTGAAAAGCAATAAAATCCAGCTCGCTTAAAGAAAAATATGCATATATCTCGCTGATGTCAGACAGCAATGTAAGGGGATTAGGATCTGTTCTGGAGATCAGGCTCCCTTTTTTGTAGGGAATCCTTCCGATATATCCGCTTACCGGGGCTGTAATGGTTGTAAATCCTACATTGATTCTGGCGTTTCCTACTGTGGCTTTAGCCTGTGCCGCTGCTGCTATTGCCGCCGCGTAATTGGCTTTAGCTGTTTTTAGCTGTACGTCTGAAACCACTTTGGCTGCTACCAGTGGCTGTAGACGGTCTACTTCTACCTTGGCCTTCTGGATATTGGCATTCGCGGCCTGCAGATTGGCCTGGGCCATGTTCATCTGCTCACCGTAAGCTCTGGAATCTATTTTAAATAAAGGCTGTCCGGCTCTTACAAAAGATCCTTCTTCTACGTATATCTTGTCCAGATAACCGTCCACCTGAGATCTGATCTCTACATTGTTTTTTCCCTCCAGCGCGGTAGGGTATTCCTGATATGTCGTAGCTGGAGAAGTAATTACGGTATATACAGGTAATTCCGGAGCGGGAAGGGTCGGGTTGGAGCCCTCTGCTGCTTTACTGCAATTCTGTAAAAGGATGATACTCGATATCAGTACGATAATCCTTGTTTTTCCAGGTATTTTCATTTTAAGTTTAAATTTTTTAATGAAGGTTTTAATTTTAATAATGTTGTTTTTGTTTTGATCCTGTTAATTTTTCTAACAGTGTTAACAGTTGATTCAGAATGATTTACAGAATCTTTCATAATAGTTACATTGCCATTTCCATAATTCTAATAGTTATTAAGTTTTGATTACTATATGAGGTGAGGTGTATTAATTATATGTTAATTTTTCTAACGGTGTTAATTATCAAGTTAAAAAAAATACTATGAAGTATTATCAATGATAAGGTTCCATTATCAGCATTTTTAATGAGTTTTGATTAATAATTTCAACTTATCTGATGTTATTTTTCCTAACAGTGTTAATTTGTTGTTCAAAAAAAATTTATAAAGATTTAATAAAAGCCGAAACCGTTTCGTCTAAAGTTGTTTTGTTCATTGTAGACGGAATATCCGTGTTACGCATCATCATAATGGAGATCAATCCGTGTACTGCTGAAAATAAGGCATGAGACATGTGGCAGGCATTGTCCGGGTTAGATCCGTTTTTCTTAATGATGCTGTAGGTACATTCATAGATCATATCCTGGAACGAAGAGAATTCCTCTTTCATCTGGCCTTTCCCGCTGCATTGCATTCCTAAGCCAAACATCAGCTGATAATACTCCTTGTTCTTGAAAGCAAAATTCCAGTATGCATCTACAATAGCCGTAAGCTGCTCTTCCGGAGTTTCATACTTTCTCTGGGCCTTTTCCAGCTCATTGTTCAAAAGATTGAACCCTTTCAGGGAAATCTCAAATAAAATAGCTTCCTTATTTTCAAAATAATCATACACAACAGGAGCGCTGTATTCAATGGCATCCGCTATCTTACGCATGGAAAGTGAACCCCAGCCTTCGGTTCTGGCCAAATTAAATGCCGCCTGCAAAATATTTGCACGGATAGATTCTTTCTCTCTTTGACGACGTTCATGTAGGCCCATGATATTTTTTACTAACAGTGTTAGCAAAACTACAAACTTTTAGCAATATCTTCCAAATAATATTTGAATTTTAACAATTGCTGTAAGTTTATAAACTCCCGAATTGGCTGTTAATAAAAGAAATTTTATCTTTGCTGGCAAAGAAATAAGGATATGAATACTCCGTCAAATATGCTGGCTTTAGGAACAAAAGCTCCTTTTTTTGAGCTTCCGAACCCATCCAAAAGTAACGAAATTCAGTCTCTGGACGAGCTGAAAGGAGAAAAAGGTACATTAATCATCTTTATGTGCAATCATTGCCCCTTTGTATTGCACGTTATTGATAAGATTAATGAGCTGTATGAGGACTATCACGAGAAAGGGATAGAATTTATTGCGATCAACTCGAACGATGTAGAAAAATATCCGGCAGATTCTCCGGAAAAAATGATCGAGTTCCAGATCGAAAAGAGGTTTGATTTTCCCTACCTGTATGATGAAAGCCAGGCCGTGGCGAAAGCTTATGATGCAGCCTGTACCCCGGATTTTTATTTCTTTGATGAAAAGCTGGATCTTATCTACAGAGGTCAGATGGATGATTCAAGACCGGGTAATCATAAGGATGTAACCGGGGAAGATCTGATCATTGCTTTTGAAAACCTTCTGGCAGGAGAGCCTCAGGAAGAAATTCAAAGGCCGAGTATGGGATGCAATATTAAATGGAAATAATGCCTAAAAGCTGTTCAACATGAACAGCTTTTTTTAGGTATATCATACCGGAAATAAGAAATAATGCTGTCAGATCAGTAATTACACCATAACCAGGTCATACACTTACCTTATTGTGGGAAAAGCTTTTAATAAATTCTGAAGGAGTCTTTTCGGTATACTTTTTAAACATCCGGTTAAAATAGGTAACATTATTAAAACCACAGCTATAGCTGCATTCCGAAATGGTCTTGTCCTGGGCCATCAGCAGGCACGCTTTATTAATGCGGAAACGGTTTACAAATTCGGTGAAAGTGATCTGCGTGGCCTTTTTGAAAAAATTACAGAAGGCAGGTAATGTAAGATTGGCCAGCCTGGCCACCTCCTCAATATCAATATCTTTGTCATAATGGTTTTCTACGTACGTGAAAATATTCTCAAGACGGGTTTTGTTTTTGGAAATGATGGTATAAGGCATTATCTCGTTATTCAATAAGATATAGTCTTTGCAATTTGAAAGCTCGAACAGAATTTCCAGTAACAGCAAATATCTTTTATATCCTTCTGATTCCAGCATCATCCTCAGTTTCGGAAGCATGGCCTTTTTAATCTTATGATGAAAATGAATGCCGTATTTTGAGAGCTCCAGAAGATTCTTAATGGATATCGCATCCACTTCCTGCTGCGGAAACTGCAGAATTTCTTCCCTGAACTGAAGTACGATTTCCTCGTGCGGATCCGTGGAATTCAGTCCGAATCCGGAATGGGGAATATTGGAACCGATCAGCACCAGGTCACCGTTGGAATAATTGCTTTTATGATAACCCACATGCCGGGTTCCACTCCCCGAAACTACGCAGACAAGCTCGATTTCCGGATGATAATGGTATTCCCATTTGAATTCCGAAATGGGAGAATTATTGTGGATAATATGAAAAGAGCTTTTTTCATCAGGGATTACCCTTTCAAATGTGACTTTCATTAAATTAATACATTTTAATCATTAAAAATAATAAATATATTAATATAGTTCAAATATTGATTTATTGTGTTAAATTAACGTTAAGTTAAATGCCTATATCTTAGCCGGAAAGAAATGATCCTGATGAAAAATTTCAATATCAAGGCAGTTTTATTTTTAAATTATTTCGTTTTTGCGATTCTGTTGAATTCCGTAGGAACGGTTATTCTCCAGGTACAGCAAAACTTCGGGATATCAAAATCGTCGGCGAGTGTTCTGGAGGGTTTTAAAGATCTGCCTATTGCCATTTGTTCTTTCATTCTGGCATCTTTTCTACCCAAAATAGGGATCAGGAATTCTATGCTGATTGCTTTATTTCTGGTAAGCTGTATGTGTTTTGTAATGCCTTTTTCCAACGATTTTTGGTTTTTCAAACTGTTATTTACGATCGTTGGGATTTCTTTTGCTCTGATAAAGATTTCGGTTTTCACCTCTATCGGGCTGGTGACGGATACAGATAAAGAACATTCAAGTTTTATGGGGTATCTGGAAGGGTTCTTCATGATTGGCGTATTGATGGGAAATGTTTTATTCAGCTTGTTTATTGATGATCATAATCCCAGATCTACCCATTGGCTGAATGTATATTGGGTACTGGGTGCCCTTACCACACTGTCATTCCTGTTTCTTTTCTTTTCCAAGCTGAATGAGAAAGAGGCCAGGAGTGAAAAGACCAACCTGTTAGGAGATCTTAGAAACAGTATAAGCCTGTTCAGCTATAAAAAAGTACTGTTTTTTCTGTTGTGTGCTTTTCTTTTTGTACTGGTAGAACAAAGTTTTCAGACCTGGACGCCCACTTTTTATAAGGAAATCCTGAAAGTGCCGACATCCATGAGTATCCAGGCAGGGGCGGTTTTAGCCGGAGCTTTTGCCCTGGGAAGGTTTCTGTCAGGATTTTTTTCAAAAAGATTCAGCTGGATCTATGTGGTTTCCTTTTGTGCGGCAGGTTTTGCTATCAGCTTACTGCTGGTTTTGCCTCTCACGCATGATATTCATATAGATGCCCGTACCAGCTGGCTGAACGCGCCGCTTGTGGTTTATCTGTTTCCTTTGATGGGAGGGCTGCTGGCCCCGATCTATCCAAGTATCAATTCCGTTATCCTGGCTTCAATTCCGAAATATCTGCATAGTGCGATGTCCGGGCTTATTGTGGTTTTCTCTGCCATCGGAGGAACGATAGGTTCCGTTATTACAGGTTTCGTGTTTCAGGAATTCAGCGGACAGCAGGCATTTTACCTTTCACTGATACCACTTTCACTATTGATTATCTCGGCAATTTTCATGAATAAGTTAAAAATAAATCCTAAAAATTAAAATGAGCAAGCAGCTTTACATAAATGAAATCCAGACCCTTTTTGATGAAGTACAGAGATCAGAAATCTTTGAAGATCAAAAGATGATGACAGATGCGGTTCCTTTATTTCCTGTGTCAGAGATCAATAAAAAATATGAGCAGGAAAAACAATCCGAAGGCTTTAACCTCAAAGGCTTTGTAATGTCGAATTTTGACTTTTTGGGAGCAAGGGTTTCTATTCAGAAAGAGGACCATCTGCCCATTGAGCAGCATATCGAACGGCTTTGGGATGAGCTTACCCGCACCGCGTATGAAGAGCAAGGAACCCTTTTAAAGCTGCCCAGACCTTATATCGTTCCCGGAGGAAGGTTTAATGAGTTCTTCTATTGGGACAGTTATTTTATCATGCTGGGGTTGCAGGTTTCGGGAAGAGTAGAAATGATGGAAAATATTATTGAAAATTGTTCTTACCTGATCCGGAATGTGGGGTTTGTTCCCAATGCCAGCAGAACCCATTTTTTAAGCCGTTCCCAGCCACCGTATTTTTCGCTGATGCTTGACCTGCTGTTTGAAACCACCCAGGACGAAACGGTCTATAGCAGGTATCATGATACCCTGGAAAAGGAATATGCTTTCTGGATGGACGGAAATCAGGAGCTGGACAAGGGCTCTGAAATAAAAAGGATCATTAAAACCAAAGACGGGGATCTTTTAAACCGCTATTACGATTCAGAGAATGCGCCCCGCCCTGAAAGTTATCTGATTGATATTGAAGACAGCAAGCGGGCATCAGGGGAAGAATTTTACAGAAATATAAGAAGCGCCTGTGAATCCGGCTGGGATTTTTCCAGCAGATGGTTTGCAGACGGAGAGCATATTGAGACCATAGAAACGCTGGACCTGGCTGAGGTTGACCTCAACTGCCTTTTGTGGCACCTGGAAAAAACACTGGCTAAATCTTCAGCGCTTCATCACCTCACAGAAAAAGAGAATTATTTTACTGAAAGAGCAGCAAACAGAAGACAGATGATCGATAAGTACTTCTGGGATGGAAATACATACAAAGATTATCATACAAAAAAACACAACAACACAACGTCTGAACATATTGCTGCTCTTTATCCTTTGTTTTTAGGCCTGGCCAGCGAAGAGCAGGCTGAGGCTGTTTCCGGTATCATTGCCGAAAAGTTTCTGTATAAAGGCGGGCTTGTTACTACAACAAAGCAATCCGGGCAGCAATGGGATTTTCCGAATGCCTGGGCACCTTATCAGTGGCTTGGATATAAGGCGATGATGAATTACGGTTTTACGGAGTTGGCGGAAAAAATAAAAAATAACTGGTGCTCTAATGTAGAAAGGGTATACAATAATACGGGAAAACTGATGGAAAAATACAATGCGCTGGATACCGAATCTATTGCAGGTGGAGGAGAGTACCCGAACCAGGATGGATTTGGCTGGACTAACGGAGTGTATCTGAAACTGAAAAAAACTAACTAAACAAATATAAAAAATCATAGGGCTATGAGAAAAAAGTCGATCTTTTTAATTGCCGGAATCGCTACGCTTTATTTTAATAATGCGTATGCCCAGGAAACCGTTCCTCAGGATTCCACAAGAACAGGATCTATCGATCAGATAGTTATTACGGGAAACTCAAACCCGAAAAAGAAGATTGAATCCAGTACAGCAATTTCCACTTTCAGTGCAAAGGAAATCCAAAAGCAGAATCCGGTAAGTACTGCTGCTTTGTTACAGCGGGTTCCCGGCTTTGCGGTAGAGACTTCTGGAGGTGAGGTGGGCAATAACCTTTTTGCCAGAGGTATTCCCTCTGCCGGAGCCTACGAATTTGTACAGGTACAGGAAGACGGATTGCCGGTTTTTGAGGACGGCGCTTTACAATTTGCCAACGCGGATAATTTTTTTCGTGTAGATAATACGGTAAGCAGGCTTGAAGCATTAAGAGGAGGTTCCGGATCCATTTATGCCAACAATTCCCCCGGGGGTCTTGTTAACTTTATTTCCAAGGAAGGGACTAATGTTTTCAGAGGCGTGGCCAAATTAGAGACCAGCACTTACGGTTTAATGCGTACCGACGTTAATTTAGGCGGGGCTTTGATCCAGGACAAATTATTTTTCAATATAGGCGGATTCTACCGGACGGATGACGGAATCAGAAAAACCGGCTTCAAGGCCAATAACGGAGGACAGGTTAAAATGAACCTGAAATATGTTTTTGATAAAGGATATGCAAAAGTCTACTACAAAAAGCTGGATGACAGAAATACATTTTATCTTCCGATTCCTTTGGTGCAGGAGGGAAATGACTTAAAAGAATTTCCGGGGTTTGATGCCAATTATGGCACATACAGCTACAGGGCTATCAGCCAGCTTAATATTCCTCAGGCAGGAGGCGGCTTTTTCAGCAGGAATCTGGAGGATGGGATTCATCCGAAAATGGATGTCCTGGGCGCTGAATTCAAATATGACCTGGGCAATAATTTCAGTGTCTTAAATAAAACAAGGTATACTGATATCAATATGAATTATACGGGCATATTCCCGGCAGGCGCCCCTCAGCTTGCTTCCGCCTTTGCTTCGGCCAGTGACATATCCGGGAATAATTATCAGTATTCCCTGGTAGGGAGCGGGTCCATAGTGAATCCCCAGTATGTTCAAAAGCTTGGTTTTTGGGCTATTGATAAGCAAATGAACAATTTTATAAACGACCTACAGTTTAATTATAAATTCGACAAAGGAAATGTTACAGCAGGTTTTTATAAGTCTAACTGGAAATCACATCAGTACTGGAACTGGAGCAATATCCTTACCACAGCTACAGACAGACCCCAGCTGCTTAACCTGGTAGATACTTCTCTTACTCCTGCTGACGTAGGCTATTCAAAAACGTATAACGGGGTCACAGACATGTCTTTCCTGATAAGAGATTCCCAGATACAGGGTAGCCTGAATGACCTGTATCTGAATTTGGATTACAATATTACGGATGACTTAAGTTTCAACGGAGGAATCCGTTACAGCCGTGATTTCTATAAAGGATACGGAGTAAATACAACAACGGCAAATCTGGATAATTCCGGCTTAACCACAGACGGTGTTCATAGCTTCGCCGCCACAACGGCAGATGATAATATGAGCGTTCTGGGAAATAGGTATACCTACTGGTATTATGATATAGATAAGGTATCCTATACGGGAGCCGTAAATTATAAATTCAACAGACAAAATGCTGTATATGCCCGTTTCTCCCACGGCTTCAGGTCTCCTAATGAAGAAGCGTATTACAATAATATGAATAATCTGAGCGACATCAAACCCGTTACCACCAATCAGCTGGAGATAGGATATAAATATTATTCCAGCAGGCTGGATATTGCTGTGATACCTTTCTATTCAGCCCTTAAAAGACTTTCGTTTACGGACGTTTTCTCTGACGGAACTTCAGAGAATAAATTTGCCAACACTACGAATATCGGGGTAGAGCTGGAAGGATATGCAAGATTATTCAATAACCTGCTTGAAGTAGCTTTCAATGGTACCATTCAAAATCCTAAGTATAAGGATTTTACCGGAAGAAATGCCGATGGGACCACTTTCGACTATGACGGAAATACGGTAAGAAGAATGCCTAAATTTTATTTCAATATTTCACCGGCTGTAAATATTACAAAACAGTGGAGGGCCTACGTAAGCATGAACTACTATGGCAAACGATTCCAAAATGAAGGAAATACCGATGATAATATTTTACCGTCATTCACCGAATTTGGTGCGGGAACCTCTTATCAGTTAGGCAAAATACGTTTTGCCATTGATGGAACAAATATTTTCAATACCATTGGTATCACGGAAGGTGACCCAAGATCTCCGGTATCTTCGGGAACTGATCTCAGAATGGCAAGACCGATCATGGGAGCTGCCGCAAGAGCTTCAATAACCCTGGATTTCTAAGCCAAACTATATAATTAAAGCCTGTCTCATCATTGTGGGATAGGCTTTTTATATACATATTGCGGATTGTTCATTTAAAATTCCGATAGGGTTCTTCCAAATCCGGTTGAACTGGCCTGTGGTTTTAAATCAGTCCAATCAATCTATTCTTTAGGTCCAGGTCCGGTTATTTTTTATCTGAAAAAAGGGTTATATTGCTTTTCAAAGCCGATCGTCGTAGGGTTTCCATGTCCTGAGAATACCTTTGTTTCTTCATCCAGAATGAAAAGCTTGTTTCTGATCCCGTTGATTAACTGTTCGTAATTGCCTTTGTACAGATCTGTTCTTCCTATGCTGCCTTCAAAAAGGACATCACCGGAGATCATGAACTTTTGTGAGGGGTTGTGGTAAACAATACTTCCCGGGGAATGTCCCGGTACATGGTATACTTTAAATTTTTCTCCGTCAAGGTCGAGCTCATCACCCTCACTAAGGTATTCGATGTCCACCTGTAAAGGCTGGATTTTAAACCCGAACCGCATTCCGCTTGCCTGGAACATATCTAAAATTTCCTGATCGTCTTTATGCATGTTCACAGGGATTCTGAATGTATTAAAAGCCCACTGCAGCCCGAGAATATGATCAATATGAGCATGGGTCAGAAGTATTTTCCGGATCTGTAAACTATTGTCGCTGATGAATCCCTCAATAACCCTGGTTTCCCGCTCATCCATATTTCCCGGATCTATGAGCCAGGCATTTTTGTTTTCATTATAAAGTATATAGGTGTTTTCGCTGGCGAAATTGAATACGAAGCTCTTAATCTGAAGCATGATCTTCTTTTATTTTTTTATCAAAAATACGATATTATACAGAAAGTCCCGATTTTTCGTTATCTTCGTCGTAATGAAAACTTTACGATTTTTTTTACTTTCTTTGAGCGGATTGGTTTTTGGGCAAAACATCCAAAGTATACAGCTATTCAATCCGCAGACAAATGACGAAACACCTGTAATCGGCTTTAATCAACAGTTAGTTCTGAGCTTTGATGACCTTACCAACTCAAGCGAAATTTACCGGTATACCATCAAGCATTATGACAGAAACTGGAATGATGATAATCTGTTCTTCACGGAATTTGCAAACGGCAGCTTGAACGGATTGCTTGATAAATTCCAGTATTCATTCAATACACTGCAATCCTATACGCACTATACCCTTACTTTCCCGAATGAAAAAATGCAACCTAAAATTTCAGGAAATTTTGAAATAATTGTCTATAAGGATTCTGCGGAAAAGCCACTTTTCAAAAGGAGATTTTATGTAGTGGAAGATGTGGCTACCCTGGCTTTGAATATTTCCAGGATTGCAGATGCCAAAAATCCTAATATTAACCAGAGGGTAGAGGTACAGGCAGTTACCAAGGGAGGAGATTTATCCTCTAATGTCAATTCGATAAGCCTGAATGTGATGCAGAATAATAATCCTGTAATGACGGTTAAAAATTTAAAGCCAAGCTCTACATTAGGAAGCAGGCTGCTTTTCCAGCAAATGAGTCTGACATTTCCGGGAAATAATGAATTTTATTATTTTGATAATAAAAATATGAATATGGCGGCCGATATGGTCCGTGCTACAGAAGTAAAAGACGGCGTTAATTATACTTATCTGCACCCGGTATGGGCGTTTCCGCTTAATTACCAATACCAGCCTGATGTAAACGGAGCATGGTATTACAGGAGAAATGATCTGGGAATTGAGAGAAATGCAGAAAGAGAGGGAGATTACTCCTGGGTACAGTTCTCATTAGATTCCGATCCTGTAGATAAAGAGATTTATGTATTAGGAGGCTTCAACGACTTCAAGCCGGGCAAGGAAAACCAGATGCAATATGATGTAGCTTCAAAGCAGTACATTGCTAAAATATTTCTGAAACAAGGCTTTTATAACTATATCCTGGCCACTAAAGATGCGGACGGATCTTTGAATTTTGGCGAAATCAACGGGAATTTCTGGCAGACCGAAAACCTTTATCAGGCATTTCTGTATTATGCCCCGTTCGGAAGGAACTATGATGGCCTTATGGGATACGGTGAGTTCAGAACTCCGGTGAGATAAATGTATGATCCTTATACAATAACCATATTGAAATAACCTCCATTCCGGAGGTTATTATATTTCAAATAAAGATCTGATGGCCTCTATCCAACGGCCGGCAGTTCTCAGCCGGACAGCCAATGTTGATTCTTACCTCTTCCTGGAATCCGTTAACTCTAACCGGACCTGTTTATTATACCAGGTAAAAATCATTCAGCTTCTCCTCGCACAGGATTTTGATAACCTCAATCCAGCGGTCTTCATCATTCAGACATGGAATGTAATGGAAATTCTCACCTCCGGCATGTAAAAACTGCTCTTTGCCTTCCACCGAGATCTCCTCTAAAGTCTCCAGGCAATCCGAAACAAAAGCCGGACAGACAATGGCCAGATTTTTAATCCCTTTTTTAGGAATAGTTTCAAGAGTCTCATCAGTATAAGGCTCGATCCATTTGTCCTTACCTAATCTTGACTGGAAAGAGACAATTGTCTTTTCTTTTGGTAAATTCAGTTTTTCAATCACCATATCGGTAGTCTTAAAACATTGGTGACGGTAGCAGAACTGATGGCTTGGGTTGGTATCTCTCGAGCAGCAATCATTGAGATTACAGGTCCTGGTAGGATCTGTTTTATAAATATGCCTTTCCGGAACCCCGTGATAGGAAAATTGCAAGGCATCGAAATTTTCCGGAAGCTTTTCCTTAATGCTTTCTGCGAGACAATTAATATAAATATCCCTGTGGTAAAAAGGCTGGATATAGCTGATCCTGATCTCCGGAAATTTCTTTTTCCTTACTTCCTCGGCTTTCTCGATCACTGTTTCTGTGGTACTCATAGCATACTGAGGATACAATGGGAAAAGAACAATTTCGGACACGCCCTGGTCAGCCAGTTTTTGAATTCCTGCTTCAATGCTTGGCTCCGCATATCTCATCCCGATTTCTACAGGGACATCCACCAGTTTTTGTAATTTTTTCCTGATCTTTTCTGTAATGACGATCAGAGGAGATCCCTCATCTGTCCACACTGTTTTATAAGCCTCGGCAGATTTGGCAGGTCTCGTCCTCAGAATAATCCCACGGACCAGCAGAGCTCGGAAGATCCATCGGTAATCAATTACCCTTTCATCCATTAAAAATTCATCAAGGTATTCCTTTACATCATGTACTGCCGTAGATTTTGGCGACCCGAGGTTTACCAGCAAAATCCCTTTCTTTGGTGGTCCTGGATTCGGGAATTGAGATTCTTTCTGCAAAATTTTTATTTCTAAAAGATTAACAATCAATAATAAAGTGAAACAGGTTTCTATCCGTTTACTGCCTCTACTTTTTCTACCAGATCAGGTAAAAACTGCTTCAGGATATTTTCAATACCGTTCTTTAAGGTTGCTGTGGAGCTCGGGCATCCTGAGCATGCGCCCTGTAGAAGCATTTTTGCCGTTTTATGTTCCTGATCATATTCCATGAGTGAAATCTTCCCCCCGTCATTTTCTACTGCCGGAGCTACATATTCGTTCAGCACATCAGAAATTTTCTGCTCTTCTTCCGTATAATCCCTGTTGATGATTTTTTCCACAGGGCTCTCATGTTTCTGGGGTTCCAGTCTGGAAATTTCACCTCCGTTCTGAAGGTATTCAGCGATCAGGGCACGAACGGCCATCATTACCTGATGCCATTCAACAGAGTTATTCCTTGTTACCGCCACAAAGTTATCCGAAATGAAAACTTCCGTAGCAAAGTCGAACTCTTTGAAAATGGCTTGTGCCAGAGGAACCTGGTCTGCAGCTTCTCTCGACTTTACCTCTACGAAACCGTCGATCAGCAGTTTGCTGGAAACAAACTTCATTACATTGGGATTAGGGGTCATTTCCGCATAGATCTGATACATTTCCTTTCTTTTCTGGATATAGATCCTTGGATTGGCCAAGAGCTCGTCCTCAATCACGTTCTTAAGGCTTTCGGCCACATGCTCCCATTCCACAGTATCCTGCTTGGCAACGGCCACAAAATTGGCGGTAATGAAAATTCTTTCTACAAAGGGATAATTAAAAAGTTCCTGTGCAAGAGGAATTTCCGTAATATCTGAATTTCTGTCCAACTCTAAAGATCCCGGAATTAAGTTATAATCCGCAACAAATTTCATCACTTTCGGGTTTTCGGTTGGTTCTATAATTATAGTACGCATTTTTTCGTTAAATTTGAGATACAAAAATACGCAAATTAGAAGTTAGAAGCTGGAAATAGAAGTTAGATTTTTGCTATCACGGCAATTTAGAAGTTAGATGCCGGAATGATAATTTCAAAATGCGTTCAATTTCACCTTAAAATATCATCAAATTAAAGCTATGGCACTTATAAAAGAACTTTTAGGCAAAACACCACAAATCGGAAAAAACACCTTTCTGGCAGAGACCGCAACTGTTATCGGAGACGTTACTATGGGCGAAGATTGCAGTATCTGGTATAATGCCGTCATAAGGGGAGATGTTCACTATATCAGAATGGGAAATAAAGTCAATGTCCAGGATAATGCGATGCTGCACTGTACCTATCAGAAGCACCCGCTGAATATCGGAAACAATGTTTCAATAGGGCATAGTGCTATTGTTCACGGCTGTACTATCCAGGATAATGTTTTAATAGGAATGGGGGCCATAGTGATGGATGACTGTCTGGTAGAGGAAAATTCTATTGTAGGTGCAGGCTCTGTGGTTACACAGGGGACACACATCAAGTCCGGAGAAGTATGGGGTGGGGTTCCCGCAAAAAAAATCAAGGATATCAATTCCCAGTTGTTGGAAGGAGAAGTTAACAGGATCGCTGACAATTATGTAAAATATTCTTCATGGTATAATGAAGACGTTAAAGAAAGAGGTTAAATCATACTTAACCGAATACAAAAGCTCTGTCCTTCGACAGGGCTTTTGTATGATAATCCTTAGTGAAAAACTCCTGATGAGTTAAGTTATTAAGTGTACAGATCCTGTTATTGAGTAGTCGTTTCCGTAACCAGCACCGCTTTTTCCTTGCTGCATTTAACGGCGGCGGGAGGAACTACCAGCATACAATCGGATGTAATTTTATATTTTTCATTGAAGGCCTTTACCTTTTCCGTATAATCGTTGATTTTGGGCAGGATGGTAGCTTCAAGTTTTTTAGGATAGGCAATATACATCTGAGGGCCGCCGCAGGATTTTGCACCCATTGGAGCAAAAGTCCATTCCTGGGCATCAGTGCATTTTTCTTTGGCAATCTCAGACAGGATGGAAGCTTTCAGTTTATCCAGCTGGGCCTCGTCATATTTCTGGCTGCTTTCATCTGCCGGTCTCTCAGAAATGTCCTTGGGCAAATTGAGGCTGGCATTTTTTGCTGAATTGCAGGAAATCAGGGCAAGTGTAGTACATAATACTATAGCCGGTATCTTTATAAATAAAACTTTTATCATAATTTCTGTTGATGATCAATAATTTTCAAAAGTTATGCCAACACAAAAAAATCAAATTCATTTCCGTAATTTTGACAGGCGATGAACAATCATTTTTTTGACTTAATAGAATATACCAACAGAAGCGTCTTTCTTACAGGAAAGGCAGGAACCGGGAAAACGACTTTTCTTAACGACTTTGTAAAAAGAACAAGGAAAAAGCATATTGTTGTGGCACCTACCGGAATTGCGGCCATCAATGCGGGAGGTGTTACCATTCATTCCATGTTCGGATTGCCGTTGAGAACATTTCTGCCTACTACAGACCGTATTGATGGGAGCATAGCCAATAATATCGCTGACCTGATGCCCCATTTCAAATACCGTAAGGACAAGCTTAAGCTTCTGAGGGAGGTTGAGATCATTATCATTGATGAGGTTTCCATGTTGCGGGCAGACGTTCTGGATATGATGGACTTTTCGTTGCGGTTTATCAGAAGGAACAACCAGAGGTTCGGGGGAGTCCAGATGCTGTTCATCGGAGACCTGTATCAGCTTCCGCCCGTGGTAAGAGATGAGCAGGTTTTAAGACAGTATTACCATTCACCCTTTTTCTTTGACAGCCATGCCATTAAGGAAATTCCTTTGATCACGATCGAACTTACGAAGGTCTACCGGCAGTCTGACCAGGAATTTCTTGAAATCCTGAATGCCATTCGGGACGGTGATGTGGACAAGATAGACTTTGACCTCCTCAATAAAAGATACGATCCTGATTTTGAGAGTGGAAACGAATCTTATGTTTACCTGTGCTCGCACAATAAAATGGCGGATGAAATCAATCAGGAAAAACTGGCAGGAATAAAGCTGGAAGCCAAAACTTATGAGGCCAAGCTTTTCGGGGAATTTAAGGAAAATCAGTTTCCGAACGAGCAGTTCCTGGAATTAAAGGTCGGGGCACAAATTATGTTTATCCGGAATGATGTTTCACCGGACAAAAAATACTTTAATGGGAAATTGGGAGAGATCTCTGCTTTGGATGAAAATGAGATCCGTGTGATCCTCGACGGGAGCGAAAGGGAAATCACCGTAAAAAGGGAGGTCTGGGAGCAGAAAAAATATTTTCTTGATGCGGAAAAAAATATCAAAGAAGAAGTTCTGGGCAGCTTTGAACAGTTTCCGGTAAAGCTGGCCTGGGCAGTGACCATTCATAAGAGCCAGGGGCTGACATTTGATAAAGTGATTATCGATGCGGGGAAAAGCTTTACCGCCGGTCAGGTATATGTTGCGCTTTCGCGCTGCAGAACACTGGAAGGAATTGTACTTAAGTCTCAGATTACCCCTGATGTTATTTTTAAAGACAACAGGATCTTACAGTTTCAGGGGGACACACTTGCCAATGATCATGTAGAAGCTATTCTTGATCAGGAAAAGTATGACTATAGCATAAGGAAAGTTTTACGTACTCTTGATTGTCTCTGGTTTTTACAGGAGGTGGAAGACTGGAATACACTTTCCATGACTACAAAAAATATTGACCGGGTGAAAACCAGCCAGCTTTACCTTCAGCTGAAACATGAAATCGTCAGTCTTGGAAAGATTTTTGAAAAGCTGGAAAGGATTATTTTTCAGAAGGTTAATAATTTTATTAGCCAGAAGGAAGAATGGACCGAAATTGAAAATAAAATCAAAGGGGCCGTTAATTTCTTTTTTACAGAGATAAGGGATAAAATTTTTAATCCTTTAAAAGAATTTTATGCTGAGATCAAAGGAGCGAAAGGCTTAAAACAATACAATGAAGAATTCAGGACCTGGCTGGAGGATATTGAAGAATATCTGAACAGCCTGAAAGACATCCACCTGCTGGAAACAAAGCTTTTGGATGAAAAGCACAACGGAGAGGTTAATTTGAAGATTGCAAAAGTTCCGTCACAGGTTCTGACCTTTCAGCTTTTTGAGCAAGGAAAGACCATTGCCGAAATTGCACTGGAAAGAGGTTTGGTAAAGGAAACCGTGATCGGGCACCTGGCTAAATTTGCGGAACAGGGATTATTGGATGTTTCCAGGGTGATCACTTCGGATAAAATCAGGATTTTTGAGGACGAGTTTAATAAAAACCCCCACGAAACCCTCACAGAGTGGAAAAATGCGCTTCCGGGAAACTTTGAGTTTAATGAAATCAGGATTCTGCTTAACCACTTTACGTATCAGAAAAATAAAGTAAAGGGTTAAATAACTCGAAACTTAGCCGATAAAAACCACATGGGCAGGGCACAAAACTGTTGATTTTATTTCTTAGCAGCAGCCTGTGCTGTTTTTTCAATATCGTAATTTATCGGAACTGCCTTCACCGAATCCGGCTGGAATTTCTATGCTGGATGGTAAGCAGCCAGATATCTGATAACTCTCATGCTGTCACGAACTAACAATTTCAATAGTTTTTCCATGAAACTATCGATCAATCCTATCAATTACAAAAAGTAACCAATACAATTTATATCCTTTAAATTTGTTTGGTTTTTTCAGACCTAAAATTTAAAACTATGAAAAATTTTGAAATTTCTGTTTTAGACCTTGCGCCTGTAAAGCAGGGAAAAAGCATTCATGATACATTTCAGGACAGTTTGTCCCTGGCTAATCATACTGAAAACTTAAACTATAAAAGATTCTGGCTGGCGGAACACCATAATATGGAAAGCATTGCCAGCTCCGCCACTTCCGTTCTGATCGGCTTTATAGCCAATGGGACGAAAAAAATAAGGGTAGGATCGGGAGGTGTGATGCTCCCGAACCATAGTTCGCTGATTATTGCTGAGCAATTCGGAACATTAGAATCACTGTTTCCCGGAAGGATAGACTTAGGATTGGGAAGGGCTCCCGGAACAGACGGATTAACGGCAAAAGCGCTGGGAAGAAACCCGATGATCATCAATGAGCAGTTTCCAAGGCAGATTCTGGAATTACAGACTTATTTTTCAAAAGAAAACTCGGATGCACTCGTTCGTGCGATTCCCGGAGAAGGTCTGGACATCCCTCTTTATATTCTGGGTTCCAGTACAGACAGTGCCTGGCTGGCTGCGGAGCTCGGGCTTCCGTATGCATTTGCCGGGCATTTCGCTCCGGAGCAGATGGAAATGGCTTTTAAAATTTACAGGGAACATTTTGAGCCTTCAAAACAGCTTGACCAACCTTACGTAATGGCCTGTGTCAATGGGATTGCCGCTGAAACTTCGGAAGAGGCTCACAAAATTTCAACAACCCTGTTCCAGGCATTTATCAATATTGTAAGGAATGACAGGAAGCCTTTTGCTCCACCTGTTGATGATATGGATGAAATCTGGTCACCTATGGAAAAATCCATGGTATTGCAGAAATTAAGATATACTTTTATTGGTGATCAAACCGAAGTTGAGGAAAAATTAAGCAGTTTCCAGGAAAAATTCAATGTTGATGAGCTGATTATCAATTCTCACATTTATGATCATCAGAAGAGGCTGGATTCCTACAGTATTTTCAGGAAAGCTGCCGACTCCCTGTTTAAAGCTTAACAAACCATTTATATTAATTGGAAGGTGCTTATTTTTATGAGTATCTTTGCACAAATTTAAAAAGTAAAAATGTCTGATATTAAATTGAATACTATTCCTGAGGCTATTGAAGACCTTAAAAATGGTAAAGTAATTATAGTTGTAGATGATGAAGACAGAGAAAATGAAGGAGATTTTCTTTGTGCCGCAGAGCTTACAACCCCTGAGATCATCAATTTTATGGCTGTTCACGGGAGAGGGCTTATCTGTGTGCCGCTTCCGGAAAAACGATGTGATGAGCTGGGCCTGGATATCATGGTAAGCCGAAGCAGTGATCCTAAGGAAACTGCTTTTACGGTGTCTGTCGACCTTTTGGGAAATGGAACTTCCACAGGGATTTCCGCAGGTGACAGGGCAAAGACGATCTTAGCTTTAATGGATGAAAAATCAAAACCAACGGACTTTATGAGGCCGGGGCATATCTTCCCCCTTCGTGCCAGAAAAGGCGGTGTTTTAAAAAGAGCAGGGCATACGGAAGCAGCAATTGATCTTACTCATCTGGCGGGATTAAAGGAAGGAGGAGTGATCTGCGAGATTATGAACGAGGATGGCACTATGGCCCGTTTACCGGAACTGTATGCTTTCGCCCAGAAGCATGATATAAAAATCGTGTCTATTGAAGATCTGATCCACTATCAGCTTAAAAAAGGTAATCTTATTGAAAGGATTGAGGAAAGAAAAGTCAAGACTTATTACGGAGAATTTGATTTCTTTGCATTCAGGGAAACCTCCAATGATCAGATTCATTTTGCGTTGACAAAAGGTGCATGGACGGTTGATGAGCCGGTACTGGTAAGGGTTCAGTCGTCTGATTCCTATTTTGATGTTCTGACAAGATTGAATAACGGTGAAAAGCCTTTGCTGGAAAAGGTGACCAATATGGTGAATGAAGCCGGGAAAGGTGCTATTATCTTCATTAATAATGTTTCTAATTCAGAAAACACCCTGAGAAAGCTGCAGCAGTTCTTGAATTATCAGGACGGACAGGAGCAGCATCCTACATTAGCCTATAATTACAGGGATTACGGGATCGGAACGCAGATATTGAAGAACCTGGGAATCAATAAGTTCAAGGTTATCACTCAGAATCCGGATATCAAGCCTCAGGTTGGAGGATATGATGTTGAGGTTACTGAGATGGTTCAATTATAAATTATCACTTATTGCCGAAGCGGGTTATCCGTAAAATTGGTAATAAAGTGCTCGACGAAATAAAAATGGCCTGATAAATCAGGCCATTTTTATTTCGTCGAAATTCCGGAATCCGTTCAGAAAGTCCTTTACATTCATTCTTTTTTTTCCTTCCAGCTGTAATTCCAAAGGATAATAAATACCGTCCTGGGTGTAAATCTTAAATTCATTTTTTGAAATTTCCAGAGTTCCGGCCTTTTTTCCATGATCGGAAATCTCAAATCTCCCTCCGAATATTTTTAGTCCTTTTTCTTCATCCCCTAGTTTTAAAGTAGTAAAAGCTGCGGGATAAGGAGACATTCCGAGGATGAACTGATGAACAGTTCTGGCCGGGGCATTCCAGTTAATCCTGGTATCTTCCTTAAAGATCTTGTAGGCATTTTTAGGATGTTCAACCTGCGGCTGGGGCTTTTCTTCAATAGAGTTCTCAGCCAGTCCGTTTAAGGTTTTTACAACCAGCTTTGCGCCCATTACCATCAGCCGGTCATGGAGGCTTCCCGCATTTTCATCCGGCATGATTTCCAGCTCTTCCTGCAGGAGGATGTTCCCTTCATCAATTTTTTCATTGATAAAGAATGTTGTAGCTCCTGTTTTCGTTTCGCCGTTGATAATGGCATAATTGATGGGAGCAGCACCTCTGTAGTCCGGAAGAAGGGAAGCATGAAGATTGAAGGTCCCCATTTTAGGCATTTCAAATAGAACCTTAGGCATCATTCTGAAAGCCACCACTACAAAAACATCGGCATCCAGCTTTTTGAGCTCTTCCAGGAACTGCGGGTTTCTAAGCTTTTCAGGCTGGAAAACGGGAATATGATGTTCAGCAGCAAAAATTTTTACGGGAGACTGACTGATCTTCTGGCCGCGGCCGCTTGCTTTATCAGCCACCGTCACTACACCCACGATTTTATGATCGGATTGATATATGGCCTCCAATGAAGCTTTTGCAAACTCAGGAGTACCTAAGAAAACTACTTTCAATGATTTCATGGCGCAAAGATAATCTTTGTTGATTTAAAAATTAAATAATTGTGATTCATTGAGCCGGGACCTGTTGTCCGGTTATCCTTATGCTAACGTGTATGTTCTGAAATTCAGCATTTTCACCTTTCCGGAATCCAGCAGAAAAATGAGATTTTCCAGAATGTTTTCCTTTGAATGATAGCTTAGCTGTACAGACAGCTCCTCAATGGTTGAAGGTTTTTTAGCTAAAAGATCAATGATCTGGGCTGAGATATTTTTTCCGAAAATAGATTGTTTGTTTTTTTCACATACAAAACATTTCTTGCAATTTTTAGAGTCCTTTTCTCCGAAATAGGAAAGAATAAGTTTCATTTTACAATAGTCATTATTCTCTATGTAAAATTTCATTTCTTCCCATTTTTGAATTTTATTTTTCTGAATATGTTCAAAGAGTTTCCAGTACGCTCCGTTGATCGTTCTTTCATCCCGAGGTTTCAGAAATTTTATGCTGGATAATGCGCCGTCAACATATTCGAGGTAATTTTTTTGCTGCAGTTCTTTCAGGCGTTCCTTTATGAGATGTATGCTTACGCCGGTTTTGCTACTCACCTGCTGCTCGCTGAACATCACTTTATGAGTGGTAATCCCTGAAATTGTACGAAGAAGAAGCTCGATGAAATAGGAATCCTTAGGAGGCAGCTGGTCTATCTCATCGGCCTGTATCAGCAATTGTAATGAGGACAGGCTCTTATTTTCATTATAGAAAATGATCTCCTGATTATGCAGAAAGTTCAGGACATTTTTAATTTTTGCCGCTGATAGTCTGGTGAAGTTCTGTATGCCGGCTGTATTCAGCTGGAATACCTTTTCAGGAAGTTCAAACTCTGCAACCTGGAAAATAGAGTAGACATAAGTGATGATTCTTAAAAACTCACTTTTACCGGGGATTTGGTTTTTGAGGATCTGATCAAAGCTGGATAATTCCTGCTTATTCCACAGCAGGAAAGCAAAGCTGTTTTTTCCGTCTCTTCCGGCCCTGCCTATTTCCTGATAATAATTTTCTAAGGAAGCGGGAGGGGAATAATGGATGACAAACCGTACGTTATCCTTATCTATTCCCATTCCAAAGGCATTGGTGGAAACCAGAACATGCTGATCACTATTATTCCAGACGCTTTGTTTTATATTTTTCTCCCTGGTGGTTAATCCTGCGTGAAAAAAATCAACATTTTTCAATTGGTTTTTATGCAAAAACTCCGTAAGAAGCTCAGCCTCTTTTCGGGTGCGTACATATATGATCCCTGATTCGTTGGTATACTTTAGAATATTTAAAATCCTTTGGAATTTATCGGAAACCTCCTCAGTGAAAATCCTTATGTTTTCTCTTTTAAAGCTTTTCTGAAATATTTCAGGGTCTTTGAGTTCCAGTTTCGTTTTTATTTCTTCCAGTACTTTGGGGGTAGCCGTTGCGGTCAGGGCCAGGCAAGGGATCTCCGGATTGTTTCTTCTGAATTCTTTTATATTCTGATAGCTGGGCCTGAAATCCTGTCCCCATTCTGAGATACAGTGCGCTTCATCCACAGCGATAAATGAGAGCGGAATGATCTCTATATTTTGTAAGAACTGAGTATTCGTTAATCTTTCCGGGGAAATGTATAATAATTTCGTTAAGCCTTCTTTGCAGCGATCATAAATGGCTTCAGCATCATATTCGTCCAGTTCAGAAGATAAGTATTCCGCCTCTATTCCTCTGGATTTTAACTGGTTTACCTGGTCCTTCATCAGGGCAAGCAAAGGGGATATGACCAGGCAGGTTCCTTCTTTCAGTAAAGCGGGAAGCTGATAGCATAAAGATTTTCCTGCTCCTGTAGGCAGGAGTACCAGAGTATCTCTTTCCCTGAGGACAGAGTCTATAATTTCCTCCTGTGAATCTCTGAAGCTGTCATAACCCCAAAAGAAATTCAGGGTATCATACTTTAGCCGACGAAAGTCTTTTTGAGAAATCATAGGGTAAAAATAAGGAAAGTATTAAGACAAAAAAAGCCACGCAGGCTTGCGTGGCTTAATTTATAGATAAATTGGATTATTTTGCTTCAAAGTATACTCTTCGGTTAGCTCTGTTTTTCCATTCAGGACATTTAGTAGCAGGATTACACTCAGGGTATTTAAGGTCTTTCTCACCTCTACCGATAGCATTTAACTTAGAAGAATCCACACCGTTTTTGATCAAATAATCTTTAACGTTATTAGCTCTTCTTTCTGATAGTCTTTGGTTATAAGCGTCAGAAGCTCTTGTATCGGTAGCCCCGATCACGTTATAAGAACCGTTTGAAGAGTTAATATAGTTTACGGCATTATTAAGGATAGGCGTGTTGGATGGTAAGATTCTGTCTGAATCCAGATCAAACTCAATTCCTTCCAGTTTAGTCTCTGTTTCTACAACAGGCCCGGTTGTAGTTGTAGGACAACCATTGTTTTCTACAGGTCCAGGAACCGTTACACACTTATCGTATAGATCGATCACTCCGTCAAGGTCTGTATCAAGGGCAACACCAGCTCCGTCAACTCTTGCACCGGCAGGAGTATCAAGTTGTCTATCCCAATCGTCACAAACGCCATCATTATCAGCATCACCTTTCTTACAAACTTCAATGTCTTGATTTTTATTAGCTAAAACATCCAGTTTGTAGTAGATTTCCTGTAATGGGTCATGCCACATCAGGTGAGATTCGTGTTTTCCTAGCTTAAGAGAAATCCCTAAAGTTGCGTTAAAGAAGTTGTCAGAAACCTGTTCTTCACGTCTGTTGATATCGCTGTATTTGTAGCCGCCGCCATCAAATTCATCATCTCCGGTCATTACGTACATCAATCTACCTTCGATATCTAATCTTCTGTTAACCTTAAATTTAAGACCGGCACCAGCCTGAGCAAACATAGAACCAAGTTTGAATGGCTTAAGTTCCGTTACCATTCTTTGTCCTTTTTCGTCTTTCTGGTAAGCTCTATACGCTAAAGTACCAATACCTGCATACCCGTGTAATGCCCATCTGTATGGAGAGTGGTTATCAACTCTTCTCAAAAGGTTGGAGAAATTGATGTCTCCTAAGATAGAGATCGCATCGTATTGGGTTCTGGCTCCTACCTGTTGGTATTTAGAAGCGTCAGCAGGGGCAGGGTCTTTGGTATTGAACCACCCTTGTCTGGTCTCTCCTCTGTCATATTGTAATTTAAGACCAAAAGCATGGGTAATCGCTTTATCAATACTGATATATGCAGAATAACCAAAAAGGTTTTTTCCGTTACCGTTCTTTATAGATGTTAAATCTGCAGATTGAATCAAAGGAACACCGGCACCGATAGAGATCGCCCAATCATTGAATCTTTTTGATTGTGTCGTAAACGGAGACACGTTAGCAGAGCCGGAAGAAAATGTATTCGGATATTCTCCATTTGAAACTGCCGTTGAGTCTTGTGCAAAGCTCGCTGTAGGAACAGCCAATGCTAATGCAACAATTGCTAAACTTAATTTCATAGTGTATTTTTTATTTAGTTAATTAAATGATTATTTTTATTTCAGTAGTAGAAATGGTTCCTATTCTGTATAGCTGAATTACTTACCAGCAGTAGCGGTAGTAGGACAGCCATTGTTTTCTACAGGTCCTGGAACTGTCACGCATTTATCGTATAGATCAATCACTCCGTCAAGATCCATATCCAATGCAACTCCGGCTCCGTCAACTCTTGCACCGGCAGGAGTGTTCAGTTCTCTGTCCCAGTCATCACAAACGCCGTCATTATCATTATCTCCTTTTTCACATACAACAAGGTCTGTTGCTGCGTTTTCTAGAACATTGGTTCTATAATAGGCTTCTTGCAAAGGATCATGCCATGCCAGATGAGACAGGTGTTTACCTATTTTGAAAGACACACCAAGGTTAACGGTCCATAAGTTATCTGACCGCTTGTCATTAAGCATATTGTATTTTGAAACTTTCGAACTGGTATCATAATCAGCAGGACCTGCCCATCCGCCACCGTCAAATTCATCATCACCGCTAAATATATACATGGTTCTAGCCTCAATGTCGATTAATCTGGATACGTTATATTTTAATCCCAGACCTACCTGATAGAAAAGGGAATTGATATCCAGCTTCTGCTTAATAAACAGAGGAACTCTTGCAGGACTTGTGCTCCATCTGAACTCGTTATTGTCATGCAGAGATGTATTGTAGCTCATGACACCGATACCTCCGTAACCATGAAAAGCCCATCTGTAAGGAGAATGGTTGTCCACTCTTCTCAAAAGATTTGAGAAGTTGATATCTCCTAATAAGCCAATCTGGTTATATTTGGTATTGGCTTCAGCAACACCGGCCAGCTGTCCGGCTGCGCCTCCCAGTTTCGCTTTCTGCGTAGTTTCACCTCTTTGATAGATAAGGCTTACACCAAATGTATGGGAAATCTGTTTATCTACACTTACGTAAGCATTATAGCCCCAGTTGACCTTTTTATCGTAAATGGAATTAAGATCGGAATGCACCATGAATGCTGCACCACCACCAACTGAGATAGCCCAGTCGTTAAACCTTCTGGCCTTATTATCGAAAGGTTGAACATTGGCAGAACCTGAAGAAAAAGTATTCGGGTATTCTGTAGAAGAACTAATTGCAATACTGTCCTGCGCGTAGGTAGCGATAGGTAAGGCGGCCAATAATAATAAACCTAATTTCATACAATATGTTTTATGTTTCGTTTAAATAAAATCTTTTAATAATGTTTTTGAGAATTCCCTTTCAAAAAGATGCTTCTTATGAGGGATTTCCAATCTTTCTGATAAAAAATTTAGTTCATTAAACTTAACGATATCAATGTCTATTATTCTGTCTGTATAGCCTCCGGACACCTTTGAATCGTTAAATCTTCCCATCTCGGCCTCAATACTTTTAACAAAATCAAGCAGTTGAATCGGCGAAAGATGTGTCAACATTATTGTTGCAATATTACAAAAAATATTGGAACTGGCAAATTCTACCGGCTCAGATATTAAAAATTCACTTATTTTTAATATTTCATTTCCCCCTTGTTTGAGTTTTTCCAACGCTGTTTCCAGATTCTTTTTTTTCTCTCCAAGATTGCTTCCGAGTAACAAAATGACTTTATGATGCGACATATTGAGAAATTGATTTGATTTATGAAAAGTTTTTTTAAAAATGTCCTGGCAAATATAGTGGCAATTGTCATATTATGTGTCGTGTTTTTCTTCTTTTTCATTATAATGCTGGTATTCGGTTCAATGGGGAGTGAAAAATCAGTAATAGTAAAGAAGAATTCTATACTTACGATTAATCTTAAAACCAATATTATTGACAGCCCTACTGAAGAGCAGATGGGTTTATTCAACTTTAATGACCAGAGCAGGAGTGTACTGATCTATGAAGCGCTTGAAGCCATTAATAAAGCGAAAACGGACGATAATATCAGAGGGATCAGCATAGAGGCTGATGATCTGAATGCCGGAATCACCCAGATTGATGATTTGAGAAATGCCCTTGAAGATTTTAAGAAAAGCGGAAAGTTTGTATATGCCTATGGAAATTCGGTTTCACAGGGGGCTTATTACTTGGGGTCCGTTGCTGATAAATATTATCTGAACCCATCCGGGATGATCGAGCTGAAAGGTCTTGCCACGGAAGTTACCTTCTTCAAGGATTTTGCTGATAAATATGGCATAGGAATCGAAGTGATCCGCCATGGAAAATTTAAGTCTGCGGTTGAGCCTTTCTTAAGAAATGACATTTCTCCGGAAAACAGAGAGCAGCTCAGTACCCTTTTAAACGATATCTGGAAAAATACCTCTGCAAGAATTGCAGTATCAAGAAAGATAGACACTGCACAGTTCAGAACCGTAGTAGACAGCTTATACGGAATGATCCCGGAACTGAGCCTGAAATACAGGCTTGCGGATCAGCTGATTCAGAAGGCGCAGTACGACGAACTGATCAAGTCTAAATTAAACTTAAAAGAAAAAGAGAAATTAAATAAAATTTCATTAAGAAAATATATTGCTTCCTACGCTGCTGATGAGAAATCAGGAGACAAGGTGGCAGTGCTGTATGCTTCCGGTTCTATTAACAACGGGGATAATTACAATGAGATTTCCTCCGAAAAATATATTAAATACATTAAGGAGCTTCAGGAAAACGATAAGGTGAAAGCTGTTGTATTCCGTATCAATTCCCCTGGCGGAAGTGCCAATGCCTCAGACGAAATCCTGTTTGAGCTTCAGCAGCTGAAAAAGAAAAAGCCGCTTATTGTTTCTTTTGGTGATTATGCTGCTTCCGGAGGATACTATATTGCCATGGCGGCAGATAAAATTTATTCCGAGCCTAATACCCTTACCGGCTCTATCGGAGTTTTCGGATTGATGCCTTATTATAAGGAGATTGCCAATAAAAACGGGATACGCTCGGATATTGTTGCCACCAATGCCAATTCTCAGTATTATTCCGCTTTGAATGGGGTCAGCCCTTATGGAGTAAACATGATCACGAAAAGTGTGGAAGGCACTTATAAAAGATTCGTACATTTCGTGACTCAAAACAGAAAACAGACTTTTGAGCAGATCGACAATGTAGGTGGGGGAAGGGTATGGAGCGGAACCCGTGCCAAGCAGATCGGTCTGGTAGACGAGCTGGGTACTTTAAATGATGCAGTGAAGTTTGCGGCACAGAAAGCAGGATTAAAATCCTACAGCATTGCTTCTTATCCCAGAAAAATGACTGCTTTTGAACAGATTTTCCAGGATTTGAATGAAGATGATGTGGAAGCAAGAATTATCAGGAATAAAATAGGTAAAGCCAATTATGAGATCTTACAGCAGATCACAAACGAAAAATTGCAGTCCGAAATAAAAATGGAAATGCCTTATCAGATAAAGATTAACTAAATTATATTGTACACAAAAACCCCGGATTTTATTTTGAAATCCGGGGTTTATTTTTTATCTAACGTTTTCTCGTGGCCATTCCATATATCCAGAGGACAATCAGAGCTCCCCCAATAGCCAGTATCCAGCTTCTCGGATTCCAAAAAGTGGTTACGTCTCCCCAGTTAAGGATATAAACTCCTATGGCTCCTCCTACGAATGCTCCTACGATACCTAATATGATAGTCATTAGCCAGCCTCCTCCCTGATCTCCCGGCATGATCATTTTTGCAATTGCTCCTGCAATAAGACCGAATAAAATCCATGTTAGAATTCCCATAATTTTTAATTTTTTAATTGTTAATATCTGTGAACTTGTACGTGCTAATTTAAAAATAAAACATGATAAAAATCATCTTTTTTTGAAAAAAGAGTCAACAAATTCCGTACCATTGAACAATTGCAGGTCCTGCATCTTTTCGCCGACACCGATATATTTTACAGGGATCTGAAACTGGTCGGATATCCCGATCACCACGCCGCCTTTAGCTGTTCCGTCAAGCTTGGTTACGGCTAATGCATTAACCTCGGTAGCAGCAGTAAATTGTTTTGCCTGCTCAAAGGCATTTTGTCCTGTAGAGCCGTCCAGCACCAGTAATATTTCATGGGGAGCATCGGGGATAACCTTTTGCATTACTCTTTTGATCTTGGAGAGCTCATTCATCAGGTTTATCTTGTTATGGAGCCTTCCGGCGGTATCTATAATAACTACATCCGCATCTTGGGCGACTGCGCTTTGTACGGTGTCAAAAGCAACGGAAGCCGGGTCTGCTCCCATGCCCTGCTTTACGATCGGAACATCCACTCTTTCGCTCCAGATCGTTAGCTGGTCTACGGCGGCAGCCCTGAAAGTATCAGCAGCTCCAAGGACCACTTTTTTCCCTTTGGATTTAAACTGATAGGCTAATTTCCCAATGGTTGTGGTCTTGCCTACACCGTTTACCCCTACTACCATAATAACATAAGGTTTCTTGGTAGTATCTATATTTCCTGTTCCGGCATGGGGATTTTCAAGCAGCAATCCTGAAATCTCCTCCCGGAGAATCTTATCCAGTTCGCTTACATTTACATATTTATCTCTGGCAACACGTTCTTCAATTCTTTCTATGATCTTAATGGTGGTGGATGCGCCCACATCGGATGCAATGAGTACTTCTTCCAGGTTATCCAATACTTCGTCATCTACTTTGCTTTTCCCGACTACTGCTTTAGTCATTTTTTCAAAGAATCCCTGGCTGGATTTTTCCAATCCTTTATCTAAAGTTTCTTTTTCCTCTTTCTTAAAAATGTTTTTAAACCAACTCATATCAGAATTTTGATTTTATATAGGATGTTGTGTTGTCTCTGCTTAACAAAGATAACAAAAAAACTACCCAAAAGCTGAGTAGTTTTTTATATTGTAAATAAAGCGTAGATTATTTTTTCAAATAACCGTCTACTTCGTCTGCATTCATTACTTTTTCTTCGAAAACGTAAGCACCTGATTTAGATGACTTCACCATTTTCACCACTTTGGTCATTTTTTTAGACTGACCGCTTTGTAGGGTTGCTACTACTTTTTTTGCCATGGTAAATTATATTTTAATAAATTACTTGATTTCTTTATGAACGGTATATTTCTTAAGAACAGGATTATACTTTTTAAGTTCTAATCTCTCGGTAGTGTTCTTTTTGTTTTTGGTTGTAATGTATCTGGACATTCCAGCCATACCGCTTTCTTTATGTTCTGTACATTCAAGGATTACTTGAACTCTGTTTCCTTTTTTTGCCATGATTTCTTAATTATTTAATAAATCCGTTTCTTGTTGCTCTTTCAAGAGCCTCTTCAATTCCAATCTTGTTAATTATTCTCAATCCATGAGCAGAAACTTTTAACGTTACGTGCTTATCTTGCTCCGGAAGGTAAAACTTCTTCTCCAATAAGTTAATTTCAAAACGACGCTTCGTTTTGTTATTAGCGTGAGAAACGTTGTTACCAACCATTGCACGCTTTCCTGTTATTTGGCAAATTCTTGACATATCTCGATGTTCTTATTTGTACTATAATATTTGAGAGTGCAAAATAACGAAGAATTTTTGAGATAGACAAATGTTTTAGAAAATTATTTACAAATAACTGATTGATTAATAATATTGAAATCCGCGTCATAATTTCAGTCAAAATCTGCTGATACCTATAAAAACTTATATAAACAATATACACGGGACCGGACTGACCAGCTGAACATCATCTCTGATCAATTGTATGCAGATATTTGATTTCCGCTCTAATTTCCGGCTTTTTGGATCCTGTGCTGAAATTTCCTGATTAAAAAATAAAACAGCAAGAATCCCAATGCGAAAATTGAAATTCTCGAAAGAAGATCGCCTGCCCGCGTATAAAAGGTCATCCTGTCGTAAAGGTTCACTTTTGCGAATAAAGCAGTCTGATCTCCGTAAAAAGTATCTGCGGTAATTTCTCCTTTGGCATTGATATGAGCAGAGATCCCGCTGTTGGCGGAACGGGCGATTTCCCTTCTGGTTTCAATTGCCCTTAATCTCGCGTAAGACAGAAGCTGTTTGTGCCCTTCCGTTACTCCCCACCATGAATCGTTGGTCATAATCCCTAAAAAGTTGGCTCCCTTTTTTACATAATCCCCGACGAATTCTCCATAGATACTTTCATAGCAGATGATAGGGGCGATTTTTCCTTTGTTGTAAGGATTAGAAAAAGCTACCCTTTCCTTATCGGTTCCCAATGAGGCTACTGTTCCGCCCAGATTAAGCATCGCGTTGCCCAGAATAGGCTTCAATACATTCATGTAAGGGAAGATCTCAACTCCCGGAACCAGTTTTCCTTTATGGTACACCTCTATTTTCCGGCCGGGAACTACCTGAATGGCTGAGTTGAAGTTCTCTACCCAAACATTCGGTCCCACCTGGTAAGCTTCCTTAGGCAGGTTCTCCTCGCTTAAATAATAACGATGGGACGAGATTCCTGTCTCAAAAACAGACCCCGGATGCCTTGAAAGGAAATCTTTGAGATTGTTTAAAAGAAGGCTTTTTTCAAACGCCGTTTCGGAAATGGATCCTCTTCCCGGAATCGCTGTTTCAGGGGCAATATAATAATCGATCTTCCCTGTGGAATACTTTTCCGCCAGATTGAGCAGGTCATTTTCGATCGTCAGGCTGTCTTTTGAATATTTTTCGGCATAAGGGTCGAGCTCAGGCTGAAGCAGCAAAACATTGACCTGTCCGACAGGCTTTTCATTAAAGTTATTATACTGTATCCATGAAATCCCCATCGGGATAAGGATTAAAAAGGCCAGTATTGAGGTATTGGTGATGAGATCCTTTCTTTTTCTTCCCGCTTCCCAGATCCGTACAGTATAGAAAATGAGGACATTGATCAGCAGAATCCAGAAGCTTCCTCCTGTTGCCCCTAAAGTATCATACCATTGGATTAGTTTTGGGTATTCTGAAAATACATTTCCCAGATTCAGCCAGGGCCATGTCAGTTCCCAGTACAAATGGAACTTCTCAAAGCTCATCCAGATGGCAATAAAAAATGCTAATCCCCAATAAGTACCCTGCGCATTTTTATACCAGTGATAACATTGGAAAACCAGGGAATATAAAAATGAATTGACCAGGACAGGGAATAAAACTGCCATCAGGGAATGGCTGCCGTCCGGATTTTTGGATCCGTATAACCAGCCGGTCGTCACTACGTTCCAGATCACAAAGCAAAGATAGGAAAGCCCGAAAATTATCCAGCTTTTTCTTTTGTAGGCTGAAAACCTGGAAATCCCGTGTTCCATCATCAGGAGAGGAACAAGGGCGAAAAATATGAAAAAAGGAACACCGTAAGTTGGCCATGATACAGACAGCAGCATTGCTGAAATGAGTGTAAGTAAGATGTATTTCATTAAATTAAATTAACATACAAATTTAATGTTTTTGAAATGAATACATTTGTAATTGATGTTAAAGAAATTTTACCGGCTTATTATTATTCCCTATACTGTGTTTCTTCTCTATCTTATGTTTCTTGGCATGGGAAGGTTCCAGTATGAAGATAATATTGCAAGGCTGGTGCCCGTGTATGCGACCGTGAAATTCATCGAACTTACAATTTCGTGGCTGTACATCACCGAAATTATTCTCGGGAATATTGTGATGTTTATTCCATTTGGCTTTCTGGGATGGCTTTTTCCGAAGCTTAAGGACATGAAGAGCCTGCTGTTCGCCTTCATATCGGCAATTACCATTGTGGAAGCATTGCAATACTTTACCAGGATGGGGATATTTGAGACGGATGACATTATCCTTAATACCTTAGGCGTTTATCTGGGATGGGGGCTCTGCAGATTTATGGAAGCCAAATCAGGCCGTTGAGTCTTTGTTTCGATCCCTTTAGGGATTTCTCTGAAACCGCTTGCTTTCCCTTGTATCTCCTTTGTTGCAGCATTTTTTATTATGCTCTTTAAGGTGGAATGCCTATGCTCACGTGTTCTCAGTCTTTAAGGTATTTTCTGAAGATTAAAGTATAATTATCGTTAAAAGTAATCATTTCTATTTTTTTGAAAGGGATTTTGTGCGGTCTTTTGTCTATTTTGCCGGTAGGATCATAATTCTTTACCGTTACAGATTTATCGTCCACCTCGGAAAGCTCTCCGATTGAGAATTTTTTCTTTTTTTTAGAACTTTCAATGATACAGTGGAAGTTTTGTTTTTTTAATGATCTGAAAAGAGATTCAGGGTCTTTAAGGGAAATATTCTGAACCATTTTCTGGTCGGTCTTTATCAGCCGTTCTTCGGATAATATCTTTTTAAAGAATTTATCAAAGCTGTTGTTGCGGATGCTGAGGACTCTTTCCTGCGGAATGATCTTAATGCCGTTCGGGATAAAGTCATAGACTTCCTGAACCATTAAGAATTCATCTGACATTTTAAGAATAAATCCGAATATAGATTCATCAGGACTTTCTTCCGAAAGATAAATTTTAACGAAGTTGTTCTTATCAATATGTTTCTGAATTAATTTATTAAATTCTTTGTTGGATAAGGCTTCCCCCATATTGATGCGGCTTTAGTGGAATACGCTAAAGTAATGTATTTTTTCAGATAATAATGTATTTTCTTTATTAAATCTTCAGGAAATTGTTTATTGTTGTGAAAAATGGGATCGGGCATTGCTTATATGATATTCACTTCCCGCTCCAGTTCTATTCCGAATTTTTCTTTCACAGAGCTGATGATCGCGGAAGAAAAATCGAAGATTTCTTTTCCCGTGGCACTCCCTGTAACGTTAATGATTACCAGGGATTGCAATCTGTGGGTGGCTACATTTCCGATTTGTTTTCCTTTCCATCCGCATTGTTCGATCAGCCATCCTGCCGGGACTTTTACCATTTCTTCACCGGCATATCCCTGTATATCAGGAAATTCAAGCTTTAACCGCTCAAATTGGGCTGAAGGGATGGTAGGGTTCTTGAAAAAGCTTCCCGCATTTCCGATGTCTTTAGGATCCGGAAGTTTGCTTTGCCTGATGCTGATAACGGCTCTGGAAACATCCTGAATGCTGGGATGCCGGATGCCCGACTTTTCCAGTTCAGATCGTATGGCGCCGTATTCTGTTTTTATGATGTGATGTTTTTTGGTCAGGCGGAAGGTTACCTGCACAATAACGTATTTACCCTTTCCTTCCTGCTTGAAAATTGAATCACGGTATCCGAAGCGGCATCTTTCCCGATCGAAATCCTCCGTTTCCAGAGTTTCAAGATTTAATGCTTTGCAGCTGACAAAAACATCTTTGATCTCTGTACCGTAAGCACCGATGTTTTGTATAGGAGAAGTCCCTACATTACCGGGGATCAGCGATAGATTCTCCAGGCCGCCATAATTTTTTCTTAAACAGGACAGGACGAAATTATGCCAGTTTTCCCCGGCACTGGCTGTAACCCAAACCTCATTATCACCCCGGCTTTCTTCAATGATCCCTTTCAGGTTTAGTTTGATCACCAATCCGTCATAATCTTTTGTGAATAAAACATTGCTCCCGCCACCCAGAAATAGAACAGGATCGTTATTTCCGGAGAGTGCAAGCTTTAGCTCCTCAATAGAATGTACTTCTGTGAAATATTTGGCTTTAGCTTCTACACCAAAGGTATTATAAGGTTTTAGGGAAAAATTTTCGTACATGGTTTACTGATATTCTTTGGGAAGAATTTTATTTAATTTTATTTTAAAATTCTCAAACTGTTTGTAATGAATGGTATCAATATAGGAATTGACGTATATATGAGAATTTTTTGTGGTCCTGATCTGAAAAATTTCGTCAATACCGTCTACGGATTGTTTACTGGGTGAGCTTTTGATTTTGTTCAATGTTCTTATATCGAATGAAGACATAAGCTGTTCCCATGTTCTGGAGCTGATCCCTGCGCTCCACTGTTTATGGATTTTAAGGTCTGCAATGCCTTTCTCCAGCCGGACGGAATCTTTTGTAACTTTTATAATGCTGTAGTTTCCCTGGCTTCCCCCGATGTCAGACACACTGATAAAGGTGATCTTATCAGGTGTATTTACGGGAATGTTCCCGGTTTTTTTATTACAAGAAGAAAATATCAGCAATAAAAATACAGAAAAACAAGTTGTTTTTATGCCCGTTTTTTTTATTGCTGACATTTCTATTGGATTACAGATTGAATTCCAGTTTATATTTTTGAAGAGCATCCTGTAACAGTTCAGCACTTCTTCTCAAATCTTCTTCCTTCAAAACATAGGCGATCCTTACCTGTTTTTTTCCTAATTCAGGATTGCTGTAAAAGCCTCCTGCAGGCGCTACCATAATAGTCTCATTATTATTGGAATATTTTTCCAGCAGCCATTGGGCGAATTTTTCGGAATCATCCACGGGAAGCTCGGCAACGCAGTAGAAAGCACCTTTAGGTTTCGGGCAGATCACTCCGGGAATAGCATTCAGCAGATCAACCAGTATATTTCTTCTGTGGGTATATTCGTCCCTTACGGCCCGGATGTAGGCGCCGTCATTCTGGTGGGCTGCAGTGGCGGCAATCTGTCCTAAAAGCACGGGACTAAGCCTTGCCTGGGCAAAAAGCATAGCCGCGTCGTGGATTTTTTTTGAGCGGGTGATCATGCATCCTATCCTTACTCCGCACATGGAATATCGCTTGGATTCCGAATCAATGATGATGCTGTTTTCGCTTAATTCAGGAAATGCTAGCATTGAGATCTGCTGTTTTCCGTCATATACATATTCCCTGTATACCTCGTCAGAGATAATTACAATGTCATATTTTAATGCGATTTCCGCTAATTTTTGCAGTTCTTCATGGGTATAGAGATATCCTGTAGGATTTCCGGGGTTGCAGATAATGATAGCTTTTGTTTTATCTGTAATTTTTTTCTCAAATTCTTCAATCGGAGGCAGCGCAAAGCCGGTGTCTATGGTGGACGGGACAGCTGTTACATTTACATTGAAGGTACTTGTAAATCCGTTGTAGTTGGCATAATAAGGCTCAGGAATGATCACTTCATCTCCGTCATCGCACAAGGTTGAAATAGCAAAGTTTAAAGCTTCAGAACCCCCGTTGGTTACAATGAAATTATCAGGAGTCAGATCTGTGAAGTCCAAAGAATGATAATATTCAGTAAGAGCTTTTCTGTATTCAAGGTTTCCCTCAGAAAGAGCATATTCCAGTACTTTTAAATCAATGTTTTTTAAAGCATTTAAAGCCGTTTCCGGGGTCTCAATGTCAGGCTGCCCGATATTAAGATGATATACTTTTATTCCTTTTTGTTTAGCCTTTAAGGCGAATGGAACCAGTTTTCTTACCGGTGAAGGCGGCATATGAAGTGCCCTGTTTGAAATTTTTGGCATTGTTTAAAGAATTTGTATGGCAAAAATAAGATTTAATTCTTCAATATTAAAATAATGGTAGGCTGTTATTCTCTTTGCTGTAATTTCTAAACACTTCGACCCCGGGTTCGGGAGTCTATGGCAGAATTGATGAATAGGGTAAATAGAGAGGCTATAACCGCAATATAATGAATTCATTCTGTTGAAAAATTCGTGCTTGTCAAAAGAATCATTGATGCTGATGTTTTAAAGATAATATAAAGCAGGTAACAGAGTTAGATGCGAATAATGCCTTTCCGGGAAACGCTTATTATCTCAATCTTTCCTATGCAACAAACCGGTTTGGGGTAATAGCCAGTTTGAGGAGACTGGAAAATTTCAACTTTTATTCTCAACGTGATCAGATCGGAAACATCTACCACAACGCTATTCTGAACTATGTGCCTGCCCTTACCAAGCAATATGACTATAGTCTCGCCAATATTTATGTTTACCAGGCACAACCGCAGCTTACCTTTCTCCCTCAAAGAAAGGCAGGAGAGATAGGCTCACAATTCGATATTTTCTATAAAATAAAAAAAGGAACGTTGCTGGGTGGAAAATACGGAACGGATGTGTCTCTGAACATGTCCAACTGGTACGGTTTAAAGGGTACTTACCGAACTTATATCAATGACGATGATAAATATGATACAGACTTCCTAAAATTAGGAGACCGGTATTATTCTGACCAAAGTATCGATATAAGAACCAGGCTGAAAGACAATTGGAAAATCGCTTTTGTTTTTATCAATCAATATTACAATACCTATCGTACGGAGGAAACATCGGGTGAAGTAAAGGCCCAGACTGTAGTTCTGGATAATATTTATAAATTCCCGAAAAGTTCTGTAAAATTAGAGTTACAGCATCAGTGGGCGGACGCTTATCATGGAAATTGGATGGCTGGTTTGGCTGAATATAATTTTAAAAAGAACTGGTCTCTTTTTATCAATGATCTGTACAATTATGGTAACCCTGACAAAGAAAAACAGCTGCATTACTATACCGCAGGGCTGGTTTTTAGAAAAAACAGTGCCAGGATTCAGGCATCCTATGGCAGGCAGCGTGGAGGATTGCTGTGTGTAGGAGGAGTTTGCCGGTTTGTCCCTGAAAGTGCAGGATTTTCTTTAGGGATTAGTATGAATTACTGATATGGTTAGTCATCCAGATTAGTGACAGGAGGCCGGGAAAACTTTTGCATAGTACTGAAATTTGTACGGAATGCCTTCTCATCCGTATAAATATTCCGGCCTCATTTTACTTATGTTTATTTTTACCGTAATTTTGTTTCATAATTAAAATGAAATGAAATACCAGGCCGTATCCATAGAAGACTATATCTCCAAAATCCCTGAAGAAAGACAGGAGGTCTTTAAAAAGCTGTTTGATGTAATTAATGATAATTTACCTGAAGGGTTCAGGGAAAATATCAGCTACGGAATGGTAGGGTGGGGTGTTCCTCTGGAAACTTATCCGGCCGGTTACCACTGTGCGCCGGGCACACCGTTACCCTTTATAGGACTTGCTTCCCAGAAAAATTTTATAGCCTTCTACCATATGGGGATGTATGCAAACCCCGGTCTGTTGGAGTGGTTTGTGGCGGAATTTCCCAAATATTCCAAAAGAAAGCTGGATATGGGAAAATCATGTGTCCGCTTTAAAAAGATGGATGATATCCCTTTTGAGCTCATTGCGGAAGTGAGCAGGAAAATGACGGTGAAAGACTGGATAGAATGCTATGAGGAAAACTTTAAAAAGTAACAGGCTATTCAGGCACTTATTGGCTGTCACTTTTCTGTTATTATGCATTACAGGTTGTAAAAGTTCGCGGCTTTCAGGGCTGAGGAATGGAGATCTTCTTTTTGTAACCGCAAAGCAAACCGGGCTTTCAGGAGCTATCAATAATGTTACACAAAAACAGAAAAACATATCTTTTGACCATGTAGGGATCTTAGAGAAAAATGATAATCAGGCCTTTGTTTTGCATGCCGCGCCCAAAGGCGGATCCCAAAAGCAGCTGCTGAAGGATTTTCTTAAAGATCAGGCAGATGATGGGCAAAGAGTAATAGTTTACCGTTTAAAACCCGAATATCAAAAAGCCGTTCCGCCTGCAATAAAAAAAGCGGAATCCCTGTTGGGAAAACCTTACAACTTTGAATATATCTTAAATGATAACTCCTATTACTGCTCAGACTTTGTTGAAAGAGCTTTCAGGGAAGATCATATCTTCAGGCTGGAACCTATGACCTTTGTGGATCCGGATACAGGAAAGATCAGTGAATTCTGGAAAGAATTTTACAGACAAAAGAACCTGAAGGTTCCTGAAGGTGAGCCGGGATGTAACCCTAATGGATTGGCAGGTTCAGATAAATTGGAAAGAATAATGGAATTATAGAAGAGAAGAAGTTCTTCTCTTTTTTTTGTCCAAATGTAAAATTATTAGTCTATCAATTTGGTAGACTAATAATTTTTTATATTTTTGTGATGAGATTTAGCGGCTGATACCATAGATCCTTTATTTAACCCAATAACTTTTGCTATGATAATACCCAACCCTGATCCGCAGGTCCTGCAAAGCAAGATGAGCCTGCCCAAAAAAGAATGGATACTGGAAATAGAATTAAATGGGAAAATGAAATTTGAACATTTAATGAATGTTATTTATAACCAGTTGGGGATTTGTCACAGGGTTTTATCTGCCAATGTGGAATATGTGGAAGGGTGCAGCTTTGGTTCAGTACAGCTGTACATCAATGTGGATTCAGAAGATTTTGATCAGCTGCAATTTTATCTGGATAAAAATAAGCTTCTCAACACTACTGTTGAGTATGTATGCAGGAAATATTCTTGATAGATTCATATAGTTTTAATTTCAGGCGGCCGGTTATTGGCGTCCTGAACAAAACAAAAGGCACCGGAATTCCGCTGCCTTTGTTATTTTATGAGGTGTAATGACTGAAATGCCCCCGGTGCTTAAATTCTTTCAATGTCCGCTCCGATGGCTTTCAGCCTTCCGTCAATATTTTCATAGCCTCTGTCGATCTGCTCAATATTATGGATGATCGATTTCCCTTCCGCGGAAAGGGCGGCAATAAGAAGTGCGTTTCCGGCCCTGATGTCCGGTGAGGTCATGGTTGTTCCTCTCAGCGGGGTTTCCTGGTTAAGGCCGATCACGGTAGCCCTGTGCGGATCGCATAAAATGATCTGGGCTCCCATATCAATAAGCTTATCTACAAAGAACAGCCTTGATTCAAACATTTTCTGATGAACAAGAAGGCTTCCTTTGGCCTGGGTAGCAACTACCAGTATGATGGATAGCAAATCAGGAGTGAATCCCGGCCACGGGGCGTCTGAGATGGTAAGGATGGATCCGTCAATAAACTTCTGGATCTTATAGTTTTCCTGAGCAGGGATAAAAATATCGTCATTGCTTTGCTCAAGCTGAATCCCCAGTTTTCTGAATGTGTTAGGGATTACGCCCAGCTGATTCCAGTTTACATTTTTGATGGTGATTTCGGATTTCGTCATGGCAGCCAGACCGATCCATGACCCGATCTCCACCATATCCGGAAGCATAGTATGTTCGGTGCCGCGGAGATAGTCAACACCTTCGATCGTCAGCAGGTTGGAGCCGATTCCTGAAATATTAGCCCCCATTCTGTTCAGCATTTTACAAAGCTGTTGTAAATAAGGCTCGCAGGCGGCATTATAAATCCTGGTTTTTCCTTTTGCCAGAACAGCGGCCATTACAATATTGGCAGTACCGGTTACGGAAGCCTCTTCCAGCAGGATGAATTTTCCGCGGAGCTCTTTAGATCTCAACGAATAAAAATATTCTTCCTCATCATAGTGAAACTCTGCACCAAGCTCTACCAGCCCCTGAAAATGGGTATCCAGCCTTCTTCTTCCTATTTTATCTCCTCCGGGAGTAGGCATATAGGCCTCACCGTATCTCGCCAGCATCGGACCCATCAGCATAATGGAGCCTCTCAGCTTGGCCCCGTCTTTTTTGAATTCGTCAGACTTTATATAATCAAAATTTACCTTATCCGATTGGAAGGTATAATCTCCTTTTCCGTTTTTGGTAACTTTTACTCCAAAATCGCCCAGGATTTCAATCAACCGGTTTACATCATGAATATCGGGGATATTTTTTATCCTTACCTCATCGTCAGTCAGCAATACGGCGCATAAAATCTGCAGGGCCTCGTTCTTGGCCCCTTGTGGAGTGATTTCGCCTTGCAGCCTTTTTCCTCCTCTTATTTGAAATGTCCCACTCATTATTTTCTGTTTTTATGTCTCTTTTTGTTCGGTTGGTTTTTATTGTTGCTTTTATTGTTACGATTATTGCCAGTGTAATAGATCTTGCTTTTTTCGAGAGAATCAATGCCCGTCAGATCCAGCCTGTTCTCCGAAAGCTCTTTCAGATGACGGAAGATCACATCATCAGTTACATGTTCCTTATTGTATACATTATAGGATTTCTTCATATTGTTGGCAATGACCTCGATCAGGGCTTCCTTCTCGTCACCTGTTTCAAGCTCTATGGCTTTTTCGATCAGTTGAAGAATGCTTTTACCATAAAATTTGAAATCTCCCTGAAGTTTAGGGTACTCCATTTTTTTAGGCTTTTCAGAAAGCTGTTCCCGGGTTGGGAAAGGATATGGTGAATCTACATCCAGATCATAATTAGCTAAAATAAAAAGATGATCCCAAAGTTTATGATTGTAGTTCTCTTCATCACGAAGCTGAGGGTTTCTCTGACCCATAAAATCAATGATTGCAGTTGCCATTTCATTCCTTTCCTCTTTGGTAGGAAGCTCTTTGCAACGCTCAACCAATTGTTGTATAATCCTGCCGTATTCCGGCATATAAAGCTGAATTTTTTGGGTGTTGTATTCCATAATATGCAAATATATGGATTAATGGAAAAAATGTATCGAAAATTTAAAAGTTTATGATTTTTTAATGAAATTATAAGCAACGGATTGATATGTTATATTATTAAAAAACAGGATAATTATATGTTCTTTAGAATTTATATCAATAAAAGTGTAATTTAGTTAATGGTTTAATAATTAAAAACTTGTTGTATGAAAAAAATAAAAGTATTATTTTCTTTTGTGGTGCTGGGGCTTATAAACTCATGTCAGAACACTGATGAGATCCTGTCCCCGAAACCATCAGAAGTTCACAATAAAATTGTGAATGTTACCCATCATGACGGCAGGCCTTTCAGTATAGGCGGCGGAACTGCCGGTGCCAGATTCGTTTCAGGCCCGGGTGGCGGAGTCTTGATGCAGGGGTTTTATTGGGATGTTCCGGAAGGTGGAAACTGGTGGAACACGGTTAAAGGAAAACTAACCGACTGGTCGAACGCCGGAATTGGGGCGGTATGGCTTCCTCCCGCTTCAAAAGCACAAAACGGAGCCTTCTCCATGGGATATGACCCTACAGATTATTATGATTTTGGAGATTATAACCAGAATGGAAGTGTGGAAACCCGTTTCGGGTCAAGAGCAGAGCTGGAAGCCCTGATCACAAAGGCCCATACTGAAAATATGCAGGTATATGCGGATATCGTGATCAACCATAACAGCGGGGGCCAGTCTGAATATAACCCTTATACCGGAACCAATACATGGACCAACTTCTCGGGAATAGCTTCAGGAAAATTTACAAGAAATTATAATGACTTTTATAAAAATGCGTACGGAAACAATGATGAGGGAGCTTTCGGCGGGTTTCCCGATCTTTGTCACGCCAATCCTTATGTCCAGGACTGGCTGTGGGGAAGAGATGATTCTGTAGGCAAATATTACAAGAATGTGATGAAATTTGATGGATGGAGATTTGATTACGTTAAAGGTTTCGGACCCTGGGTAGTGAATGCCTGGAACTCGAATGTAGGTGGATTCTCCGTAGGGGAGCTGTGGGATTCTAATGTGAATACCCTGGAATGGTGGGCCAACAATGCCAACAGTTCCGTATTTGATTTCGCGGCATATTACAAAATGGATGAAGCTTTTGACAATGGTAACCTGAACATCCTGAATGACGATATGATGTGGAAAAGAAACCCGTTCAGGGCTGTGACATTTGTGGCCAATCATGATACTGATATCATCTGGAATAAAATGCTTGCCTATGCTTATATTCTGACCCATGAAGGCTATCCGACGATCTTTTACAGGGATTATGAGGAATGGCTGGATAAGGAAAGGCTGAACAACCTCATCTGGATCCATAATAACAAAGCAACAGGAACAACCTCTATCCTCTATACGGATAACGATGAATATATTGCAAGACGTAACGGCTACAACGGTAACCCGGGTCTTGTAGTGTACATCAACAATTCATCAGGCTGGCAGGAAAGATGGGTGGAGACCAACTGGAGCAGCCAGCAGATAAAAGACTTTACGGGGCATTCCACCTGGTATCCCACTACCCAGGGGGATAAATGGGTGAAAATACAATGCCCTCCGAATAGCTATTCAGTATGGTCATTGAATCAGTAGTATAAAGCAAAAAGGGAGCATTCGCTCTCTTTTTGCTTTATACTGCAATGAACTTTTTTCTTTGGTGAGGTGTAGGCAGATAGCATTTCTGGTTAGCCAGTTTCATTCTGTTCTTTGAGATCAGATCATAGAGCTTGTCGCTCAGAAACCTTGGAATCAGCCTGCCGATGCCTAACAGCCTGTAAACGCCGCCCAGCAAACCGGCTATCTGCAAAACCGCCCGGGATTTTATCAAATAGTACTGATCGGGTTTCCACAGATACATGGTATTGAACTCTGTTGTTTTCAATCCTCTTTCGGATAAAAATTTTTGCCCGAAATCCGACTGCAGGGAAGCGAACATAAACCGGTCCTTTTTGTCCCTTTCCAGGATCCATTGTACCCAGAAATTGCAGACACCGCAGTCGCCGTCAAAAAACACAACATATTTATTTTTCCAGTTTTCCTGCATGATATTCAATTTTAGAAGATCATTTTTCGTTCAGTTTCCTCTTTTTGCTTTTTGAAATACCTGATCAGTTCCTGTCTCTGATCTGAAGTCAATTTAGCATTCTGGTGTCCTAAAAAATAGGAGTCCAAAGGCATCTTCTCCTTTTCAATCATCTCAATACATTCCTGCAATTTGTGTGCCTGTCTTTTAGGCTCATACATGGCAAAAGTAGAAAAGTTCAATTCTCTTCTTCCTTCATCAATGTGCTTTTTTAAAAGCCAGGAGGCCGGTGCGATATTGGAATACCACGGATAGGTGGTTTCATTGGAATGGCAGTCATAGCAGGAAGTCCTGATGATGGCGGCGGTTCCGGAAGGCGTATGCTTGATCTTCAGAAAATCCATACCGGGATTTACGGGAGGGTTGGTTTTATCAATGGGAAAGAACTGAATAATAATAAATGCAACAAGGATCACTACCAATACTTTTTTCATGTGGTAACCGGTTTTTCTTAACAGATAAAGTTAGTGAAATTTTTATAAACAATATCTGGACTGATTCTAAAATACGGATTATTGATTTGAGCAATTCTAAATAACGCTCCTGCTGTTTTGTTTTTATTCAAATTGATCTTTAAAAATGTTAACTTAATTGCACAATTAGATTTTTGAATAAGTGTTAATGATAAAATGACAATTTTAATATTTATATAGTTTTTAACTATCTTAAAAATAATTTTGATAGATTGTATTTATTGATTAAGTGTTGTAAGTTTGTCAGAACATGATGATAAGAACCGTATCAACATAAAAAATTTAAATATATGGAAAAAGACTTGAATGACATCAGTAAATGCCCGTTTCACAACGGAACCATGAAAAAACAGAGTGTGGCGGGCGGAGGCACCCAGAATAAGGACTGGTGGCCGGATCAGTTAAGAATTGATATCCTCAGGCAACATTCGTCTCTCTCGAATCCTATGGATAAAGATTTTAATTATGCTGAAGCTTTTAAGAGCCTTGATCTGGAAGCGGTAAAAAAGGATCTGCATGATCTGATGACGGATTCCCAGGACTGGTGGCCGGCGGATTTCGGGCATTACGGCCCCTTATTCATCCGTATGGCATGGCACAGCGCAGGAACTTACCGTGTAGGAGATGGCAGGGGAGGAGCCGGCGCCGGACAGCAGCGTTTCGCTCCGTTGAACAGCTGGCCCGATAATGTGAACCTTGATAAGGCAAGGAGATTGCTATGGCCGATCAAGCAGAAATATGGTAAAAAGATATCCTGGGCGGACCTTCTGATCCTTACCGGAAATGTTGCCTTAGAATCTATGGGATTTAAAACTTTCGGATTTGCAGGCGGACGGGAAGACGTGTGGGAGCCGGAGCAGGATGTATACTGGGGCTCAGAAAAGACCTGGCTGGGAGGAGATCTGCGGTATTCACACGGATCTGAAGGAGTAGTGGAAAGCCGTGCCGTATTACCTACGGATGATGATGCGGATGGCGATATCCATTCCAGAGACCTTGAAAAACCTTTGGCTGCGGTGCAGATGGGACTCATCTACGTTAACCCTGAAGGCCCGGATGGCAACCCGGACCCCATTGCGGCAGCAAAAGACATCCGTGATACATTCGGGCGTATGGCTATGAATGATGAGGAGACAGTGGCTTTGATAGCGGGGGGCCATACTTTTGGTAAAACCCATGGTGCAGGTCCTGCCGATCATGTAGGAAAAGAGCCGGAAGCCACAGATGTTGAATCCCAGGGACTGGGCTGGAACAGCACCTATAATTCGGGGAAAGGTGCGGATGCCATTTCCAGTGGTCTGGAAGTAACGTGGACTGAAACCCCTACCCAATGGAGCAACTATTTTTTCAAAAACCTTTTTGAACATGAATGGGAGCTTACCAAAAGCCCGGCAGGAGCCCATCAATGGGTAGCTAAGAATGCTGAAGAGATTATTCCTGACGCTTTTGATCCTTCTAAAAAACACAGGCCGACGATGCTGACGACCGATCTCTCTTTAAGATTCGATCCTGTGTATGAAAAAATATCAAGACATTTCTACGAAAATCCGGACGCCTTTGCCGATGCTTTTGCCCGTGCCTGGTTTAAGCTTACCCACAGGGATATGGGGCCTCGTGCCCGCTATTTGGGTCCTGAAGTTCCTCAGGAAGAGCTGATATGGCAGGATCCGATCCCCGAAGTTGATCACGACCTGGTAGACCCTGCCGATGTCGAAGCTTTGAAAGATAAAATATTAAGCTCAGGACTGAGCATTTCCGAGCTGGTGTCCACAGCATGGGCTTCAGCCTCAACGTTTAGGGGAAGTGACAAGAGGGGTGGTGCCAATGGGGCAAGGATCCGTTTAGAGCCTCAAAAACACTGGCAGGTAAATAATCCGCCTCAATTGCAAAAGGTTTTACATGTGCTGGAAAGTATCCGGAAAGAATTTAATGAATCACAAACGGGAAATAAAAAAATATCCATTGCGGATCTCATTGTTCTGGCAGGAAATGCCGGTGTAGAGAAAGCGGCAAAAGCCGCCGGGCATGATGTAGCCGTTCCGTTTGCTCCGGGACGTATGGATGCCTCACAGGAACAGACCGATGTGGAATCAATAGGACATCTGGAACCTGCCGCTGACGGATTCAGGAACTATCTGAAGAAAAAATATAGTGTTTCAACAGAATCCTTATTAATAGATAAAGCGCAACTGCTCACCCTTACAGCTCCCGAACTTACAGTACTGATAGGAGGTATGCGCGCGCTGGATACCAACTTCGATGGCTCGAAGCACGGCGTTTTCACTAACCGTCCCGGAGTACTGACCAATGATTTCTTCGTCAACCTTCTGGATATGAGGACACAATGGAAAGCAATGTCAGATGATAACGAGTTGTATATAGGAACTGACCGGTCAACAGGGCAGCCCAAATGGACCGCTACCCGTGCAGATCTTGTCTTCGGCTCCAATTCCGAGTTGAGAGCTATCGCGGAGGTGTACGGAAGCGCTGATGCACAGGGCAAATTTGTCAAAGACTTTGTAGCAGCATGGACTAAAGTAATGAACCTGGACAGGTTCGATCTGGTCTGATTGCGAGATGAACCGAATTTTATCTGACTGTTGAATTATTGACAGTCAGATTTTTTATTACCCTATTTATAAAGTTCCAAAAAAATCAAGAACTAAAATTTCAGGCTAAGGTTTTTATTTATACAATTTTTCTGGCTTTATCTCTTTTCAATTTTTGTAAAAAGTTATCAAGCATGTTTTTTTTAACGTGATCCATGACTACTATTTTCCACCATTCGGGCTTCATATAATTATCTGCTACCAGATAATATTTTAAGGCTAATTTTTCAGAAATATCTTGAGCATCTATGGCAACAATATTCATATATGGGTTTCTGAAGTACCTGATTCCAATTTCATCTAAGGTGTCACACAGGTAATCTGTTTTACTGATCAGTTTTTGAATGGCCTTTGTCCAGCCTGCAGAACCGTAAGCCATTAATACCATCCAAACCGCTACGGCGTTGGCTCCCGAGCGGCTGCCACATAAAGTGAAATCCGAGCCGAAAACATAAGCAGCCTCCGCAGTTTGCACTTTTTCAATCAGCCCTTTTCTGCATAAGAATATTCCTGTTCCATAAGGGGTTTGTAGCATTTTATGCCCATCAATGGTAATGGAGCTGACCTCCGGATTTTCAAAAGTTAAATCTTTATCCTGTGATGAAAAAGGATAAATAAAGCCTCCGAAAGCGGCATCTATATGAACAAAATAGTCGGTGGTAAATTGTTTGACGATCTTTAAAAAAGGCTGGGATTCATCAATACTGCCAAATATGGTGGTTCCCATTGACAAATGTACAATCAGGTACTTTATATTTTGGGTCTGCGCTTTTTTAAGTTGTTCCGTGAGGTCATCCAAATTGACTTTCCGGTCAAAATGATTGACTTTCACAGATATGGGGGTTATGCCCAATATGTTGGCCCCTTTATAAACGGAATAATGAGAATCTTCGGTAAAAATAACCCCTATTTCTGAGATTTTGGCATTGTTTTCTTGCATGAAATGGTTGCGATACATCCATTGAGCCTGAATATTGGCTTCAGTGCCACCCGGAGCAACATATCCGTCATATTCCTTTCTTGGTGCACTTAAAATCTCTTCAGCACAGATCCTTAATAAATCAATCTCAAGCTTTTGAGTACCGGTAAAGTATTTCTCTCCCTGACTGTAGGTATGACAGCCAATATGGTTAGGATTGTTTATTAAAACCGACAGGAAAGGGGCTTTTTTTAAAAGCGGGATGTTATAAAACTGTTTCTGATTCAGGTAAGTTCCGGGAAGACCAAGTATAGATCCCTGATTGTAATTTATATTTTTATCTAATGCTTCAAATATTTTCTTTTTAATGATTTCTGCTGAGAGTTTTGGCCAATACATTTGATGGAAGTTATGATGTTTTTTTTTAAAAATTGGGTGCAAATATAAATACATTAAAATATACGGCTGAAAAATATAGTTTACATATTGTTAGTAATATATGTATATGATTATTAATAGTTTATAAATATACTTTTTCTGGTGAAGTAATAAGATTTATAAAATTTTTATGGTGATTATTCACTAAATTTTGAATTAAAATCAATTGATTTCAGTAATGAAAATGTTTTCATTTCTTTAAAATAAAAATGTATTTTAGCCAAAAACAAATGATGTATTATGGAAGAAAAATTAAAAAGCAGTATTCCGGGAACTGTGACTGTTGCGGTATCTAAGGATTGTTTGGATTCCCTGATTACAAAAGACGGATTTGAAATAATGCTGCCCGTGCAGAGAGGGGTTAAATATGACTTTTCAACTTTGAATATACTTTGTGGAGCTGTTTCTACTCCAATAAAAACAGAATTTTTAATCGATAAGGATTTAACTCACGGAATACAGCTTACAATAGATACCATATCTGATAATGGTGATCCTTTTGAGCCCGAAAATATCGTTTTAAAATTTTGGACAGATAAAAAGGCTTTCTGACCATACTTTTAATTGCTATGTTGTGTCAGGCTTAAAATTAAAATGACCGCTTTACCATGTTTCGATTATGGTAGGTTGATTATGCTGAACCTATACTTGAGGTAGGTGTTCTTTGAGTTTGATAACAAATATTTTATAAATTCAATATTTTATGATCCACATTTGGGTATGTTAATTTATTTTGTAATTTTACCAAAAAAACATTTAAAATGAGAAAAAGAATTTTTACCTTATCAGCGGTAATCTGCTCGCTATTTATGTACTCTCAGGTTGGGATTAATACACCAACTCCTCAAAAAAACTTACATGTAAACGGCTCCTTACAGGTCACAAATGAACTTAATGTAGGAGGAAATGCATCTACTGCGGGAAGTGCAGGGACAGCAGGGCAAATGCTTATATCTAATGGTCCGGGCACAGCTCCTTCATGGACTGATCTAAGTGCAGTCAGCGGACAATCATCCATAGCCTTTAATGTATTTAGTACCGGAAGGAGTATAAACGGCTCCACTACATTTAATCCGATTCCAGGTTTGGCTTATAGTTACACAGCACCAGCTAATGGTAAGTTAATTATACAAGCAAACATTTATACGGCATTATATGAAAATCCTGGATCATTTGCTTTTACTAATACCCAGATTGCTATACGAGTTAATGGAACCGAAACACTCTATGGTATGTCAACACCTTTTGGTTCTACTTCGGCAGGACAAAACCCTGTAACGACAGGAATCGTTGGCCAGATAAACCTTGTAAAAGGACAAACTTATAATATTGATACAGTAATAAAAGATGTTTATACAAATGGTAGCACCACAGGGTCTTATGGAGGGACTTTTGTATGGTCAACATATTCTTCTCCATCTTCTATATTAGCAATTTTCATAGCGGATTAAATCTAAATAAACAGTTATGACTTCTCTATTTCGTTATGAATTAATGGATGATGAATTGTTCCTAAACAAATAAAGAGATGATCTTGTCTGTCTTTATCCTGACAGATGAAGTAATAATATATAACGGCTGTTAAAGCATAATTTGCGCGGTTGTTATTTTTGTGTCAGGCTTAATTAACATGACCGGCTTACTATACATCTGGGGAGTTAATACTGCTATGCTACTTTTAAAGATTATAAAAGTTAAAAAAATAAACATTAATTATAAAGCTTCTCAAATTTTTCTTTAAAAGAGTGACGAAAATGTGACCAATATTGAAAAATGGCAAAAATAAAAGCAACCCGTTAATTTATAGCGGGTTGCTTTTGTTTGGTGTAGGCTCACAGCAATTGGAACCCGAAATCCAAAGAATTATTTCTTGCTAAGCTTACCGGTAAAAAGGTAATTTTTACCGCTAAATAATAAAACCTTATCTTTGCAAAAAAAATTGAGCTCCAAAAGTTGGGGAAACTCATTAATAATTAATTTATTAAACATTTTTTATGTCGAATATTGTCGCAATCGTTGGGCGTCCCAATGTAGGAAAATCCACACTTTTTAACCGTTTGCTTGAAAGAAGAGAAGCCATTGTAGACTCTACAGCGGGTGTTACCAGAGACCGCCACTATGGGAAATCAGACTGGAACGGTGCAGAATTTACGGTGATTGATACAGGAGGGTATGATGTGGGTTCTGATGATATATTTGAAGAAGAAATCCGTAAGCAGGTACAGCTGGCCGTAGATGAAGCAACTTCCATCATTTTTATGATGAATGTGGAAGAAGGGCTTACCGATACAGATCATGAGATCTACCAGCTTTTAAGAAGATCGAATAAACCGGTATACATTGTTGTGAATAAGGTGGATTCCGCCAAAGAAGAGCTGCCGGCCACGGAGTTCTATCAGCTGGGGATCGAAAAATATTACACCATTTCTTCTGCCACCGGCTCCGGAACTGGAGACTTACTGGATGATATCGTCAAAGAATTTCCGACTACGGATTACAAAGACCCGTTTGAAGGCCTGCCTAAGATCACCATTGCCGGTCGCCCGAATGTAGGAAAATCTACACTGACGAATGCTTTGCTGGATAATGAAAGAAATATTGTGACCGATATTGCAGGGACCACAAGAGACAGTATCCAGAGCCTTTACAATAAATTCGGACATGAATTTGTTCTGGTGGATACTGCCGGAATGCGTAAAAAATCCAAAGTGAATGAAGATCTGGAGTTTTATTCCGTAATGCGTTCCGTTCGGGCCATTGAAAACTCTGATGTAGTGATTATTATGGTGGATGCTACGCAGGGCTGGGAATCCCAGGATATGAATATCTTTGGAATTGCCCAGAAAAACAGGAAAGGAATTGTAATCCTTGTTAACAAATGGGATCTGATCGAAGATAAGAAGACTAACACCATGCGTGATTTTGAAAAGGCCATTAAAGAGAAAATCGGGCAGTTTCAGGATATCCCGGTCTTATTCGTATCTGCCCTGACGAAACAGAGGATTTTGAAAGCGGTTGATACCGCAATGGAAGTTTATGAGAACCGTAAAAAGAAGATCAAAACCTCCAGGCTGAACGAAGTGATGCTACCGATTTTTGAGAATACTCCGCCACCGGCAATCAAAGGGAAATACATTAAGATCAAATATTGTGTCCAGCTTCCTACGCCATCTCCGCAATTCGTGTTTTTCTGCAACCTTCCTCAGTATGTAAAGGAACCGTATAAAAGATTTACGGAAAACCAGCTGAGAAAAGAATTTGGATTCACCGGAGTCCCGATCGAGGTGTATTTCAGGCAAAAATAAAACCGCAGATAGATTGGCTGACTGCCAATAACAAAAGAACAGAATAAGGTTAAGCATAAATTCAATGGCAATGAAATCGGTCTGATCATCATTCCGTTGCATTTTCAAACATAGCGTTTTTATGGTAACAATACTTTCAACACAGTTTTCCTTAGTAAGCTCCTGGATCAATGAGCTCCGTAACGTTGAGGTCCAGAATGACAGGATGCGTTTCCGCAGGAATATGGAGCGTATCGGGGAGATCGCCGCTTTTGAGATCAGTAAAAATCTCGAACAGAAAGAAATTGAGATTCAGACCCCGCTGGATAAGATCCTGGTGAAAGAAATTGCAGTGCAGCCGGTAGTTACAACAATTTTAAGAGCCGGAGTGCCTTTGTTCCAGGGAATCCTGAATTACCTCGACAAGGCGGACTGCGGATTTGTGGCAGCATACAGAAAGCACGATGCCAATGATTACTTTTCCATTAAACAGGACTATCTTACCTGCCCGAATATTGAAGGAAGGCCTCTGATAGTGGCTGATCCCATGCTGGCTACGGGAGCCTCCTTGATTGAAGCGATCAAGGATCTGCTGACCAACGGAAAACCGACTCAGCTGCACATCGTGGCAGCAATTGCATCAAAACAGGGCGTTGAAACCATTGAAAAGGCCTATCCCCAAGCTCAAATATGGGTGGGTGCCCTGGATGAGCAGCTGACATCCAAAGGCTATATCACCCCTGGGTTAGGTGATGCCGGAGATTTAAGCTACGGAGAAAAACTACAAAGATAAGTTTAGGAAAGGTTCCAGAAATCTTTTATCATATCCAATAATAAAAAAGGGCGTACCTTATCCATTGGATGCTTTGTGCCGGGAAGTACAGCCAGTTTCGCCTCAGGAAGACTTCTGTAAACCCTTATGCTTTCTTCCATAGTTACCATATTGTCTTGGTCGCCCACCATGATTTGGACAGGAATATTAATATTGGCGAAATTGCCTTCCAAAGGTGGTTTTTTTCCCAGATCAATCATAAGATCAGCAATGGCCGGAAGCAGCTGCTTCCATTTAGAGCCGTGTTGAGACTCTAAAAGTTGGGCATATTGCGGGACCTTTTCGAGAATAGTATCAGGATTAAGCATTTTACTTTCTTTAAGCGCCTGTTCTTCAGTCCAGTCGAATTTTGTTCCCAACGTCATTACAGAGTTCACATTTTCAGGAGCTTTCATAGCATAATAAAGAGCCACGTAACCTCCCATGCTATGCCCGAATAAATATACATCAGCCAGGTGATTTTCATTACAATATTCTGCTAATTCCTCAACATATCTTTCAATAGAAATACCTTCTTGCGGGAGCTCACGATTCCCGTGTCCTGAGAATAAAGGAGTATGTACGGTAAAATACGGGCTTAATTTCTCTAAATAAGGCTTAAATTGACTGCTGTGGCCTAAAGCCCCATGTAATAAAATCAGATTTGGCATGATGTTGAATTTTTCCAAAAATAAAAAAAAAGAATCAAAAGATAGTTATTGCTGAAACTAATTAACCCGAGTTCGGGATAAGAATAAGAAATAAATTTGTGATAAAAAGTAAT